>JAAZVW010000027.1 GCA_018623135.1 Pseudomonadota bacterium
TGTGCTTTTCCACGTTAGGAAGTTGTACTGCAAATGTCATTATCATTTACCTTTCTTAGCACATATTTTTATTATTTAAGAGCTACTGATCGGCTGCATCTTACTTAATTTTTATGCTAGAACTCCGAACCCCTCCAGAGCTTAAGCATGTTACTTAAAATTTATCAACTTTTTATATTGATACAATAAGTTGTAACTAAAATTATAGATTATGTAAACAAAAAACATCAAACAAATATAAAATTATCTTTACAAAAGAGGCCTTTTGCCAAATAAAACAATAAGTTATCTTTGTTTAAAAATATTAATAATACTATTTAGATAAATTAAACCGCATTATTTACATCACGCAACCACAACCAATCAACAACCAAAGGTTTATATTACCTCTCTAGTTCTATGCTTTTTTGAGTTGATCGTTTTAAAGATTCATCTATAAAATAAGAAAAACCTATTTCTTTATAATAACTTAGAGCGACTTCAGTTGTACCACCTTTACTCGTAATGCGCTCTATCGTCTCAGAAAAATTTTCTTGCCCCTGTTGCGACAATACCGCAGTAGAATCAACAACTTGATCAACAATACACCTTGCTTTATCTTCTGAAAAATGATGTCTCTGCAAGAATTTTTGCATCTGATTCATCATATACAAAAAATGCGCAGGCCCCGATCCTGCCACTGCTGTAAAGGCGTTTATCTGCGCTTCATCATCTAATACAAAACTCTGACCAAAAGAGTCTGTTAGCTTCTTTACTGGCTGAAGATATTCCGCTTCTGAGGTATATAAAGCGGTTACAGACTTCGCAAAGGTTGCCGCAAGGTTAGGCATCGCACGCACCACAGGGTTTTTTGGAAAATATTCCTTAAGCTGGTTTATAGATACGCCTGCCATAATAGACACAACAACCGTATGGGGTGACAAACGCCCTATATATGGTGCTAGTGCATCTTTATACATCTGTGGTTTAACAGCTAAAATAAGTACGTCTTCTGTAATATCGGAAATAGGTTTATGGGCAATGCCCATTTTTAATGTGCGTTCACGCGTCTGTTGTTGACCGCCATAGGCGCAAATATGTTCAGGATGGTAATTTGACCCTAAAAGACTTGTAGAAATTGCTGTTGCCATATGACCAAAGCCAATAAAAGCAACAGTGTTAAAAGCTTGCATACAGAGCAACCTGTCTTTTGTTTTATATTATTAATAAGTAATGATACATTTAATTTATATATATAGCTAGATATTTCATTGAACATGCTTGTGCATACGTGTATTCTTTGCAACATAAAAACATAAGGTGAGTATAATAAAAAATGATTCCATTTCCTCAGATTGATCCTGTTGCTTTTGAACTGTTCGGTATTGCTTTTAAATGGTACGGCATTGCTTATGCCGCTGCTTTTTTTCTTGCACTGGAATATGCAAAGCTTTTATGCAAAAAAACAGAACGAAGCATTAGCCTAGAACAACTAGATAGTATTTTTATATACATTGTTTTAGGAGTTATTTTAGGCGGACGTTTGGGATACGTACTGTTTTATAACTTACCATTTTATTTAGAAAATCCGAGCTATATTTTACAGACTTGGAAGGGTGGTATGTCTTACCATGGTGGGCTTATTGGTGTGCTTACGGCTATTTTATTCTTCTGTAAAAAACATAATATTTCATTTAGGGCAATGGGAGATGTGATTGCCGCAACTGTGCCTATTGGATTATTTTTTGGTAGGTTGGCAAACTTTATCAATGGTGAACTTTACGGGCGTGTGACTTCTGCAGATTTTCCGCTTGCTATGGTGTTCCCGCATGCAGGGCCAGAACCAAGGCACCCCTCTCAGCTTTATCAAGCCGCGTCAGAAGGATTAGCTTTATTCATTATTTTAGCCATTTTGAGCTTTAAAACAAAACGACAAGGCCTTGTTGGTGGTGCCTTTTTAACAGGCTATGGTGTATTTAGGTTTATGGTGGAATTTGTACGTACGCCTGATGATTTAGCGCACCTTAAAGGTGGCATATACGCTTATGTTACCCAAGGACAGCTTTTAAGTGTTCCGATGGTTTTAATTGGTCTTTACTTTATGCTAACAGCTAAACAAGCAAGCGAAAGTGTTCAGAAGTAATGACAGAACAAAAAAATCAGCAACAGATACAGCAGCAAGCAGCTCTAAATAAACTTAAAACACTTATAAAAGCACAAAAAAATGAGGCCCTCTCCGTTGATGCTTTTATGCGTTTTGCGCTTTATGACCCCGACTTTGGTTATTACACATCTAAAGAACATATTTTTGGTGTAGAAGGTGACTTTATAACAGCGCCTGAAATTTCCCAACTTTTTGGTGAGACGCTAAGCCTATGGGTAGCACATTGCTGGCAACTTATGGATGAGCCTGAACATTTTACCTTAGTAGAGTTAGGCGCAGGACAAGGCACACTTATGAGCGATATGCTCCGCAGTTTAGAAAAAACCTTGCCTCAGCTTTATAAACAGATGACTGTGCTTATTGTTGATCCTTCTTTAAAACTACAGGAAAAACAGCGTGAAAAGCTAGACAACCATAAAGACAAAATAACATGGTTTACAAATGTTAAAGAGCTGCCAGCACTCAAAAACGCTGTACTTATTGCCAACGAAGTATTAGATGCCCTGCCCCTTAAACAATATGTGCGTACAGAAGAAGGCTTTAAAGAAAAGCTTATTAAACTAGATAACAAAGAACAATTAAGCTTTAGCCAAAGCAGCAAGCTAAGCGACCTTTCTCATTTACATATTGAAGCAGATGAAACGACTGTAGAATGGGATAAAAGTTTAGAAGATTTTTTAGATATTTTAAAAGAAAAGATGCAAAAAGGTTACATGCTCTTTATCGACTATGGGGATTTAGGCTTTGCAGATACGCTACAAGCTTTACATAAGCATAAGTCAGTTGATATATTAACATCTGTTGGTCGTGCAGATTTAACCATGCACGTGAACTTTAAACAAGTTCGCCAACACTTAGGCGCACAAACTAGTTACAATGAGATGCGCCACTTTTTAGCAGAATTTGCCATAGGTATTAGAGCAGCACAGCTAGTAAAGCAAAACCCCTTAGCCGAAGCTGATATAACCTGGCAACTTAATAAACTGCTAAGCCCGACAGAAATGGGCACACTTTTTAAAGTGCTTATGTACAAAACAAAAGAGCTACCGGAGACAATAGGTTTTAGCCATGCAAACATTTGAAGCAAAAAAAGAACTTGAACACGCACAACACGCCTTTGGCCTAAAGACAGGTGCCCAAGAAAATATTGAAGATAACATTCGTTTATTAACAGAACGCTTTGGCCCTATTGCTTATATGCGCCAAGTACACGGCAATGGTATTGCCTATGCAACAGGCCCTGGCATGATCCCTGAAGCGGATGCTATTTATACAGATCATCGTGATTTATGGTTAGCTGTAAGCACAGCAGACCTTATGCCCTTACTTATTAGTACACCTGATGCCGTTGCCGCTGTACACGGTGGCTGGCGTACATTAGCTAATGGATTATTAACAGAAACAATTGAACTTTTAAACGAAGAGTTTATGACAGACCCAACACAGTTTTCTATGCACATTGGCCCTTGCATCCACCAGAAAAACTATGAAGTAGATGCTGAAATTGTGCATGAATTTGATGTAAGCTATGAAAAGTTTTTCCGTGAGAGTTCTAAAAAAGATAAAATGCTGATGGATTTACCAGGTATTGCACGCCAAATGGCTGTAGATGCGGGCATTCCATCTGATGCTATTTTTGATGTAGATATGGATACTTATGAAAAGTCTGATCTATTCTTTAGCTACAGACGTTCTAAAGAAGAAGATAGCACAGATAGTAATGTGCAGTTTTCTTTAGTAAAGCTTAAATAAAAAAAGACGCCCTAAGGCGTCTTTTTTTAAGGCTTTCGCCTTAGTTTAATTTTTCGTTAAATGGTGGTGCTTATGCCATTTTGCCAAAAAGGGCACAGACAGCATAAAGACCATAAGAGAATACAGGCTAATAGGTGTTAAATGGCTCCATGCATAAAATGCACTTGAACCTTTAAAGGCAATAATTGCCAAATTCACCAAAATAGCAAACCAAAGCCCAAACCATTCCAGTTCCTGTTCGGGTTTCAAGAAATGAAACAGGCTATATAGCATCAACAAGCTGGCTGAAACGCCAAGCATAATAAACACCAACATGTCTGGCAAAAAGAGTGAAAACAGATAAGCTGCCAGTGCACCAACAGGCAAAGCGTAGTAAAATTCACTACGTGGGCTTATAAGTGGGAATTTGCGCATAAATGCGCGCGCAACTTCTTCTGTAATACAGTTTAGCAGTATAAACAGCGTAAACAGACCGACTTTAGACAGCATTTTCATCATCCAATAGGCAGAAAGCATATTCAAATGACTCATACGCTTTAAAGCATGAAAGCTACCACCGATAGGGGCAACAATAAGAGATTTAGGAGAAAGCATAACGCACCTCACTTAAATAAAAGGTAAGTTGAATAGGTGCGAGGAATTTAGCAAAAATGTTAAAAAAAGCAAGCTTTTAATACATAACTTAACTTAGCGGTGCCAATTGCGCTCTGGAGATTCCCATGGATATAAACCATATGATGCTTGTGGAAAGCCTAAATCAAGATCTTGAACAAGAGGTTTTTTTACAGATGATTTAGCCCAAGTTACAATTTCATCTGCAAGCAGTGGCACAGTTGTTAAGTTTGCAGGCCAAGCAACAACTGAATTACCAGAATAATAAACTTTATGGCGCTTGGTTGTTGCCCAATCTTCTTGCTGGGGCACGGCATAATGTACGGCAGACCAGAGGCATTCTTCAAATGAGATATCGCTAAAAGTATCTTTAACAATTTGTTTCATTTTACGAATGCGGTCTAAATCTGTTTCTGCAAGTTTATTAAGCCAAGGGCCAGAAATATACCAAATATATCCGCCTTCTGAGCTTGCATGTGAGCTTACATACATATTTTCACCATTACTTAGAGTGTAGGCACCATTAAGGGCAAAAGGCACAGATTTAACCATAAGGCTTGTTTGTTCTTTTGTCATTTTTTGTGGGCGCTTAATACCTAGCTCTTGCAAGGCGCGCAGGTTACCTTTGCCAGCTGTAAAAATAAAAACATCGGATTCTACTACAACGTGATGACCACCCTGCTTAAGTTTAAGCGCTTTAAGTTTTGTACCTTCATGCAAGTATTCTTCGATATCGGCTTTATAAATATCTCTCATATGGTGTTTTGCTAAAGACTCAAGCACAGAACGCATATCAAGCACATCGGCTTTCAGTTGATAGAATTGACCTTCTTTTTCAACTGGGATTGTAGGTTCTTGGTACACCTCAACATCTTCTAGATGTTTATACTTAAAACTTTTCATAAAATTAGACATGCGGGCAAGCACACCCTTAGAAGCAACCAAGGTTTGCGCATCGGATATAATTTTTGAGGTACGCAGATCCACATCCCCAAAACCGTTTAAACAATCTCGCCAAACCTTTTGAATACGGCGACCTGTTACATCACCTACTTCTTGTGAACGAGGTAAAATAAGCCCTTGAGAATAAAGTGTTTGACCAGAGCCTAAGGCCTCATTTTCTATAAGAACAACAGAGTACTTTTTATTTAAGCGATTAAGCATCCAAAGACCTGCGATGCCACCGCCAACAATTACAATATTTGCTTTAACTTTTTTCATAAAAAGACACCTGTTTTATTCTTGTTTGGTTCATCATTTGTTTGCTTATTTAATGGTACATAAAATATAACTGATTTGCTATTTTTTTTGCATAAAATCATCTTTATATTTGTAATGCTGCACAAATACGTTTTACACTTAATAGGAATCGCAGACTATCCCCTATACATTAACACAAAGAATGCCCATATTTATAAAATGGACAGATAAAACTATAGGTAAAGCTCATGACACCACAAGAACAACAAGAACTAATGAAAAACCTAACCAAAGTAGGCGAACAAAGTGCCGAAATGATTAATGAATTCATGAAAAATGCTGAAATGGCGGAATTTAAAGGCCTTAAAACAGTAACCGATAGCATGCTGCATCTTGCCGACCAAATGGTGAAACAGCCTGAAAAATTAATTCAGGCACAGTTGGATCTGTACCAATCTTATCTTGGGCTTTGGGCCACTATGGCCGAACGTATGATGGGGCAAGAGGTTAATATAGAACCGACATCAGACAAAAGATTTAAACACGAAGCATGGCAAGAAAATATTGTATTTGATTATATTAAACAATCATATTTACTGGCTTCTAAATGGTTTTCTAACACGGTAGATACTTTAGATATAGACCCAACCTTTAAACCACAAATTGATTTTTACACACAACAATTTGTAGATGCCTTAAGCCCAACGAACTTCCCAATGACCAACCCAGAAGTATTACAAGCAACGCTAGATAGTAAAGGCGAAAACCTTATTCAGGGCTTTAAGAACTTAATGAAAGATATAGACCCTAAAACAGGCGTGCTTAATGTACAAACAGTTGATAAAACAGCCTTTAAACCAGGTGAAAATATTGCCACAACAGAAGGCAGCGTTGTTTTTGAAACACCTCTTATTCAGTTGATACAATACACACCTAAAACGGAAAAAGTAGCAAAAAGACCTTTACTGATTTGCCCACCTTGGATTAATAAGTTCTATATTTTAGATCTACAAGCCAAAAACTCTTTAGTTAAATATCTTGTAGAAGAAGCAGAACAAACTGTCTTTATGATTTCTTGGAAAAACCCTGACGAATCGTACAAAGAATTTGGCTGGGAAGAATATATGGAAAAAGGGCTACTTGCCGCAATAGATGAAGTCCTTAACATAACGGGTGAAAAAAGCTTAAATGCGGTAGGGTACTGCATTGGTGGCACCTTGCTTATGTCCACCCTTGCCTACCTAAAAGCTAAAAAAGACAGCCGTGTGAATGCCGCATCCTTTTTAACAACACTTACCGATTTTGAAGGCGCGGGCGATTTAGGCGTATTTTTAGATGAAAACCAAGTTTCAGCTTTAGAAGCCAAAATGAACAAAGTAGGCTACTTAGATGGTGCCGAAATGGCGCGTACTTTTGCGATGTTACGTGCAAACGATATGATTTGGTCGTTTGTTATTAATAACTATATGCTAGGTAAAGAGCCCTTCCCGTTTGATCTTTTATATTGGAATGCTGATAACACAAGAATGCCTGCAAAAATGCACAGTTTTTATCTGCGCAATATGTACTTAGAAAACAATCTTGTGCAAAAGGATAAAATGACCCTACTTGGTGAAAAAATAGATATCAGCCGCATTGATATACCTGTGTATATGATTTCTACAAAAGATGACCACATTACACCTTGGGAAACATGTTTTAAACCTCTGAACAAACTTTCTGGTGATGTTACTTTTGTATTAGGGAACTCTGGCCATGTCGCAGGTGTTGTAAACCCACCTGCTAAACAAAAAGGTTATCATTACAAGAAAAAGGTTGAGCAAGAAAAGCCACATGTTTGGTTAGAGAAAGCCAAAAAAGTTGAAGGTTCTTGGTGGACAGACTGGAACAATTGGCTTAATGAACAGTCACCAAAAACAAAAGTTGCAGCGCGAAAAATTAAGAAAGAGATTATGCCTGCACCAGGAAGTTATGTGCAAGAATAGCATGACAAAACTATATATAAAAAAAGAGCGCTTAGGCGCTCTCTTTTTATATAGTAACTCTTTCGTTTAAGAATCTCTAAGAGAAGGGTGTTGCTCTACCATATAGGCTTCTATTTCCATATAGGCTTGCTCAATTTCTTGCAGGCGTTTGTGGCGTTCTTTTTCATCCAATGGAGGACTAATTTCTGTTTCTTTACAAAGTTCGTGTAGCTCCATAGCACGTAGGTTTCCGCTAGCGCCTTTCATTTTATGCGCTAAGTCTCTCCATGCTTGAATATCTTCTGTATGTGAAAAAGCTTCTATACATTCATGCCCTGTTTCCATAAATAATTTAAACAAATCTTTTACTTCTTCAGGGTTATCATCCGTTAAGAGGCTCACATAATTTTCATCTATAGGCGGAACAATGTTTTTTGCTTTGGTTGCATAAGACGGCTGCTTAACTGCTGGCTGAATAGGCTCATTATTTTGCTCTAAATGATCAGACAAAAGCCAATAGTCAAGCTTATCTCTAAGCTGTTCCGGTGTATATGGTTTACTTAAATAATCATCCATACCAGCGGCTGTACATTTTTCTTCTTCTGTTTTAAGCGCATGAGCTGTCATTGCAACAATGGGGATATGTTTGCCTGTTCTTGTTTCTATTTCCCTAATTTTCTCGGTTGCGCCATAACCATCTAGGTTTGGCATCTGGCAATCCATAAACACAAGGTCTATTGTACCTTCTTTATACTTTTCTACAGCTTCTATACCATCAACTGCAATTTCAATTTGCGTAATACCCATTTTTGAAAGGAGTTTTTCTGCAAAGAGTCTATTCACAGGGTGGTCATCCACAATAAGAACACGCTTGCTCTTGAAAATTTCTTTTTCTGACAAGCCATCTAGTTTTACTTTTTCTTTTTTTAGTTGAGGCACACCTTTTTCTAGGCGTAAAAAGACTCTAAAGGTAGAACCTTTACCCTGAATACTATCCACCTCTACTTTACCATCCATAAGTGTTGCAAGCTCTGTGCAAATAGAAAGACCTAAGCCTGTACCACCAAATTTACGTGTGGTGGACGAATCAGCTTGTGAAAACTTATCAAAAATATTTTTCTTTTGTTCTTCTGAAATGCCAATACCTGTATCTATAACCTCTAGTTTAAGGTCTATACTCTCGCCTTCAAACCTTGGGTAAACAACTAGGTGCACGCTACCGCGCTCTGTAAACTTAAGGGCATTACCAATAAGGTTCATGACAATTTGTCGGATACGTGTCGGGTCACCTTTCACCCAAAAAGTTTCTTCTGGCCAATGGAAGGCAAAATCCACCACCAAGCCCTTAGCACTACCTACAGGGCCAAGAAGTGTCATTAAACGGCTTAGTTCATCTTTAAGATCAAAATCAATTTTTTCTAGGCTTAATTGCCCTGCTTCAATTTTAGAAAGATCCAATAAATCATTTAGAATATTCAATAAGCCTGTTGCAGATTCATGTATGGCTTTACCGTATTCTATTTTATCTTCTTCCGAATGCGCTTCTAAAAGCAAATTAGATAAACCAATAATACCGTTCATAGGCGTACGTAATTCATGAGACATATTAGCAAGAAACTCTGACTTAGCTTGGTTGGCTGCTTCGGCAGCATCTTTAGCTGATTTTAATGATTCGTCTCGTTCTGTAATTTCATCAATAAGCACATCAAAAGCCCCAGAAAGCTGTGCAAGCTCATCTCCGTTATGCTGTACTTTTGTCTTTGCATCTTTTTCTGTTTTAGAAAGAATATCTTCTGTTACAGCTTCAATCGGTTTAATGACAAAGCTTGAAATAAAACGCTGTAACACAGCCAAAACCATAAACACTAGCAGTAGTAATACCAATATTTGCACGTTTGTATTTTTAGCTACTTCGGCAAGGAGTGGTTTATGATCCCAAACCACAAGAATAAAACCTACAGCCTTTTGAGAAAATGTGGTTTCGACAGGCATAACAGTAATAAAATAGCTATTATCTCTATAGGCATAAACACCTTCTTTAAGAGAATTTTTAAGGTTATCTGTAATACGGCTATAGTTAAGCTCTGAAATATCGGGGATGCCTTCTTTTTGATACACCGTAAGCCTTGCGCCTTGAGCATCGTAACTGGCAAAGCCTAAAATATTTTCATCCGAACGCAAAACTTGGCGGCTAAGCGCCTGAATCGCTTCTGAATTTTGCCATCTTAAACCAGCAGAAACTTGGGCGGCGATCATCTCTGTCATTTGTTGAGCGTTTTTTTCAGCAGCAGCAAAAAGCTGCTTTTTCTGCTCCAAAGCACCTGCAAAAATGACACCACTCATACCAAAAAGAACGACGCCAAATATAATTGCTGTAAGCTTTTTACCTACTGATAATCTTTGAAACATCTTTATTATTGCTCCATAAAATATTCTACCAAGTCTAAATAATAGGCATCTATACTAATTGCTAAATAGCCCAGAAAACTTTCATTAAAAAGAGGAATATACACACGATTATTTAGCAAATTACTCTCTTTATTATAATAAACATCTGATACATACATTTGCTTATTTTGTGCAAGTTCAGGCCATACTTTTTTATGTCTTAATAGCTCAGATTCAAACGGAGCTGCTGCCGCTATTACATGACCATGGTGGTCTATGGCAATGAGGTTTGTGAATGTACTTTTACTTTCATCTTTAAGCTCAATCAATTTTTTAGCTAATTCATTTGTATGAATATTTACCAAATGTTCTTCGGTCTCTACATTAGAGGTACGATGAAATAAATGATAAAAATCGGTATCCAAACGATGCTCGAGCCTAAAGTTAATTAAATTCTCTAATTGTTTTTCCAAATCCACAGAAACAGGTATTTGCGCCCATGAACCCGAGCTAATACACAAACCAACAAACAAATAAACTGCAGATATGAGAGCTTTGATCGTTCTGAACCTCTTTTATTATTACTATTAATTAGTGTAGTTCTTTTAAATTTAAATAAAAAGGGGTAGAAAGCATTTTAATATTTTAAATGTAAAAAAAGCCCCGTTTACAACGGAGCTTTAAAAATACATATGATTAAAGGCAGGTCAAAAACCTGTTGATCATATCTTTTTACTAAGATGAGCTTTTAAGCTGCTTAGCAACATCACTACCCATATGCGCTTGACCACGCTTTTGTGCCAAGGTCACTTGCTTTTGGCGTGCTTGCGCACGTAGCTTAGTGCTTTCTGGTAGTTGATTAAAACAATGCGGACAAGAAACACCTTCTTCATATTCATCTGAAAGGCGTTCTTGTTCAGAAACAGGGGCACGGCAAGCATGGCAGCTTGTATATGTACCCTGCTTTAAGCCATGGGCAACAGCCACACGTTGGTCAAACACATAGCATTCACCTTCCCATAAGCTTTCAGATTCTGGTACTTCTTCTAGATACTTCAAAATACCGCCTTTAAGGTGATACACATTTTCAAAGCCTTCTTCGAGCATATAAGCTGTTGATTTTTCACAGCGAATACCACCAGTACAAAACATTGCAACATGCTTATGCTTTTCAGGATTTAAAAATTGTTTTGCAAAAGCAGGAAACTCTCTAAATGAATCCGTATTTGGGTTAATAGCACCTTTAAAAGTACCAATGTTATATTCATAGTCATTTCGTGTATCAATAACCACCACTTCAGGGTCTGAAATTAAGCTATTCCAATCTTGTGGTTCCACATACTGGCCCACTTTTTTCGTTGGGCTTACACCTTCAACACCTAAAGTAACAATTTCTTTTTTAAGACGCACTTTAAGGCGGAAAAAGCGTGGGCGATCTGAAAATGATTCTTTATATTCCAAATTATCAAAACGACCATCAGCATCCAAAAAGCTTTTAAGCTGATCAATCGCATCTCGGCTACCGCAAACCGTACCGTTAATACCTTCTTCTGCTAATAAAAGCGTACCTTTAATATCTAAACTACTGCACAAATTCCATAGTTTTTCACGCATCTCTTTATAATCTGGTAGAGAGGCAAATTGGTACAAAGCTGCAATGACAGTGTTTTGCATTCTTTTCTCACATTCTTAAATTAATTTAAATTATCAATATATGCTTGGCTTTAAGAGCCAATAAACAGACGTTTTTTAAAAAGCGTCAGAAGAATATATATCATTCGTATCAGGAATTTCAACGAATCGATAGTTATTTTCATCTGCCATAAGGGCACAAAGGAGCTTATTGTTCATGGCATGACCTGTATAAGAGCCAACAAATGCGCCTAATATAGGGTGCCCAACCATAAATAAATCACCGATACAATCTAATGCCTTATGGCGAATAAATTCATCTTTATGGCGTAAACCTTCAGCATTTAACACACTAAAATCACCAACAACAATTGCATTATCTAACCCACCGCCTAGTGCTAAGCCCATACTTTGCATTTTTTCAACATCTCGTTGCATCGCAAAAGTACGTGCACGAGCCAGTTCTTTACGGAAGTAACTTGGACGACCATCAAATTTACATTTTTGGTGTGGAATAACGGGGTGCTTAAAATCAAGCTCTAACGTTAAAGAAAAATGATCATCTGGCTTAAGCATGGCTATTTTATCGCCATCTTCCACAATCACTTCTTTCATAACTTTAATAACGCGCTTAGGTTTGCTTTGTTTTTGCACACCTACAGAATCAATAAGCATTAAAAAAGCTGCGCTTGAGCCATCAAAAACAGGTAATTCAGATGCAGAAACCTCAACAATGGCGTTATCCACCCCTGCACCATAAAAGGCTGCCATAAGGTGTTCTACGGTAGAAATATCAACCTCTCCACTTAATACTTTTGTACAAAGCGGTGAAATTTCCACGACCTGTGGTGTGACACGTGCAGAAGGCTTATGCGCTAAATCTGAACGACAGAAAACAATGCCTGTATCCACTGGAGCAGGCATAATTTTCATTTCTACATTTTTACCGGAATGGAGTCCAATTCCTGAAGCTGTGACCTCTTTAGCAAGAGTGCATTGCATGCTTACGCTCATTAAAAAAACCTATATTAGTTTGCTTGTCGGCGTAAGAAAGCTGGGATTTCAAGATCATCAAAATCCGCCTCTGCATCTTGTTCTGCCTGTTGCGGTTCACTTACATTTGCAGCCTTTGTTGAAGGTGCAGATGCTGGTTCCTGCGGTTGAGCAGAAGAAAGTTTTGCCTCAATAGAATTTTCAGAAAGTGCTGATACAGCTGTTGTATCTGATGCTTTTGTTGATGATGTTAACGAAGCAGAAGATGTTGCTGTATTTGTTGCAGCTGGTGCAGAATAAGAAGACTGACCGTAGCTAGATGCACCTGAAAAACCAGAAGTTGACATATCAAAGCCTTGAGATTGGCGTGGTTTTGATGCGCCGATACCTGTAGCAACAACGCTTACACGTACTTGGCCTTCCATATCTGGGTCAATCACCTGACCGTAAATAATATTAGCATCTGGGTCTACTTCTTCACGGATACGGTTAGCCGCTTCATCTACTTCATAAAGTGTCATATCCATGCCACCTGTAATGTTAATAAGCACACCACGAGCACCTGTCATAGAAATACCATCTAGAAGAGGGCTAGAAATAGCCATTTCGGCAGCCATAATCGCACGGCGTTCGCCTTCTGCTTGGCCTGTACCCATCATCGCCTGACCCATTTCAGACATAACTGTCTTTATATCGTTAAAGTCTAGGTTAATTAAACCTGGGTTGATCATAAGATCTGTTACACCGCGTAC
Source organism: Pseudomonadota bacterium (assembly GCA_018623135.1). Classification (GTDB taxonomy): domain Bacteria; phylum Pseudomonadota; class Alphaproteobacteria; order UBA1280; family JAAZVW01; genus JAAZVW01. The sequence goes on from JAAZVW010000027.1 coordinate 13,437, forward strand.
ACCTTTGTACAGCACGTCATCTGCCATTTTAAAGGCTTCCATAAGTGTTGTACGCTCTGTTGCGATGCGGAATAAATTTTGGTTCGGGATAATAATAACAGTATCTGCATATTGCTGAAGTTCTTCAATACCGCTTTCTGCAAGCTTCATACGGCGAGAGCCTTCAAAACCAAATGGTTTTGTGACAACAGCAACAGTAAGTATACCTTGCTCTTTTGCAATACGAGCAACAACTGGCGCACCACCTGTACCTGTGCCACCGCCCATACCAGCTGTAATGAAGACCATGTGAGAACCGCGAATAGAATCTGCGATATCATCAAAACTTTCTTCAGCAGCTGCAGCGCCTACTTCTGGGTTTGCGCCTGCGCCTAAACCTTCAGTAATATTCATACCAATACGGATTTTCTTTTCTGCTGGGCTTTGTTCTAAAGCCTGAATATCCGTATTTGCAACCACAAAGTTAACACCTTGTAGCTGAGCTTCAATCATATTTTTAACGGCGTTACCACCGCCACCACCAACACCTACAACGGTGATTTTAGGTTGATGCGGTTGCTCTGTTACCATAGAAACGTTTAGGGTCATCGAATTTTATCCCAAATATTACTTAACTTTATGTTGATTTATATATACTACCAAATGTCACACTACAAGGCAAAGTTTAAGTGGTCTGAAAAGACTCTTTCACATTTTTTACCACACGTGAAATCCATTCACTCATTTGTCCAGAACCTAATGAAAGTTGGAACTTTGATTTAGGTTTAAGCTCATTCTTACCAAAAATGATAAGACCTGCCGCTGTTGCAAATTGTGGGGTGCCAGAAAGATCTGTCAAGCCCTCAACACCAAAAGGACGCGCAACACGTACAGTTTTATCTAAAACAACTTCTGCAAGTTCTTTAAAACCTGCAAGTTGTGCTGTGCCACCTGTAAGAACAACTCTGCGACCAATTGCCGCTTCAAAACCCGACTGCTCAATTGCATCACGGATCATTTCAAGAATCTCTTCTGAGCGTGGCTGAATAATACCCGTAAGCTGAGCGCGAGAAATTTGGCCTGTAGCCGTATCTTCGTTTTCACCTACTTTAGGTACCTGAATGTTATCATCTGAATTTAAAGATTGTGCCATAGCGCAACCATATAATGTTTTAATGCGTTCTGCATGATTAAGAGGGGTCGATAAGCCATGTGCAATATCAGATGTAATATTATCACCACCAACAGCAATAACTTTTGTATAAGCAAGCGTGCCTTCTACATAAATAGCAATATTACAAGTGCCGCCGCCTATATCAACAAGAGCAACACCAAGCTCGCGCTCATCTTCTACCAAGCAAGATAAAGCCGAAGCATAGGGCTGAACCACCATCTCAGCAACATCTAGGTTACAACGGTCTACACAACGCACAATATTACGCACGGCTGTTTTGGCAGCTGTAACAATATTCACAACAGCTTCTAACCTGTTACCTAACATACCACGCGGATCACGAATTTCACCTTGACCGTCTAGAGTATAACGAGAGGTTACTGCATGAATAATTTCACGGTCGCCATCTAAAAATTGTGCACAAGCTTCTGTTTTTAGGCGTTCTAAATCTTCTTCTGTAACTTCTTGATTATTTAAAAGCACAAGACCATCTGTACGTTGCGAACGCACCGAATTACCACTTAAGCTAACAACAACAGAAGAGATACTTTCGCCTGCCATTTCTTCGGCCTGATGAACTGCGCGACGAATCGCTTGCTCAGTTTGATCCATATCAACAATACTGCCATATTTAATACCCGAAGAGATATGTTGACCGTAACCAATAACACGTGCTTTACCAGAATCTGTACGCTCTGCAATAAAACAGCATACTTTGTGTGAACCAATATCTAAACCTGCAATAAGACGTGCATTTTGCGACATAATCTACTCTAACCTTAGCTAATCAATAATCAATATTTAATACTATCAAATTTTATACGGATAATATACTTATAAGTACCCAACAGAACTTGCAACTTTTGCATCTAGGCGCAAGACAATACGATCTTTTAATCTTAGATCCACAGCGCCACCCTTCATACTCAGTACGTTACGGCGTTCATCTAAAACTTTAAGCAACATAAGTGCGTGTTCTTGTTCTTTTTCTGGCAACATAATTTTAACACCTGATGCCATTTTAAGATCCCATCTGCGTTCACTCACATAAAGCGCACCAACAAGTTGTTTAGCAATTTCGGGCTGTTTTTTAAGAATAGACATAAGAGATGAAGCTTGAGAGGCTGCTGATTTACCTTCAAACAATGGAAGATGCTTAAATTCATCTGTGGATTTAGAAATAAGTTGCCCCTGTTGATCAATCAGCCACTGACCATCGTTCAGTTTAAGGCGTGCAAAAGCCTTGTGCTCAGTAATTTCCAACATAACTGTAGAAGGTAGCTTGCGAACAACGGAAGCTTCCTTAACCCAGTCTAATTCTTCGATACGTTCTTTCGCGTCTGTAATATCAAAACCTACAAGAGAAGAACCTTTTTTAAGACCTAGAGCAGAAAACAAAGCGACAGGATCTTGTCGTTCAACACCACTTACCATAATGCTTTCCACTTTCGCGCCAATTTGGCGCGCCACAAACTCTTCAAAAGAATATTTAATAGCAGAGAAATTTAAGATAAAGGTAAGCAACAAAGCAAAAGTAATGGTTGCTGAAGTCGCAACGATAGCTATTTTTTTATATTTTTGCATAGGTTTATGGATAGATGTTCCCTGCATGGATTTATACTTCCTTAATCATTTTTTCAATTAGATCATCAAACGACCAACCCAAACAAGCTTCTGCAACTTCTGGCACTAAACTTGTTTCGGTTAAACCTGGTAGGGTGTTTGTTTCTAGAACAACAATGCGATTTGTCTCTTCTTGCCAAATAAAGTCAGAACGGCTAATACCAGCGCAACCTAACGCCATATGCGCCTTTGCAGACATATCTTGCAACCGCTGTGAAACATCAGCTGGTATTTGGGCAGGCACCACATGACGAGAACCGCCTTGAGCGTATTTTGCTTCGTATGTATAAAAAGAGTCCGTATTCGGGATCATTTCAATCACGCCAAGAGACTCATTTTTATAAACAGGCACCGCAAATTCACGGCCCTTAATATATTCTTCCACCAACACTGCTGAAAATTTTTGCGCATCTGATTTTGCAGTTTGCCACTGTGAAGCCTCTTCCACCAAATGAATACCAATAGAAGAACCTTCAAGCGTCGGTTTTACGATACAAGGTAAAAAGGGCGCTTCATCTGGCAATTCAGTTGGCGCATAAGATTTACCCTTTGCAACATCAATATCAGCCTGTTTAAAAAGCGCTTTCGACTTCCATTTATCCATAGCAAGGCTAGAAGCTTGCATGTTGCTACCTGTATATTTAAGACCAATAGCATCACAAAAGGCACTTAAAGTACCATCTTCACCAATGCCGCCGTGCAAACCGTTAAAAAGCAAATCAACATCATCTTTAACGGCTAAAATTTGTTCGGCCCAATGTTCCTGCAAATCAAGAGAGACCACCTGATAACCAAGGCGCGTTAATGCCGCTACGACCGCCGTACCGCTTTTTACAGAAACGGCGCGCTCAGCAGATGTACCACCATAAACGACACAAACAGCTTTAGGCATTGTTTTTCCTTATTAATCAGATGTTATTTTGAATAGAAAGTACTATGGCTTAATCGCCACAGTTTGTCAATCAAAGTATCTTATTTTTACGCATAAAATAAATAGGCTTTACAATAAAAAAGAGCCCTAGCGGACTCTTTAAAAAAACGGTAAAAACTTAATCTATCATCTGTGCTTTTTGGTGCATCATATCAACATCGGCAAGCTCCAAAATAGCATCGGCTGCTTTTTGAGATGCTGTATAATCAAGCGCTTTAAAGGCTTTTTCAGACATTTTTTTAAGCTGTTGCTTATCGGCAATTAATTTTTCAAGAATTTGCACCATATTTTCAACCGTGTATTCAGGCTCTTCTACCAAAAGTGCCCCGCCTACTTCAGATAAAACTTGGGCGTTATAAAGCTGGTGGTTATCCGCTAAGCGATGCGGGATAAGAATAGAGGGTAATTTAAACGCCGCAGCTTCTGCAACAGAACCCATACCACTTCGGCTCACAAGCAAATGACCTTCTTGCATACGCTCTGGTAAATCATCAAAGAAATGATGTACAGTCGCTAAAACCGAAGCCTCTTTATAGGCTTTTTCTACCTTTTCACAATCAGCAGGCCTCGCTTGGTGAGTCACAGCCAGCTGCTCTCTTAAAGCCTTTGGTAACTTACACACAGCTTGGTACGCCACATCGGATAAAATAGTAGACCCCATAGAGCCCCCTGTAATAACAAGATTAATCTTGTCGGTATCTGCTTCTTTTTCTGGCACTGGGTTTGCCATCATATCTAGCACTTCTGTACGTAGTGGATAACCTGTTACAATAAATTTATCCGACAGAACAGAAGCAGAGAAAAAGCCTTTAGATTTTTCAAAAGAGAGCATAATTTTATCAACAAGCTTGGCAACAAACTTATTGGCACGACCAGGTAAAACATTTTGCTCATGCACCATAGCCGGCACACCTGAAAGTTTTGCCGCTATAATGGCAGCAACAGAGGTAAAACCACCCATACCTACAACAACACTTGGGTGATACTTCTGATAAAGCAGCATAGATTTTAAAACAGCTTTACCCATCGCCCAAATAGCTGAGATTTTACCTAAAAGACCACCTTTTAAATATTGTGGTGTTGGCAAGCTAATAACATCGCACCCCCGTGCTTTAACAAATTCCACAAACTTTGGTGGCACCCCTAAAAAAACAACATCAAAACCTTTTTTATGAAGCTCATGCGCAATAGAAAGCCCGGGCACAATATGTCCTCCTGAGCCACCTGCTGCGATCATCACAAGAGACTTTTGACCTTTTTCTGTCATCTGATCTGTTTTACGACGATTGTTCATCTGCACACCTTTAATTTTTAGTTTCTACTTGCTTATTCTTATATAGACTACCACGCCTACGTGTTAATGCCAGAATAAATCCTATAACAATACTTAATGCTAAAGTAGAAGAACCGCCATAGCTGATAAAAGGTAAAGTCATACCCGTAGTTGGCATAATACTTAGCGCAACAGAAACATTAACAAGTGCCTGCAAAGAAAAGAGCACCAATAAACTACCACCTGCCACAACTGCAAATTTATCTGACAACTGAACTAAGCGACCACAGCCCCTTAGCGTTAAAAAGATATAAACAGAAAGCAGTACTAAGCAAAATAAAATACCTAGCTCTTCTGCAATAACAGCAAAAATAAAATCGGTATGGGCATCTGGTAAATGGTATTTCACCACACCCTCACCTGGGCCACGGCCAAAAAAACCACCCGAAGTAAAAGCATCAAAAGCTTGATCTACCTGATAAGAATCCCCCGATGCAGGGTCTAAAAACCGATCAATACGCGACTTCACATGAGGCAACATAAAATACACAGCGCTCACACCTATAGGAGCCGCCGCCATAAGCCCCACCACAGCAAGCATAGGCGCCCCCGAAATAACAACCTGCGTAAACCAAACAAGACCTAACATAACAGCCATACCAAAATCTGGCTGTAATAGAAGCAATACACCAATAACCCCGAGCACCGAACCACTTATAATAATGCCTTTATAAGGACTATGAGACCAATCTCGAGACAAAATAAAAGCAGAAACAATCGCAAAGCTTGGTTTTAAAAGTTCTGAAGGCTGTAAAGAGAAAAAGCCCATATCTATCCAACGCTTCGCGCCTTTGACATCAGCACCTACCAAAAGGGTTGCCACAACCCCCACAAGCGCAACAGCAAAAAGCAAAAACCCCATATTGCGGATGCCCTTAATCGTCATTAACGAGAAGAACAACATAGAGCCCAAGCCTAAAAATAAGAAAATGGCTTGTTTTTTGGCAAAGTAATAAGCACTCACGCTATATTCCTGCGAAACAGCAATAGAGGCGGACATCATCAGCATACTACCAAAAATCATTAACCCTAAAACAGATAAGAAAGTCGTACGATCTAACGACCACCACCAACGCACTAATGGATGTTTAGATAAGCGTAATTTACCCACTTATTTAAGCCCCTTCGTTAGGGCAATAAAAGCATTACCTCTATCTTCAAAGTTTTTAAATTGATCAAAAGAAGCACAGCAAGGGCTAAACAAAACAACAGGCTCTTTTAGACCTTCCTTAAGCGCATCATCGTAAGCGCAAGTAAGCGCAACATCTAGGGTTTTACAGCTCACATAATCTTTTACATCAGCAAGCTGAGATTCTAGAACAGCAGCATCTTCACCAATTGTGTAACAACGCACCACGTTGCTTAAGTTATGTTTAAGGCTTGCAACACCACCTTCTTTCATCTTACCGCCTAGAATCCAGTAAATATGATCATAAGCCTGTAATATACCTTTGCTTGATTCAGCATTGGTAGATTTAGAATCATTCACAAAACGAACAGAGTCTTTTTCTGCGACAAGTTCACACCTATGAGGCAACCCTTTGAAGGATTCAAGAGCTTTACGAAAATTTTCAGGGGAAATAATTTCACAAACAGCAGACCACGCAAGGGCAATATTCTGTGCATTATGTGGTCCTGCAAGTTGTGGCAGTTCTGCAAGAGAGGTGATACATTCTTCTCCATGGTAAAGAGCATTGTCTTTAACATACACATCAGCATTGCGCCCTGTTACAGAAACAGTCGCTAACTCTAGCTCTTCTGCTAATTCAAAGCTTAAGGATTCAAGTATCTCATCATCTACCGACATAATCGCTAAATCACAGCCTTGGAAGATAGGTAGTTTTGCCTGCAAATAGCCTTGCATATTTTTATGACGCTCTAAATGATCAGGCGTTAAGTTTGTAAAAATAGATACATTAAAACAAGGGAAATCAAGCGTTTCTAACTGATAAGAAGAAAGCTCAAGCACATAGCAGCCTTTATCGGCGTCTACTTCTGGCAAACTAAGCATAGGCGTACCAATGTTACCCCCCATAACAGCATCGTAACCTGCTTCTTTTAAAATATGTGTCACAAGTGCTGTCGTGGTCGATTTACCGTTTGTACCTGTAATGGCCACAACAAAAGCTGTTGGATTAAGTTCTAAAAACAAATCAACCTCATTTAAAAGAGGCACATCTGCTTGTTGTGCTTTTTGAACATAAGGATGATCTAAAGGCACACCCGGTGTTTTTACAAAATAATCAATATCAGAAAAATCAATCCCCTCTGGGTCTTGTAGCCATGTCATCGGCACATCTAAACGTGCAGATTCTTGCTCATCCCAAGCGCTTACTTGTGCACCTAAAGCCGTTAGTTTTTCAGCAATAGCACGACCGCTTATACCTAAACTAAAAACAAAAAAGTGGCTTTTATCAAATTGAATTTGAGCAGCTTGCATCTCCATGTTCATCTGCACCTTTTTTAACGCAATTTAAGTGTCGATAAACCAACAAGTGCCAGAACAAAAGCAATAATCCAAAAACGGACAACAATTGTAGATTCTGGCCAACCTTTTTGCTCAAAATGATGATGCAATGGCGCTTTTAGGAAAATACGCTTACCTTTTGTGAGCTTAAAATAACCTACTTGTAAAATAACAGAAACAGCCTCTGCCACAAACAAGCCACCAATAATAAGCCATACAAACTCAATTTTAAGCACAACAGCCATACAGCCCAAAAAACCACCTAATGTTAAAGAGCCTGTATCACCCATAAACACACGCGCAGGCGGGGCGTTGTACCACAAAAAGCCTAATAAAGCCCCTACAAGCGCAGAAGCCATAACCGTAAGCTCGCCCGCACCCGGGATATAAAA
>JAAZVW010000028.1 GCA_018623135.1 Pseudomonadota bacterium
ACCAAGTTATTTACAATAGGGTTAGGGGATTCAGATGCGATAATACCAGGTTCTGTAAGTCCTAAATGGCATTGTTGACCTAAATGCTGTTTGGCATGACCAATGGCGGCACCTTTCATTGGTGCGTACATAATACCAGGACCACAGCCTGTGCAGATGTTGATTTTGCGCAGCCCTAATTCGTAGCCGACTTCTTTTGAATACTGATACTCGCTTCTGCTAATAGAGTGACCACCCCAGCAAACAACCATGTTAGGGGAAACGCCTTGGCGCAAAGCATCGGCATTGCGGAGCATAGCGTGAACGTGATGTGTTATGCGCTCGCCTTCAGATTGTGCAACATCAAAAGGTGTTCTGTTTAAGCTATCGGCATAAATAATATCACGAATTACAGCGGAAAGATTTTCGAGCATACCTGTAATAATTTCACCATCTACAAAAGCTTCTGCAGGAGCGTGCTTAAGCTCGATAAGAACACCGCGGTCATCATTAGAAAGGGTAACTTCGAAATCTTTATATGTTTCAAGGAGTTCTGTGGGGTCATCTGAAAGATGCGCACCAGCAGTAAGTACCGCAAGACAACAGTTTCTGAAAAGTGTGTAAATATCTGAGTTTTCACGCTTTTTAAGGAATTCAATTTCGAGTCTAGAAAGTAGTTTCATGCTCCCTGTTGGGCGAACTGTTGCAGTGATTTTGTTCATATGGTACTCCAGTATTTTTATTATGGTTGAGTTTTAACTGTATCATATTCACCCCAGTATGCTAAGCAGAAAGCATAAAATATACTAAAAAGAGGTTATATATATATATGTAGCGTTGACCTTGTTTACTAGTATGTGGTAGAACTTAAGCGATAATGCACAAATTTTATTAAGTACTTAAACACTTTTTTTAATAAAAGTGCGGGCATTGCCCATAAAATGTGACAAAAGGGAAACCGATGACAGAACAATCGAAAAAGCAAGATGCTTCTATGGATGAAATCCTTTCTTCCATTCGTTCTATTGTAAATGAAGAAATGGACAAAAAGTCTCAGGCCACAGATGATGTGCTTGAACTGACAGAAGAGATAGATAATGATATCCCAACAGGTGACTTAGGGGTAACTTCTGCAATTGCGGATGCGCCAACGCACCAAGTTGAAGATGATCTTATTGATATTAATGCTTTTTCTGAACAAGGTGTTGTTCAGGCGGCGGACCCTGATACGATTTCTCAAGCAAGAGACCATTATAATGCGCAGCCAGATGCCGAACGATCAACAGAAGAACCTGTTGAAAATACAGATGTTGCAGTACAAGAAGCAGCAGAAGCTTTAGATGCTTTAGAAGCGATTTCTGAAACGGCACCAGCTGATGAATCTGTAGATGATATTATGGCGGCAGCAACAGATACTGCTGATGAGGTAGCGCAAGAGTCTGCTGAAGATGTACAGATGGATGCTTCTGATATTGATGCAATGATGTCGGGAATGGCAGACACACCAGAATCGGCTACAATTGAAGAGACAGAAGCAGCTGTTGCGGAAGATTCTGTTGAAGATATAATGGCTTCTGCAATGGATGCAACAGAAGAGCAGGCACAGCTTTCTGAAGATGATATGGCAAATTTAGAAACAGAAGTTGTTTCTGAGCCTGATACATCTGATGTAGAAGAAAGAGCAGTGCTAACGGACTCTGTTGATGAAGATGATTTATCTACAGCGGCAACTGAATCGCTTATTCAGCGCGCTGTGGCGGCAAGTAATTCAGAAGAATCGGCTCAAACAAGATCTTCTGAGATTACAGAAACGACAAAACGTATTAACCTAAAAGCAATTCCTTCTGCAAATGCAAGTTTGCAAATTGGGTTCCCTCTAGAAGTGTTGGCAGAAGCTTTAAGACCAATGGTGAAAGATTGGGTCGAAGAGAATCTGCAAGAAGTTGTTGAACGACTTGTGCGTGAAGAAATTCAAAAAATGACAAGCCAGCAATAGGCTTGTCATTTTCTTTTAAATTCTAAAAATAAAAACTTAGGACATTAAGATGAAAAAATTGATTATAGGACTATCGGCAGTGGCAGCTGCTTCAGCTGGTGGTTATTTTGTGTACCAACAAGCTTCTTCAGAAGTAAGAGAGCAAGCTAAAATTGCTGTAACAAATGCATTTAAACAAGCAAGCATGCATGATCGTATTGAAGGCGCTTTCTTTAAAGAAATTAAAACAGGTAATGGCTATATTACTGTTGTGAATCCGCATGTTATTCTAGATGACGGTATTACAAAAATTGATATTAAAAGCCAAGGCGATGTGCGTATTGATTATAATGTGAAGGGTGATTCTCTTACATTTAAAACATCAGATACGATTGATATTAGTGTAAAAAAAGGTGCTGAGGTTATTCAGTCTGCAGTATTAACGCCTGAAGATTTAGAGCTGAAGACTTCTTTTATTTCTTCTCTTTATGCATTAGAGGCGGGTACAATCGAAGAAATTCTTGATCGTGTTGATCTTTCAATTGGTAAAATGACAGTTGAAAACGATAAGCAAACAATAGAGTATAAGGTTGCTCCTTCTTATCTTTTAGTTAAAGAGAACCATATTGTTGCTGATGTGAGAGATATTACGACAGAGGTAGAGGGCAGTATTTTTGATAAAGTAGAAGATGAAGATGCGCGTGAGCTTCTTAAGCAATTTGAATCTTTAAATCGTATCAAAGATCTTTCTGTTTATGTGGACGTACAAGACTTAGGTGATGAAAAGTTACAAGTTAATAAATTTAACGTCGCAACGCCTGCAATGTCTGTAAAAGGTGATGCTTTTTTTGATGTTGTAAATAAAAAAGAGCTTAAGCTTAACATGATGCTAACACCAGAAGCTAAGTATAAAGAACATGTGGCTCAACAGCTGCAAATGGTAACATCGACATTAGACCTTATCTTTAAAGAAGATAATGCGGATAAAATTTCTGAATTTTTAGAAAAAGGTGCTAAAGATAAAATTATTATTTCTGCTAAGGATGTTAAGTTTTTAGCTAATACTCTGAAAACTTTTATTGTTAAGACACAAGATAAAGCTGAAGAGCAAGAAGTATCATCTATTTCTGTAAATGTAGATGTTCAAGAAAAATCTGGCAAACCTATGGTTAATTTACTGCGTATTGCAGGTAAAGAAGCTGCTTTAGAAATGAAGCAAACATCTGCAAAAGCAATGGAAATTAAGCTTAATAATTATAAGCTTATTACTGAGCATGTTGTAGAAGCTTTAAATAACTTTTTACTTATTTTGCCAGCTGCGGGTGAAAATTTAAACCCAGAGGTTAAGTTTGATTTAGAATTGCCTGAAATGTTTAAAACAGGTGTAAATGGCTCGTTACAAGCGATGGCAACATCATCTACAATGAAAACAGATAATTTAGTTATTGAACTACGCCAAGGTGCGCGTGGTGTAACTATTGGTACACAGCCTGCGCAGGCTTATGCACCACAGGTGATGATGTTAGGTTTAGGAGCTGCACAGGCTCTGAAGCAACAATTACCACCTGAATTTATAACGCGTTTTGATGTTGGTATGAAGATGGTACCAGAGGGAACATATGGCGAACCAGACTTTAGAATGAAAAAAGAATATCGTTTTAAAGTGCTAGACGCAAAATAACAAAAAGGGCTCCGAAGAGCCCTTTTTTAATGGATCGCTATTTGGGTGACATGGTCTGTAACCTTTGCTTTTTTTATGTACAGGTAGAGCAATGTGTCTTCCAGCGTTGCAGAAGTGGCATATATTTTACCCTTGCCTTTGCCTTTTTGCTTTATGCATTTTAGGGCGCTTTCCACCTTGTATTTAATGTAATTTCGGTAGGCGACCACATTGAAAACGGCAGAATAGTGCAGCATAAATTTATTGGTAATACCAACGGTTGGGCTACGTTTTTTTTGCTCTAAGGTTATATAGGTGCGGGCAATTTCCTTATTGGGAGTGCAAACGAGGGTGTAGCTAGCAGTTTCTTCTGCGCCATTTTCTGTGTTGGTGTAGGTAATTGTGTCGGCCACTTCTACAGAATTTGGTACCGCTTTTGCGATCGCTTGGCTTTTGTTTTTTCTATCTGAGATATAAATAGAAAAGGCTAAGCTGAGTAAGCCCAGTATGGACATTGCGATGATTTGTTGGGTTGAAATATCCATTTACCCCTCCTGGGAGATAATTTTTTTATGCGTGAGTGTATCTATAATAGCCTGATGTTCGGTTTTAGAATCCATAAAATCGTCAGGTAGAGAATAGATTGCCAGCTGTACTTTCTGCTTTAAATCCCGCATGTAAGAAATTTCATCAAAATGATCAAATTCAAACTGAGGGTTGAAAAGCCAACCTAATAGGGATTGTTCTTTCTTAGATTGAAAGTATAGATAGGGCATGACCTGTTTTAAAGAAACTGAAATAATAAGCTTTTCATTTTCTGGGTGCTGGCATTTAAGGCCTGTAATTAGTGGCCTTAATGCATGTGGTAATTTGATTTGGATGAAGTCTTTGGTTTGTGTCTGTTTATTGCTGATGTATTTAAACATGCTAAAGACACTGATAGGCATAAGTATGCCTATAATAAGAAGGTTAGCAAATGACATAAGTCACCTCGTGAAGTTTAAAATGAGAAAAAGGGCATGTATGAGATGCCTTTGTTTTAACCCTTATTTCCCTTTATTTCAAGGAGATGTTAGTTATTTTTCCATTATTTTCTGCTCAAGAGCGGTTAAATGGTCAATAAAATGCTGTCTTGCTTCTTCTGCGTAAGGGTTTTCGCGCTCAATTGTTAAAAATAAATCCATTGAATCGTTTTTAAGAATATCACCAATTGTTAAAAAATGGTCGTAGGCAACAGTACCGATATGTGTTTCGGGTAAGTTCATGTTTTGTACGGCGCGGCTAATCCAGTGCGTAAGACCTTGTACAAAAGCGGCCTGTTTATCGTGCTCATCAGGTGTCATTTCAATCACTTCTAGCCCTAATGTTTCGGTAAGAATCCATTTGATTTGCTCATAGAATTGGCTACGAATGTTAGCAGTAACAATTTTTAAATTACGGATACCGTTTTTACCAGATTCTGGCCCAAACATAGGGTGTGTGGCGATAATTTCAGCTGTATCTGGTAAGTGTTTAAGCATAAGCTCTACAGGGCGCACTTTTACAGAGGCAACATCCATAACCAAAGCTTTAGGGTTCATAACTTTTGCCATTTCAATTAAAGTGTCTTCCATATACTGAACAGGTACGGCAAGCATAATAAGGTCAGCTTCTGTTGTTTCTTTAAGGTTTGTAAAGGTTACGCCGCGTTCTTGCGCTTCTTTAGATCGGTCAACAATATCATATGCTTTTATATTTAGCACAGGTGAAAGATGCTCACTAATGAACTGACCAAAAGAACCGAAACCAACAATACCTAATGTTTTCAAAAACTTAACCTCTTTATGTATTTTTTACTGCTTTTTATAGCTGTATTCTAGCCTTTTTTGAGCATTATTGCTATACTTTGTCACATCTTAAGAGAATAGGAATATAAAAATAAATGAATATGCTTTTTGCACTCACAACAGCCATGCGTTATTTTAGGGCGCGTAAGGGGTTTGTTTCAGTTGTTACAACATTCTCGTTGCTGGGGATTATGCTCGGCGTTGCGGCGCTTATTGTGGTTATGTCTGTTATGTCTGGCTTTAGGCAAGAACTTTTAGACCGTATTTTAGGCACAACGGGGCATATTGTTATTTCTTCTGCTCAGATGACAGAATCTCGTGCGGCGGATTTATCCGCTCAATTACAAACAAAACCATCTGTAACCCGTGCTACGCCGTTTATTTCAGGCCAAGCGATGGTAACTTCCGCTAACAATGCGCTAGGTAGTTATGTACGTGCCATGAATTATGATGATTTTATTAAAAATGATCTTATCTCTCAAAACATTGTGGCTGGTAAATTAGAGTATTTTAAACGTAAAGATGTTGTTGTTTTGGGTAAAACAATGGCGCAACAGCTTTCTGTAACCGTTGGTGGTTATGTTAACTTAGTAAGCCCGCAAGGCAGCCAAACAGCTTTAGGCTTTATACCACGTATGAAGCGATTACGTGTTGCTGCTATTTTTGATGTGGGGATGCACCAGTATGACTCTGGCTTAATGATTCTGCCTTTAAATGTCGCACAGAGCTTTTTTAAGCTAGATGATAAAGTAACGGCAATTGAGGTTATGATTGAAAAACCAGACCTTGTAAGAGATGTTGTGGTTAAAGAAGTTGCGCCAGAGCTTTCTGAAAATGATTTTGTTCAGGATTGGACTAAAATTAATAGCCAATTCTTTGAAGCTTTGCAGGTAGAAAAAGCCGCTATGTTTATTATTTTAAGCCTTATTGTGGTTGTTGCGGCCTTTAACATTATTACAGGGCAAATGATGAGTGTGAATGATAAAATTCGCTCTATTGCTATTTTGCGTACAATGGGTGCTCGTAGAAGAGATATTTTGCTAACCTTTACCATAGGCGGTGCTTTTGTAGGTGTTGTTGGTACGCTGTTAGGTACAACAATTGGCTTGCTTATTTGTATTTATTTACATGAAATTGTAAGTTTTATTGAGCAAATTGCACAGGTATCTATCTTTTCGGGAGAGGCGTATTTCTTAGCAGAAATCCCTGTGTTGATGAATATTGCAGATGTAGCATCGGTTGTATTAATGGCGTTATTGTTATCTGTAACGGCAGGGCTTATACCTGCGTTAAAAGCGGCGCGCTTAGACCCTGTGGAGGCTTTAAGAAATGACTAATCTACTTAAAATAAGTGAAATCCAAAAATCATTCCATGACGGACGTTCGGAGCTGACGATTTTAAAAGGTGCAAGCTTAGAACTGAATAAGGGTGAGAAGATCGCTCTTGTTGGTCAGTCAGGCTCTGGTAAATCAACTCTTTTGCAAATTGCAGGGCTGTTGGATTCTGCAAATGCGGGTGAGGTGACTATTCTTTCTGAAAAAGCGTCAGAAATGTCTCAGGCGCGTAAAGCGCAAGTGCGTAATCTTCATATTGGTTTTGTGTACCAACATCATCATTTATTACCTGAATTTACAGCTTTAGAAAATGTACTTATGCCACAACGCATTGCAACTGGGTTTTTATCTGATAAGCATAAGGCGCATGCACGCACGCTATTAAAGCAAGTGGGTTTAGAAAATCGCATGAGTCATTATCCATCTGAGCTTTCGGGCGGTGAACAGCAACGTGTGGCTATTGCACGTGCGCTTATGTGTTTACCAGAAATTTTATTAGCGGATGAACCTACTGGTAACCTAGATCCTGAAACATCGGCAGAAGTAGAAGCACTTTTTAATGAGCTATGTGATGAAATGGGCGTAGGTGTGCTTTATGTAACCCATGATATGGAATTGGCTAAAACGGCGGATAGAATTTACAAAATTGCCAATGGTGTTGTAGAAGTGGTGTCTGAAAAATAATGGCTGATCCTAAATTTATTCACTTAAACGTTGCATCTAAGTTTTCTATGTGTGAGTCGCTTTGCGACCTTAAAAAACTTGTAAAAGCTTGCGAAGCTGAAAATATGCCTGCTATTGGTATTTCAGACGTGAATATGTTTAATGCGCCGCATACATCTGTTACTTTTTCTGGGGCAGGTATCCAGCCTATTTTGGGGCAAACGATTGGCCTTAAACGTAATGAGATAGATTCTAAGGGGAATCTTGTAAAGCCGGACTATTTGGTACTTATTGTGCAAAATGAAGTGGGTTATAAAAATTTAATTAAAATTTCATCGGTAGCTTCATTAGAAGCACCAGAAAATGAGCCAGCCCAAATAGAACTTGATTTTGTTCTTGAACATAATGAAGGGCTTATTTGCACAACATCTTCTCAGCTTTATGGCAGGGCGGCACGTTTGTTAAATGAAAACAAACCAGCAGAAGCCAAAGAATATATTCAAAAATTAAAAGATGCTTTTGGGGATAGGCTATATATAGAGCTCCAAAGACATGGACATCATCAAGAACTCAACACAGAAGCTGATTTAGTTGAATTTGCTTACGATATGGATATTCCATTGGTGGCAACAAATAATGTGCGTTATATCAAGCAACACGAGGCGGAGGCGTTAGATGTTTTGCTGTGTGTTAAAGAAGGTTTAACGCTTTCTGCCCCTAATAGACCAAGCTATGGTAAAGAGCATTATTTTAAATCTACAGAAGAAATGTTGGAGCTTTTTAAGGATTTACCAGAAGCTATTGAAAACACTGTTGTTATTGCTAAGCGCTGTGGTTACCAAGTACCCATGGGAACAAACTATATGCCTGAATGGCGTTGGTCGCCAGAGGGTATGTCTGTAGATGATGATTTGCGTAATCAGACAATTGAAGGTTTGGAGGAGCATTTAAAAGAAACTGTTCTTCCTGAGCATCCACCTGAAAAACATGAGCAAATTCGTAAAGAATATTATGATCGTATGGAATACGAGCTCGGCATTATTGTACAAATGGGTTTTTCGGGCTACTTTTTAATTGTATCTGACTTTTGTAAGTGGACTCTTGAAAATGGCTACCCTGTGGGGCCTGGTCGTGGTTCAGGTGCAGGTTCTCTTGTCGCTTGGAGCTTAAAAATTACAGGTTTGGACCCTATTAAATATGGGTTGTTCTTTGAGCGTTTCTTGAATCCGGAACGCGTCTCTATGCCAGACTTTGATATTGACTTTTGCCAAACAAATCGTGGTAAAACAATTGATTACGTGCGTCGTAAATACGGCGATGATCATACAGCTCAAATTATTACTTTTGGTAGTTTAAAGGCTAAGGGCTGTATCCGCGATGTTGGTCGTGTTATGGACTTGCCCTATGGTTTGGTAAACCGTATCGCCGGTTATATCCCTGCAGGGCCGCCAGATGTGCCAATTGCTCAAGCCCTAGAAGAAGATGAGCGCTTTAAGCAAGAGTACGAAAGCGATGAGCAAATTAAAGAGCTGGTTGATACTGCCATGCTTCTTGAAGGCGCTCTTAGAAATACGTCTACCCACGCAGCAGGTGTTGTGATTACCCCAAGGCCTATTGATGAAATAGGTCCAGCGTACCGAGATGATGTAACAGGAAATGCTGTGACACAATACGATGGTAAGTTGCTTGAAGATGCGGGGATGATTAAGTTTGACTTTTTGGGGCTTAAAACACTTACAACAATTGATACAATTTTGGCTCTTGTAAAAGAGTTGGGTGTTGATATTGATATTAATAAAATCCCTGTTGATGATCAAAAAACTTTTGAGAACCTTTGTACAGGCCATACGATGGGTATCTTCCAACTGGAATCCCAAGGTATGCAAGAGCTTGTACGTAAGCTCCAACCAGAAGTGTTTGAAGATATGACAGCCCTTGTGGCGCTTTACCGCCCGGGTCCATTGGGTTCAGGGATGGTGGATACTTTTGTTGAATGTAGGCACGGACGACAAGAGGTAACTTACCCACACCCTAAATTAGAGCCGATTCTTAAAGAAACCTACGGCGTTATTTTGTATCAAGAACAGGTGATGCAATCGGCACAAGTTCTTGCAGGTTATACCCTTGGTGGTGCGGATATTATGCGCCGAGCTATGGGTAAGAAGAAACCTGAAGACATGAAAAAACAACGTGAAATTTTTGTGTCGGGTTCTAAAGAATATAGTGATGTCCCAGAAGAAAAATCAAACGAAATATTTGATCTTATTGATAAATTTTCTGGTTACGGGTTTAATAAATCTCACTCTTTAGCTTATGGTTATGTGAGTTATCAGACAGCTTACCTAAAAGCGCATTATCCTGACCAGTTTACCGCAGGTTCTATGACAATGGACCGTGGTAATACCGAAAAACTTGTTAAGTACAAGCAGGATTTTGAGCGTATGGGCGGTGAAATTTTACCTCCATGTATTAATAATTCTAGGCCATTATTCTATGTGCCAGAAGAAAAGAAAATACGTTTTGCTCTTGCAGCCCTAAAAGGTGGTTCAGAAGAGGCAATGAAATATTTATATGAGGAGCGCCAAAAAAATGGACCTTATAAAGATATTTATGACTTTATTTCAAGGCAAGACCCACAGTATTTTAATAAACGTACACTGGAAGTTTTGGTAAAATCTGGCGGGCTTGATTGTATTGAGCCAAACCGAGGCCTTATCCATAAAAATATGGATGTTCTTTTGTCCTACATGGGTATGCTTAAGCAGGAACGTAATTCTAACCAGATTTCTTTATTTGGTGGTGGTAATGATGAGCAGCTAGAAAAGCCAAAACTTAAAAAAGCAATCGCTTGGGATCCGCTAGAAATGCTCGATCATGAAGCCGCTGCTTTGGGTTTTTATATTTCTTCTCATCCACTAGAAGCTTATCAAGAAGATATTGAGGCATTAGGCGATATTAAAGGTCTTGGCCTTTTGGATGAACTTGCTTCACAAGGTGAAAAGCGAGTAAAAGTTGTAGGTATTGTGCTTGCAATTAAGGAAATGAAAACCAAAAAAGGTCAGCGAATGGGTTTTGTCACTCTTTCAGATGCGACAGGCCAGCAAGAGGTTGTTCTTTTCCCTGAAAACTATGCTAAGGCCTACCATCTTTTACGTGAAAAAGCATCTCCTGTTGTTATGACTCTTAATATGGAGCTGGAAGAGGAAATGCTTCGTTTAAGTGTTGAAGGTTTGGTTGAAAATCTGGATTCTACAGGGGCGGGCAGACAGTTTTTAGAGCTTGCTGTTAATGCACAAACACCATTAGAAGATTTAAAAAATATTCTAAGTGAATTTTCTGGTGGCCCGACGCAGTGTAAATTGCACCTTCGTACCGATGAGGGTGAAACAATTATTATGCAATTACCAGAAAACTACAACGTAAGGCGTAAGTTGTTGCTACAGCTTAAAAATGTTCCAGATTTACAAGTGATATAATAAAAAAGCGCAGTATAAAAACTGCGCTTTTTTTAAGTTTTTTCTGTTAGAACTGTGCTTTTAAGCGGTTTAAGCTTTCATCTTTACCGATGACAATTAAAAGCTCAGAAACACCAGGTGCTTGCGGTGTACCTACAAGAGCTGCGCGCAGTGGCATCATCACCATTGGCATTTTTAAACCTGTTTCTTTTACAAAGCCTTTAATTGTTGCAGAAAGATCATCTTCTTCCCAAGGCGTTTGCTCAAGCTTACTCACAAGCTCTGCAAGTTTATCTTTGTCGGCATCTGCAAGTTTTTGGGCAGCTTGCTCATTCAGTTCAATAGAATCCGCAATATAAATATCAGCTGCTTTAGCAAGGTTTGGTAACAGGTTTTCACGCTGTACAAGACCCGGTAAGCCTTTAAGCAGACGCTCTTTCGCTGAAGTGCTTAAGTCTGTATTCAAATAAGGCATGATTTCTTCTAAAATAGCTTCAGGAGACATATCTTTTAAGTATTCGCCATTGAGCCAGTTTAGTTTTTGTATATCCATATTCGCAGGGCTTTTGGTAATGTCTTTTAGTTCAAAGAGCTTAATGGCTTCTTCGTAGTTGATTTTTTCTAAATCACCGGCAGACCAGCCTAAGCGGAGCATGTAATTTACAAGGGCTTCTTTTAAATACCCCATGTCTTTAAAATCCATTGCGGCAACAGCGCCGTGACGTTTAGATAATTTTTTACCATCTTCACCATGAATAAGCGGCATATGTGCAAAATGAGGCACATCAAAACCTAAAGCTTTGTAGAGCATAATTTGTTTTGGTGTGTTGTTAATGTGGTCGTCACCACGCACGACATGCGTTACACCCATATCGTGGTCATCTGCAACAACCGCTAATTGGTAAGTTGGGCTACCATCAGAGCGAAGAATAATAAAATCATCGATTTGTGTATTAGGGTAGTCAATGTGGCCTTGTACAATATCATCCCAACTTGTGTAGCCCTCTAAATCTGTTTTTAAACGCACAACATAAGCCGTACCTTCTGGGTGGTCGGTACGTTCACGCCAGCGGTTATCGTACATAGGGTTTTCATTGCGGGCGCGTTGCTCTTCACGCATTTGTTCAAGCTCTTCTGCTGTGGCAAAACATTTGTAAGCTTTGCCTTCAGCAAGAAGCTTTTCTGCGAGTTCTTTATGGCGTGCTTCGTGTTTGCTTTGGTAAACCCAAGGTTCATCTGGTTGCAGATCTAGCCAATCTAATGCCTGCTCAATAAGTTGTACATTTTCTTCTGTTGAGCGTTCTTTGTCTGTATCTTCAATACGTCCTAAGTATTTTCCGCCCATATGTTGAGCAAATAATTTACAAAAAAGTGCCGTGCGTGCGGTACCAATGTGTAATTTTCCTGTTGGAGAAGGGGCAATTCGTGTTACAACTGTCATAGTTTTACAAGCCTAAATTGTTATAAATTGGTTTAAGTTATTAATGCAACATATTGTTAAAAAAGTAATAAACTGTTTAAATTTATCCATTCAACAAGGGTTTTTACCTGCTTTTTTTGCAATCGCATTTATGCTAGGTATCTCTTTTGTTGCGCTATTTAATGTTAGCACTAATCTAACTTTATGGACAGTTTTGTCAACTCTTTGTCTGCTGCTTTGTGTTGTCTTTTATATATACGGGCACAGGGTTTGGCTTTTGTTATTGATTTTATTGGGTTTTCTAATAGGGGCTTTTGTTTATATATATCAAATATTGCAAACGGAGGCGCACCCGATTTCGCATACACAGCTTAATCAAGTTTTTTGGGTGGATTCAAAAGTTGAAGATATTAGCTCAAGACCTCAAAGAAGCTATATTATTGTAAAAGTTGAAAAGATTTTTAATTTGCATGAAAATCCTAAAAAATTAAGGCTTTCCATACCGAATTCAAAAATAGACGGGCTGACGATAGGCGATCAGCTAACAGGTCAATTTTATTTGCAAGGTATTTCAGCTCCTACTTTTCCTGAGGATTTTAATTTTTTATCATACGCTAAAAATAAAGGCTTCCAGGCTACAGGTTATTTAAGGGGAGATCTTTATATAACAAAACCGCAAAATGATGTTGTTTCTGGGACTTTGTTTTCAATTCGTCAAGATATAAGTAATTATTTAGTTGATAATTATAAGCAAGGTGGGGTGCTTTCTGCTTTATCAACAGCAATGCGTGGTTATATAGATGGTGATGTGAGGGATAATTTTCAGAGTACGGGATTGGCACATTTATTGGCTATTTCGGGTATGCATTTAGGATTTATAGCAGCTTTTGTGTTTTTTGTGATAAGGGGCTTGATGAGCACATTTCCAAAGGTTTTTCATAAATATCCATCTAAAAAAATAGCTGCTGTGATGGCGTTATTTGCATGCTGGTTTTATACTGCGCTTGCAGGATTTACAATTCCGACAATAAGGGCTGCAATTCTTTTATCTGCTTTCTTTTTAGTGATTTTATTGGAAAGACAAAGGTTGCAAATGCGTGTTTTATCATATGCAGTGGTTATTGTTTTATGTATTTGGCCAAGTTCTTTGTTTAGCCCATCTTTTCAGATGTCATTTTCATCTGCGGCGGCGCTGATTTTATTTATGAATAAGCAAAAACAAGAAGGGGGCAAAATCGCAAATTACTTTAAGTTAATTTTTACAGCCTCTTTAATTGCTGGGGTTGTAACAATGCCTTTGGCGGCTTATCACTTTTCTCAAGTCTCATTGAGTGGATTTTTGGCGAACTTGGTAGCTGTGCCTGTTGTAGCGTTATGTGTACTGCCATGCTTGTTTTTGGGCTTATTGCTAAGCAGTGAAAGCCTGCTGAGTGTGGCTGATTATTTTGCAGGTGGCCTAGTTGAGTTTGCAGCTTATGTGGCAACGTATAAAGTTTCGGGTGTTTATATTGCTACTGGTGATGTGCTTTTGGTTGCTGCTTTGTGCTTATTATTTTTAATCTTTTTATTAACTTTTAGAAATAAATCGTTGTTTATTATTGCGTTTTTTGTTTTTTGCTCTTCTGTTTTAATACTATCGGGTGCTTCTAAAATGGTGGAGGATAGGTTGTATTATATGCAGGAGGGTAATACCTATTTTGAGATAAAAAATAATGAGGTTATACCCCTCTATACAGAGTTAACTCGCCGTAAAGCAGATAAAGTTTTTGGATATTACGCAAAACGCAGAGGTTTAACCTATAAATTACCGGCTGATGACTATTATTGCCAAGGTGATTATATTTGCTTAGTTGAATTAAATAAAAAGCGTGTTTTATTGATTACGGATAATTTTTTCCCGCAGAGGGAAGATTGCCAATTAGTGGATGCTATTTTTGCACCTGAAGGGGCGCCGTTTACGGAGCTTGATTGCTATGATAAATTCGCAAAAATTCCTAGTCATTCAAGGTCTGCATATTTAACAGTTAGGGGGAGTCGTTTAGCTGTGACAGCATACCCTAAATAGCTTCGGGGGCTAAAAGTGCATGATAGTTATTGATAGCATGCATTTTCTTAACTGATTGATTTTAAATAATCTTCGCCTTTTTCTTTTTCGATTTTTTTAGCCTCATCCCAAAAAGCGTCCATTTTTTCTAACATGCCTTTTTTAAGCTCAAAACCCTGTTTAAGCATTTGAGATTCGACATAATTAAAGCGGCGCATGAACTTTTCGTTTGCTTGCCTTAGGGGTTGTTCAGGGTTAATATTTGTGTAGTAGCCTAAGATGGCAACAGTGAATAAAAGGTCACCAATTTCACTATGAAGAGCTTGGGTGTTATTTTGTTGATGTTCTACACGAACTTCTTCTACTTCTTCATTGATTTTATTAAGTAAACCATCTAAATCATCCCATTCAAAACCTACAGCGCATGCTTTTGTAATAATTTGATGGGCGCGTTCTAAAGCTGGTAGGTATGTAGGAATATCATCCAAGAGTCTTTTTTGCTTTTCAGTTGAAATGCCTTTGGCTTGTTTTTCTTGTCTTTTTGCTTCTTTGGTTATGGCGATGGCTTCTTCGCGGGTTGTTGGTTGAGGGGTATCTCCTAACACATGGGGTTTACGCCTAATAAGCTTCTGCGCACAGCTATCTACCACATCGTCAATATTAAAAAGGTTTTTATCTTCTGCAATGGCTGCATAGGTAAGCACCTGTAAGAGAAGGTCGCCCAATTCATCTTTAAGTTCTGCATGATTTTGTTGGTGTATTGCTTCAAAAACTTCATGTGCTTCTGATTGTGTAAAGGGGATAACGTCTTTAAAATCAATAGATTTATACCAGCCACAGCCATGTTCTGGGTGGCGTAGTTTAGCAATAATCTCTTTCAGTTCTGTGAAGTTTTTCATGATAGACCTTGTCGTTGCTTTAAGTTTTTGTGGTTTAAAAGATATAACATGCAAAAAACTTGAGTTAAAGATATTCGTTGCTTATACTTAATATCCGTTATTAAAAATAAATGAATTAATAGGTAAAAAGATGCAATCTCAAGAAATTTTTAGCCGTATTTTGGCTGACCATAAGCAGGCCGTAGAAGGTTTTTTTGCACAACAATCCGCAGATTTGGAGCTTTTGGCGCAAAAATGCACAGAAGCATTTAAGGCTAATAAAAAGATTATTTTATGTGGTAATGGTGGTTCAGCATCGGACGCACAGCACATAGCCGCTGAGTTTGTGGGTCGCTTTTTGAAAGATCGCCAAGCCTTGCCATCTATTGCACTTACAACAGATACATCTATTTTAACCGCTGTTGGTAATGATTATGGATATGATTATGTGTTTTCACGCCAAGTAGAGGCTTTAGGGCAAGAGGGTGATATTTTTATTGGTATTTCGACTTCTGGTAACTCTGGTAATGTGATTAAAGCTGTAGAAGCAGCAAAAGAAAAGGGTATTTATGCGGTGGTGCTTTCTGGTAGAGATGGCGGCGCTCTTAAAGAATATGCAGACATGAACCTTATTGTGCCTTCTGATATTACAGCACATATTCAGGAAACACATATTATGGCGTTGCATACGCTTTGTACGCTTATTGAAGTAGAGATGGGCTTTCAGGAAGTTTAGAACGTTTTTGCGTAAATAAGCACATCACATAAGCGGTTGCCGACAAGGTGACCGTTTTTTTTGAGACCTTCTTCTTGAAAACCGGCTTTAGTAAAGACTTTTAGGCTTGAAATATTTTCTGGCTCTATTTGTGTTTCGATCCGTTTTGCTTGAAGGTTTTTATGCAAGTGCTCACAAAGGAGAGTAACACTTTTTAAGGCAAAGCCTTGTTGTTGATACTTTGGTAAAACCCAGAGATTGCCAATAAGAAAGCTAGGAATGGCAGATTGGTCGATTACAAAAGAGATGCCGCCGATAATGTTGGCTTGTTTATCTGTTATAAAATAATCATTCACAAAAGGAGCTTTAGCGTTATCTATAGAAAAGGCATGAACCTTGAAGCGCTCGATAAGTTGTTCTTTTGTCATGTTTTCATGTAACCACCCGAGAAAAGGGCTGAGTTCTTTTTTATGCGCTAATAGTTCTTCTGTTGCTAAAGAAAGAAGCCCATCATCCCCAGAGCGCAGCAAGGTTATATCTGCACTGCTTAGCTTAGAATAAGCTTGGATTTGGGGGATGAGGGCTTCTTTCATCGATTTATCCTTAATTTGATGGGTTGAAGATTTGTACGAATAGGTTTGTGTCGCGCACTTTGTTATGTAAAACCGATTCATTTTTGCGGACAGACTCTAGCGTATAGCCCGCTTTTTCAGCAGTACGAATAGAGGGCATATTGCTTGTATCTGTAAAAAGTTCGATACGACGTGCGCCCAGCTTTTGTTTTAGAAAATCTGTAATAGCAATAAGTGCTTCAGTCATATAATTATGGCCTGCATACTCGGTGCTGAGCCAGTAACCGATGCTAAAAGAAGGCACGTCAATTTTTTCTGCGACAAAATCAATAGAGCCAATGGCGCGACCATCTAGAACAATTGCATAAGGTACTGATTTTAAAATACCGTTATTGAAATTTTCTGTATGATTGTTTTGAAACTCGGATAGAGCTTCGAGGGTTTGTGGCTTATCTTGCGGAACCCAGTTTAAAAAGGCACACATTTCTTTTTTGCTGGTGTTAATGGCATTGGTAAGATCTTGCAAGTGTTTGCCTGTGATTGGACGAACCAAGGTGAGGCGGCTTGTTTGGAGTGTTGAATGCTCAGAAATAATATCGAGCATCTGTTGCGTGGTAAGAGGATTCATTAATAAATATCTCCTTCGTAGGCAATATCGGTGCGCTCTTCTACATCTAGCTCTTTAAGGTAAAGGGAGTAAGGTGTTTCATCTTCCATTAAAACAGCAAATCCCTGCTTTTCAAAGTAATTTTGATAAGAAGAGGGGACTTTGCATAAAAGGTATGAACGCTCATGTTCTGCGGCATAGTCTTCTAGCTTTTTAAGTAAATCTTTGCCTAAGCCTTTTTTTTGCTCTGTTACATTAACGGCCATACTTATTATTTCTAACGCTTGCTTGCCTTGATTTTTTGCGATTAAAAAGGCGATGGGTGTGTCGTTTTGATAAATCGCGAAGGTGAGGTTCGTTTCTGCTATTTGCCATAGTTTTGAGCCGTAATGCTCTAGGCTGATAAGCGGGGTATCAAGTTGATTTACAACATCTTGGCAGATTTGCGACTGATTGAGATAAACTTGAGAGATTTTCATTAAAATACTGAATCCTTTTAGGGTTTTGTAGTTAAATTAGCCAGAGTGTAAAAGCCTTGCGGCATCTTGCTTGTTAAAAAGTTGCAATAAAAATTCGAGACTTTGTTTTTGTTCGGCTGTTAAGGGTTTGCTTAAAATTTCTTTAGCATATTGACGGGCTTCTAAGATAAGTTCTCTATCTTCCATAATATCTGCGATACGTGTTGTGACATGGCCAGATTGCTGTGTTCCTAATGTTTCACCTGGGCCGCGAAGTTCTAGATCTTTTTCTGCAATTAAGAAGCCATCTTCTGTTTGGCGCATAATATCTAGCCGTTCTTTGCCCATATGAGAAAGAGGGGCAGTGTAAAGTAAGATACAGTAACTTTTTAAAGCACCACGCCCAACACGCCCACGTAATTGGTGTAATTGCGCGAGGCCAAAACGTTCTGCATGTTCGATAATCATAGTTGTAGACTGAGGCACGTCTACGCCGACTTCAATAACCGTGGTTGAAACCAATATACGATACTCACCTTCTTTAAAGGCAGTCATCACAGCATCTTTTTCGGTTGGTTTCATTTTACCGTGTAAAAGCGCAACTTGGTTGGGGTACATATTATTTAAATATTCAAAGCGTTCTGTTGCTGCGGTAAGATCTGCTGTTTCAGATTCTTCTACCAATGGGCAAACCCAATAAACTTGCTCATTTTTAGCGATAATGCGCTCTATTGAACCTGCAATACTATCAATCTTTTCCTGTGTCATCACTGTTGTGGTAATAGGTGTACGCCCAGGAGGTTTTTCTTTAACTAAAGAGGTGTCCATATCCCCATAAGCGGTTAAAGAAAGTGTGCGTGGGATAGGTGTGGCGGTCATGACTAACACATCAGGATGCAAGCCTTTAGAGGTTAAAGCAAGGCGTTGTTCTACACCAAAGCGATGTTGTTCATCTATAACAACAAGAGTAAGTCTGTTAAAGGTGACTTTATCTTGTATAAGGGCGTGGGTGCCGAAAATAATATCAATATCACCATTTGCTAAGGCTTCTAGCGTTTCTCGTTTTTCTTTTGCCTTCATTTTGCCTTTAAGTAAGGCACAGCGTAACCCCAAGGGTTCAAGAAGTTTTTTAGCGCCTTCATAGTGTTGAATGGCTAAAATTTCTGTAGGTGCCATCATGGCGGCTTGGCTACCATTATCTATGGCTAACAGCATGGCGCTTAAGCCGACGAGTGTTTTACCTGCGCCAACATCGCCCTGCACAAGGCGGAGCATAGGTTCTTCTAAGCACATATCTGTATGAATTTCCTGTATGGCCTTTTGTTGGTCTGCTGTAAGCGTAAAGGGTAAGCTTTGCTGTAGTTTGTTAAAGAGATCGTATTTTGCAATATGCTGAAACCCAGGTTCTTTTTTACAAAGTTGGCGTGCTTGTAAAAGAGCGAGCTGCCATGCAAGTAATTCGTCAAAACTTAAGCGTTGGCGTGCGGGAGATTGATGGTCTAAGTCCATAATATCTTCTGGGTTATGCGCTTTATGAATAGCTTCTTTGTAGTGTGGCCATTTTTTATGTTCTAAAAGTGCAGGGCTTAACCAGTCTTTTGCCGTTTCTTTGCTTAGAGTTTCAAGGCAGGAGGCGGTTGCTTTATACAGCATGTTTTGTGTAATACCTGCTGTGAGCGGATATACAGGCCAAAGTTTAGCAACTTCTTTTAAGGGAGTTGTGCCATCTGTAAGTTCGGGTTGAACGATTTGTTTTTCTGTAAGCAGCCCTTCTATTTGCCCAGAAACCCAAAGTTCTGTTCCTACGGGGTATTTTTTCTCAATCCAAGCGCTGGTGTTAAAAAAGAGTAGGGTGAGTTCACCTGTACCATCTGTTGTGTCTATCTTCCATGGGGCACGAGACCTTGGCCTTGGTGCTCGATGATTTACAATACGAACTTTGAGTGTGCACCTTGCACCAACAGGCGCATCGGCAACAGGGAATACCTTGCGTTTATCTATAGCCGAAGCGGGAATATGTAATAAAACATCGGCATAGCGGTTGCCTACAAGCTTTGTAAATTTAGGAACAAGCTTGGGCGGAATGCCTTTAATTTTATCTATTTCATTAAAAATCATGTTTTTATTATGCGTATTGTCTGTTTATTCAGTTCGTCTTGCTTATTTTTTTCTTATCCTTTATAACATATGGCATGGAAACTTCAGCACTAAAAAAAGAAATTAAATTCCGCGCAACACGTAGAGGTTTGAAAGAAACCTGTATGTTGTTTGAGGGTTTTGTGAATGCTCATTTAGAGGAATTATCGGCACAAGAACTTGAGCAGTTTAGAGATTTAACTCTAGAAACTGATCAGGATTTATTGATTTGGCTGATAGAGGAAAAGCCAGCCCCTGCAGAAAAGCAAACAGAAATGTTTTTGCGCGTAAAAGAATTTGCACGTGGCCTCTTTAAAGTTAAAGGGGTGTCTTAGCGCATTGTCTTTTAATCAAATACTTTCAGCAGATAAACCAATGCATATTCAGGGGGTGGATGACCACGCCCTTTCTGCTTTTGTGGCGGAGCTGCATCAAAAATTAAAGCACGCACCTGTTTTGCTTATTGCAAGAGACCATAGCCATATGCAAGAGCTAAGCACCGAACTTAAATTTATGCTTGGTGATGTGGTACATAACTACCCTGCTTGGGATGTACAGCCTTATGACAGAGCAGCACCAGACGGTGAAATTATGGCAGAGCGTATTGCAACACGTTTAAAACTTCGTGAGCAAAAGCAGCTTGTTATTGTGGCAACGGTGAATGCTCTTTCTGTAAAAGGATTGCCACTGAATTTTTACCAAGGCGCAGGCTTAAGCCTTAAAACAGGACAAATTATTGACCCTAAGCAACTTATTTATACGTTAGATAATCTTGGCTATAACCGTGTGGATGCGGTTTATGAACCTGGGGATTTTTCGGTTAGAGGGTCTTTGGTAGATTTTTATCCGCCTCTTTACGAGAACCCTGTGCGTATTGATTTTTTTGATGATGAAATTGACTCTATAAAAGCATTTGATATCGCAAGCCAGCGTAGTGAGTTTTCTTTACCTAAAATAGAAGTCGTGCCTTGCAGTGAGGTTTTATTAAATAAAGAAAGCCAGACAATATTCAGAAACCAATACAGAAGCGCTTTTGTGGATGGTCAAACAGATGCTCTGTTTAAAGATATTTCTGAAAACAGAAAAAATCCGCTTATGGCGCATTATTTGGCATTTTTTACAAAGCAAAAAACATTAAGCTTATTTGATGAATTACCTGTTGGTACGCGTATTGTTGCAGATCATTTATGTGAAGAAGCTATTGAGGCGCGCAGTGCTATTATTGCCGAAACTTTTACAGCCAGAGGCAAGCCAATAGATACAAAAGTTGCTGAATATGCGGATATCTATAGGCCTATTAATCCGGATTTAATGTTTGTTAGCCCTAAA
>JAAZVW010000029.1 GCA_018623135.1 Pseudomonadota bacterium
AATGCCCAAGGCAAAATACCTTCTTGAAAAGCTGTAACCTGCTTGCCTTCTTGTAATTTGATAGCATCTTTACCCACAAGATCTAATCTTGAAAGATGACCATCTAGATTAAGCCTAAAACAAGGCCAGTTTAAGCGGGCTGCCACCTGCTCTATATGCGTAGATTTACCCGTACCATGGTAGCCTTGCACCAAAACTTTTAAGTTATATTTAAGGCCTGCAAGAATGGCTAGGGTTGTTTCAGAATCAAACTGATAGGCTTCATCAATTTCTGGCACATAATCTGTACGATTTTTAAAGCCTTCTATTTCCATATCTGTTTCAATACCAAAAAGCTCTCTAACAGAATAGTTTTGAGTTTCTTGCATATTAAGCGACATACTATATATCTCCGCGTTTAGAAATTAAATGCTGTGTCACAACGCCCCATGTTAAAAAATAAACAATTAGGGCTAAAAACACATCTTTACGTGTAAGCATAGTCAGATCAAGAAATTTTGTAATTTGTGATAAACCACCTTGTTCTAAACTTAAATAAATAAAGGCGGGAATAACACTAAAAGCCAAGCCTTTGTAAAGCATTTTCCATTGTATAGGTAAAAGATATAACAACCCACAAACACCACCCCAAAACATAGGCGCATAAAAATTTTCTACATCCAAACTTGGCATTAAAATCGCAAAACCTGCAAGTTTTGTAGCCCCTAACATCCAGAATGTAAAAGTAGCAAGAGCGCCTCCTAAGGCGCCCACAGAAAAAGGTGTATAAAGCTTATCTAAAAAGCTCATGTTCTTTGTTAACTTTCTTTAAAAATTAATATATTTAATTATACTACAGACGAATCAGTTAATGACAAAAATTACAGATTCATTTCATGTAATACAGATTCAAGTCTTGTCATAAGCGCATCAAATGATTTTGCTAAAATCATACCTGAAAACGCACCAAGGTGTTCTATCCCTAAAAAGTTTGGCTCTGCACCAATAACAACACGCTTACCTTGTCCTAAAGCATAACCAATTTCTACACGAGATGCCTGGTTAGAAAGACCTTCGCCCAACCAAAAAAGCACAACATCTGCATGTTCTATCGCACGGCGCTCTCCTGCAACCTGCATGGCATGTTCTTCTGGCGACATTTCAGGGTCTGCAAAAATTTGCACTTTAGGGTTAATAAAGGCAACTTTATCTTTTTCAAACTTACGTAACACATCTACGCGCCAATCTCGGCCACGACAGTTACCACCTAAAAATACAACAGGTAACTTCTTTTTACGTGCTGCTTCTAAATCGGAATCTAGGTCTTGTGCTAGATTTTCCAAGCTAATGAGCTTGTACGACATATTAAATACCCAACTAGTTCTTAAAATTTTATTATTATTTTTTATGTTTAAATTTTGCAGATTATTTCAGAAAAATGCAAGTTGTATGCACCAATTATTGCGTATTTTAACCAGATTTTGACATAGACCCGTTGCAAATAATCCTCTATAATTTTTCTGTATAATAATAAAAACCTAAAAAGGTGACCATAATGACAGACCTAAAACGCACTTTTTTAACAGATCAGCACAATAACTTAGCTGCTAAACTTGTTCCCTTTGCTGGGTATTTTATGCCTGTGCAATATTCAAGTATGATAGAAGAACATAATTGGGTGCGTAAACATGCAGGTTTGTTTGATATTTCTCATATGGGTATTATACGTATAGAAGGGCCGCAAGCAGCTCAAATACTCGAAAATCTATGTCCATTAAATACTCAAAACATAAGCAACCATCAATGCAAATACAGCTTTATTTTAAATGAGCACGCAGGTGTTGAAGACGATATTATTGTTACAAAAGAATCTGAAAACAGTTTTATTATTGTTCTTAATGCAGGCTGCAAAGAAAAAGACATAAGCCTGATTAAAGAACAAATTACAGATGGACAAACCCAGCTTAGCTATTTTGAAGATGCGCCCCTTATTGCATTGCAAGGGCCTGAGGCAGTTAGTGTTTTTGAATCTTGTTATCAGACAGATCTTTCATCTTTAAAATTTATGCAAGCAACTTTTCTACAGCTAAACGGAAAACAGGCTTTTGTGAGCAGAACAGGCTACACAGGTGAAGATGGCTTAGAAATTGCCCTATTACACTACCCAACAGAAGATGATATTGTAGAAATTTGGCAACAACTCCTAAAACATACGGAAGTTAAACCCATTGGGCTTGGCGCACGCGACACCTTACGGTTAGAAGCAGGCCTTGCTCTTTACGGGCAAGATTTAACAACAGATATTACGCCAATTGAAGCCTCTCTTTCTTGGGCGATAGATAACACAAATACAGTATTTAACGGCAGAAATATTATCGAAGAACAAAAATCAGAAGGTGTTAAACGCAAGCGTGTCGGCCTTAAATTAACCGATAAAGGCATGTTGCGTGAAGGCTATAAAGTATTTACAACAGCCCATGAGCCTGCGGGTATTATTTCAAGCGGTGGTTACTGCCCTACTACGGGAGAATCTATCGCACAGGCTTATATTGATGCGGCTTATTTAACCCATAGTGAATTTTATATTGAAATTCGTAAAAAAATGGTAAAAGCTGAAAAACATCCTCTTAGGTTTTATAGCGCTAAGAAAAATTAATAACCAATACATTAACTAATTTTAAACTTAAATAAGGGTACAAAAATGTCTGAAGTACGTGACGAGCTTAAATATACAGAAGAACATGAGTGGGTTTTATTACATGCCGATGATACGGCAACTATTGGCATTACAGACTATGCACAAAGCTCATTAGGGGATCTTGTCTTTGTTGAGCTACCAGAAGAAGGCACAACTTTTGACCAGAACGAAGAAATGGCCGTTGTAGAATCAGTAAAAGCGGCTTCTGAAATTTACGCGCCACTTTCTTGTGAAGTTTTAGAAGTCAATAAAGAAGTTGAAGAAGCGCCAGAGCTTTTAAACAACCACCCGTACGATGATGCTTGGATTGCTCGCATTAAAATTACAGATAAAAAAGAACTAGAAGATCTTATGAGCGCAGATGACTATAAAGACATGCTCGAAGGCCTTGTTTAACAATACGACTCAATAAAACTTAAGTACGGTATAGGTTAAACCCTATACCGCTTCTTTTTAACCATTTAAATGAAGGTCGGCTTTATGCGTTATATTCCTCTTTCTGAACAAGATAAGCAGCAAATGCTTGAACGTTGTGGCGTAACAGATATAAATGCTCTTTTTTGCCATGCACCGCAACATACGCTAGACCCTGCATATAACCTCCCTAACCATATGGGTGAGCTAGAGGTTGAGCGTCATCTTGTGTCGCTCGCGAATAAGAATAAAGATTTTGCGCATAATACCTCTTTTTTAGGGGCTGGCTGTTACCGTCATCATATTCCGGCAACAGTGGATATGGTGATACAACGTAGCGAGTTTTTAACAGCCTATACACCCTACCAGCCAGAAATTGCCCAAGGCACACTTATGGCGCTTTTTGAATTTCAATCTTATATATCTACCCTTACAGGTCAACCCGTTGCAAATGCATCTATGTACGATGGTGCCACCGCTATGGCAGAAGCAGCCCTTATGGCACAACGTGTAACAAAACGTAGCAATATTGTTTACGATACGGATATTCATCCCGATTATAAAGCCGTACTTAAAACATACCTTTCACATATAGATGGTGAATTTACAGAATCCGCATCTCCAGCAGAAACAGTTAACGAGCAAACCGCCGCTTACATTGTACAATGGCCTAATTTTAAAGGTGACATAGCTGATTTAAATAAACTTAAAAGCACCTGCCAACAACAAGGCGCTTTACTTATTGTTGTGGTAACAGAAATTGTTGCCCTTGGTATTTTACCTGCACCAAACCAAGCCGATATTGTTGTAGGCGAAGCGCAATCTATTGGTAATGCCATGAGCTACGGTGGCCCTCACTTAGGTTTTTTCGCCTGCCAAGAAAGTATGGTAAGACAAATGCCAGGAAGGCTTTGCGGGCAAACAACAGATGCAGATGGACGCACATCTTACGTACTTACTCTCAATACACGTGAACAGCATATTAGACGTGCAAAAGCGACTTCTAATATTTGCACAAACCAAGGCTTATGCGCCCTTGCATTTACAGTGCATATGAGCTTACTTGGCG
Source organism: Pseudomonadota bacterium (assembly GCA_018623135.1). GTDB lineage: Bacteria > Pseudomonadota > Alphaproteobacteria > UBA1280 > JAAZVW01 > JAAZVW01. Next base: position 4,161 of record JAAZVW010000029.1, read on the forward strand.
AACAAGGCTTTAAACAGCTTGCACAGATTAACCACCAAAACGCTTGCCACTTAGCAGATGCCTTAACCTCTTTAAATGGTGTTCAGGTTCTTAATACAACATTTTTTAATGAATTCGTGGTGCGCCTACCCTTTTCTGCCCCTAAACTGGTTGCTGATTTAGCAAATGAAGGCATTTTAGCAGGTTACGCATTAAACGACACTGACTTACTGGTATGCGCAACCGAAATGACAACCAATGAAGACATGCACCACCTTGTGCAAGCCATTCGTATAGAAATAGAGGGTAAATAATATGACAGTAAACAAGCGCAACCCTCAAGGTTTATTACTAGAAGAAGTTTTGCTCTATGAACAATCTCATAGCGGACGTATGGGCGTTGACTTTCGTGCTGTTTCTTTAAGTAAGGATGAACAGCGTACAGGTTTACCTCTGCGTGAATCTATTGAGTTACCAGAAGTTTCCGAACCACAAGTTGTGCGCCATTTTGTGCGTTTAAGCCAAAAAAATTATGGTATCGATTCTGGCTTCTTCCCCCTTGGTTCATGCACAATGAAGCACAACCCAAGGCTTAACGAAAAACTTGCCCGCCTAAGTGGTTTTTCTCAAATTCATCCGCTACAACCACAAAGCACGGTGCAAGGCATGCTTGAGCTTATGTTTAATTTACAAAACTGGCTCAATGAGCTTTCTGGTCTTGCGCAAACAACACTTTGCCCTGCCGCAGGCGCACATGGTGAACTTACAGGCATAATGATGATTCGTGCTGCACACGAAGATAAAGGCAATGCCCGTAAAGTGGTTTTAGTCCCCGATTCTGCTCATGGTACAAACCCAGCAACGGCGGCAATGAATGGCTATAAAATTGTAGAAATAAAATCAGACACTAATGGCTTAGTAGATATACAAGCACTTGATGCTGCTATTGAAAAACATGGCACCGATATTGCCGCTTTTATGCTTACTAACCCTTCTACCTGCGGTTTGTTTGAACCTAATATTTTAAACATAGCCGAAAAAATCCATAAAATCGGGGCTTATTTTTACTGCGATGGTGCAAACTTTAACGCCATTGTTGGTAAAATTAAACCTGCTGATTTAGGTATTGATGTGATGCAGTATAACTTACACAAAACATTCTCTACACCACATGGCGGAGGTGGCCCTGGTTCTGGCCCTGTTTCTGTTTGTGCAGAACTTACACCTTACCTACCTATACCACTTGTTGTTAAAGAAGGTGATAACTTTAAGCTTATTGAAGAAGCGCCTAAATCTATTGGTAAAATTAAAGGGTACCATGGACAAGCTGGCATGTTTGTGCGCGCTTATGCTTATATGCTTTCTCACGGGAAAGATGGGCTAAAGCAAGTTGCAGAAGCCGCTGTGCTTAACGCCAATTATATTATGCATAGCTTAAAAGATGATTATTTTATGCCTTTTAATGGCCCTTGCATGCACGAATGCTTATTTACGGATAAACAGCAAAAAGAAACAGGCGTAACAACACTTGATATTGCAAAAGGCTTAACAGATTATGGGTTTCATCCGATGACAACTTACTTCCCGCTTATTGTGGGTGGTGCTATGCTTATTGAGCCCACAGAAACAGAGCCAAAAGAAGCAATAGATGAGTTTATTCTTACGATGAAAGAGCTCGCAAACATCGCCCAGCAAAATCCTGAAGCGATAAAACAGATGCCTCAGCACACACCGCGCAAACGCTTAGATGAAGTCACCGCAGCACGAAACCCTATTTTAACCTATCAGATGTCTCGTCAAACTCAGGCTTAACTTATTATTATGGGGATTTTTATCCCCATAATATTGTAATTTTACACAACAAAGCTTACATTTTAGCTTACCAAACCCTTCCATAACTTTTTAGGAGGCTCTTATGGAGCTTGCAAAACCTGTTTTTTACGTAGAAAAACTCTCTGGTGGTGCTTATAGCATGGTTTCAGACATTGCTGATGCCATATTTATGGGTGAAGCCAACAATGTAAAAAGTATGACAGAAGCATACTTAAAGGCATATCCGCCAACTGCTAAAAAGCAGTTGCTTAAAGGACATAACGGAAGTTATATCCCCACGGCTGAACTCTGGCACTTTCTTTTTGAAAGTGGGTACAGCGCACCCATGGCATACAACCTTACCGATGAGGTTGAGCCAGAGAAAATTCAGGCTACATTTAAAGAAGTTGCCGATAACTTCCACAAATGCGGTAGCCCATTTTTCTGGGAAGCACTGATGTGCCTGAACCAAAATACGGATGAAGAAAGACAAAACCAGTTTGAGACGTTGCTTAGCAACTATCTACTGACCTTCTACGATGTTCACCACCCACTTAAAGAGCATCTGGAAGCTACGAGTTTTGTAACTTTCCCGGCAGCTGTCGCAGAAAAACGTGTGGGGATTGATCAGTTCGCTCCCCGCTCTACAATGGTTTATCAGCAAAGTTTTAACTGGCTGTATGAAATCATTAAGGAGCGTCTTTCTAAAGGGGTTTTTAAATGCCAATACCCTGTAGATTTAGAGATCTATGTGTTACAGGCTATGGACTTTATTACTTTTGAAGAGAATCTGTACGAACAAAACAGCAGCATTAAAGCTATCCCCACAGGGCGTGCTTTTCCGATGGTTGCGCAGTATAAAGACCTTCGCTGTTTTCATTCACCCGTTTAACGAAACCAACTCAAAGGGCGCAGATACTTCTGCGCCCTTTTTTATTATCACCTAAAGGTTATTAAACAGAATGGTAAGCCACCTGTTGTTGCTGTTCTGTTTGTTCTGCCTGTTCTTCTGGTAACAAATGGTCACCCAATATTTCTGCTAAAGAAACATTATTATTAACACCAAAACTTGTGCGTGCATAAGCGCTCACAGTTCTTGCAAATTCAGTTAGTTTGCCTTGTAAAATAAAATCTTTACGGGACTGGTCTGTATAAGCTTCTATATCAATCATCGAACGTGCAATCGCATAAGCGGCACCTAAGTCTGTTATATCTGAAACTTCGTCTGAGTTTTCTTCAAGCCATTGATTAATGGACTCTAAATCCGCATCTACTTGCGCTTTTTCTTCATCGGACATAAAGGCATAGCTATCATCTTTAGTGACTTCTACACCATCTATACCAAACTTAAAATCTAACCCATTGGTGCTGTCCATCTCCATAAGTTGAGAAAGCAATTCTTTCCCTTTTTCTAAAAAGAGCTGGTAGTTTTCCTCTTCTTGTTCTGTTATGGCCTGCGGATCATTCATAATGGTTTGCATATCTACATTATGTCGTTGCCCTATAAGCTCTTCAGCTGCGTTAGGGCTTTGTATATGAGCTAAATCATCAGAAGCTTGCAAAGAAAAAACCGGTGCCAAATAAGCTACCGGATACAGCATTGCCATAGGCTGGTAAACTGTTACATCACCCTGTTGCACAGGTACTAACGGTGTTGAGTAAGCAACCATTGTTGGCATAAAGGCAACAAAATTTCCATGGTGGCAATGGCAGTCTGTCGCTTCATTATTATGTTGTTGCTCTGTTTGGTTTGCCTGCCCTTCTGCCACATGTATGTATTGGCTAAAGGATGACACAACTGGCGTTGCAAATTGATAAACTGGGGTAAATTGAGCGAATTGAGTAAATTGTGCTACATGCATCGTACGAGTCCTCTTTTAATAAAGTTTTTATTTAAAAACTCCATTCCCGTACTCTTGCACATAAAATTGCAAACAGTATGCCAAAAATAAAAACTTCTACATGGAAACAAAAAATGAGCTCTGGCAAAGAGGGGTGAACCAGAGCCCATTAAGAGCAAAGAAACAAAGGAAGCGCTAGTCACTCATAGGCGTTCTAAGAGTAGTAGTAGGGGGAATGGAGGAAGGCCTAAGACCAACCAACGCTCGCCTTTTAAAGCACAGCTTGCGCTGTTATCTCAAAAAACTCATGCAATTGTGGATGAATCAAGATACCTTCATCATCTTCAATAAAAGCGGATACCTTCTCTTTTTCAGCAGTCAGACCCTTCAGACCATCTTCGACAACGAAGATATTTTCTTTTGCGGCCGAAACCCATTGATGCACCTGCATTTGCATTTATCCTTAAGTTAACAGTTTTAAGCTTGCGCTCACTGCTAAAAGATATTGCAGATGCCGTGCCAAAAATAACGAATGAAATAAAATTATTGGAAATATTTTTTGATGTTTTTAATAAGCGATTGTTTTATAAAGGGTATATTAGGAATATATTTTTAATCATCTTCTTCAAGTGTAGAAATGACTTCAATATTAAAGTAATCCAAAATCTCTTCCGAGAATGTGGCATCATCTTCTTTTTGTTCTTCTATACCAAAGCAGATGTACTCATCTTCAGGGACTTCAGTAAGCGTTACATACTCAGATATGAGTTTAGTCTTTGCTTTATCAGCCATATTTATATCCTAAGTCATTCACCTTATACAAGTTGGATGGTAGATATACGCTTCTTACAAAAAAATTCAAGCATTTTTTTGCAAATTATTTTTCTGTTCTAAACTCATGTTGTTTAAAACAGCCCAATACCTTAACTTCTTTCACATAAAAAGAAAGTTCTTCTAACGCACGCTGCATATCTTCAGAATCTATATGCCCTTGAGCATCCACATAAAAGCCTGTCGCCCTAAAATCACCATCAAGCATATAGCTTTCTAGCTTTGTAAGGTTAATGCCATTTGTCGCAAAGCCACCTAAAGCTTTATAAAGTACCGCAGGCATATTTTTAACTCTAAACATCATGGAGGTAATATAAGCTTGGTCTTTTTCGTAAGCAACAAACTCTTTTTCACGCGCAAAAATAAGGAATCTTGTTGTGTTACCTTCTTTATCCTGAAAGTTTTCCGCCAGAATATCCATATCATAAAGCTCCGCCGCAAGCTTAGAAGCAATACCTGCAACTTTAACATCCTTTTGCTTTGAAACTTCACAGGCAAAACTTGCCGTATCTGCACGAGATAAAGGTTCCAAATTTAATTTACGGATGTTTTCTGCACACTGGGCCAAGGCTTGCGGATGTGAACCCACCTGTTTCAGGTCGGCAATTTTTGCCCCCTTCACCCCAACAAGACAATGATTAATGGGCTGAAAATATTCTGCAATAATATGTAAGTTTGTTTTAGGCAGTAGCCGATACATTTCTTCAACACGGCCAGCTGTTGAATTTTCAAAAGGAATCACCGCATACTCAGCCTGACCTAAACCCACCATTTGCATGGCGTCGTAAAACGACCCGCAAGGTTTTGCCACATAATCCGGAAATACATGTGTACATGCTAAATGAGAATAAGCGCCTTCTGCGCCCTGAAAAGCTACAATTTTCATCATTACTATTCCTTAAACTCTAAAACTTTTGCATAAATTTCTTTTTTAGGTAAACCGTATTTTTCAGCCAATAAATCTCGTACTTCTTTCGCACGTTTACCTTCTGCTAAAAGTGCTTTAATTTCATCATCTAAAGCCTCTTCGGCAACATCTGTTTCTTCTGCACCTTCTACAACCAAAGCTATTTCACCTAAAATTTTATCACGCTGGCTTAAGGCTTGGTAAATCGCACTTAAAGAGCCGCGCAAAAATTCTTCATGCACCTTGGTAAGCTCACGCGCTAAACAGGCTTGTCTATCACCTAATGTTTCTTGTATCGCTTCAAGTGTTTCTAAAATACGATGCGGAGCTTCGTAAAAGATAAGCGTATCTTGCCTTTGCCCAACTTCTTTTAATTTGGCCGTTTTTGCCCCTTTAGCACGAGGTAAAAAGCCAATAAAACTAAATTGATCTGTCGGCAAACCCGAAGCTACAAGCGCAAGTAAAGCCGCATTAGGACCAGAAACAGGCACAACAGGTACATTTTCAGGAATCACCTCTGTCGCCAGAACGTACCCTGGGTCAGAAATACCAGGCATGCCAGCATCTGAAATAAGCACCACTTTTTGTCCTTTAGCCAAAAATTCTTTAATACCGTTGCTCGACGCACGCTCATTATGCTCATGATGTGCAATAAGTTTTGCCTGCATTGTATCAAGCCCTAAGCGTTGAAAAAGCGCTTTAGCACGGCGGGTGTCTTCTGCAGCAATAACATCTGCTGTTTCTAAAAGTTCTTTTGCTTGCGGTGTTAAATCTTTATCATTACCAATAGGCACACCTACTAAATACAAACCGCCATTGGTATAAGGGGCACTTTGTCGTTGCACAGGCACTTGGCTACCTTGCATGTCAAAAGTTACTTCTACATCTGCGCCATTGGTCAGTTTATCAACCATAGTTCTTGGCATGTCGGCCGCAAGTTTATCGCAATTTATAAGAAGAGTCGCCGCATCGCAAACATCGGAACGACGAAAAATAACTTTATCTTCCGAACTGAAATCAGGGTTTATTTTCCCTTTTATTTCAAAAACTTCTTTATCAATCTTAATGTAAGAAACAACTTCTCCAACCAACCTTCTTAAGGCTGACACATCAAATTGAGCACAAAGACCAGCAATGCAAGTTCCTTTAGGTGTTAAATCTGTATCCGTTGTAAATTCGATTGTTTTATCATGCGTTAAACGTACATTTTTGTGCCCAATAGCTTTAATCATTTTGCACATCCGCTTTTAATAAAAATGTATTACGGCCAGAACCACGCACTAGCCTGCCTGCCCAAGTAGAAGGCACATCTTCTTTAGCCAAATCTTCTGGACCCATAAAACGTTGTTCTGTTACTTTAAAATTAAGCGCTTCATATTTAGGTAAAAGCTCCGTATTCACATATTCCTGATCAAACTCAGTAAGTCCCATGTGTTCACGCTGATTATCATTTTCAAAAACATATGTATTTAGGTAAAAAACAAACTCACCCTGCCCCTTAAAGAGCCTTTTAATGGAGCCCATAAAATGTTCTTCTGCTAAATAAGCAGCTTCCATTAAGCTACCCCAAGGGAAGTTTACATGTACCTTTGTTGCAAAGCCCGAAAAATCTGCTGGCATCTCTAGTACATTCATACACAAAAATGCTGCATTTTCACAGCCGCCTCTTGCCGGTTTTTTCATTGCTTTTGCTGAAGATTTTGCCAAAGAAGCACGGTCTGCATCTATACCAATCACAAAACATTCTGGGTGTTTGCGTGCATATCGATAAGCAAAGCTACCGTCACCGGTGCCAAGGTCTATAAGTACAGAATCATAACCTTGCATACGGCTTTTTAATTCTGCAACAGAAATATTGTCTGATTTTTTACCAAGTATTTGTTCTAACATACTGCTGAATATATCAGATATTCTAAATAAAAAGCAAAATATTTCACCCTTTATTCTTTAATCTACTTAAGGCTCATGTTAAGCTAAAAAAATCTAAAGAATTCTATATTAAAAAAAGAAAGAAATCGGCAAGATGTCTCAAAATTTTGATCTTATCGTTATTGGTTCTGGCCCTGCAGGTTATGTAGGCGCTATACGTGCAGCGCAACTGGGTATGAAAGTTGCTATTATTGAAAAATACAGCACATTAGGTGGTACTTGCTTAAACGTTGGCTGTATTCCTTCTAAAGCACTTCTTGATTCATCTGAAAAATACGAAGAAGCTAACCACAGCTTTACAGACCACGGCATTGAGGTTTCTAAGGTTAAACTTAACCTTGGTAAAATGATTGAACGTAAGCAATCTGTTGTCGATAAACTTACATCTGGTGTTAAAATGCTTATGGATAAAAACAAAATCACAAGCATTCAGGGCTGGGCCGAATTTGTTGCAGAAAAAGAAATTAAAGTGACAGATGAAAAAGGTAAGTCAGAAACTTATACAGCTAAGAACATTATGATTGCTGTTGGCTCTAAACCTATTGAGCTACCACATATTAAGTTTGATAAAAAACAGATTGTCTCTTCAACAGAAGCTCTAAGCTTTTCAGAAGTACCTAAAAACCTTGTTGTGATTGGTGCTGGCGTTATTGGCCTAGAACTTGGTTCTGTTTGGCGCCGCTTAGGCTCAAACGTAACAGTTGTGGATATTGCAGACCTACCTCTTTCTATTATGGATAAAGACCTTGCCAAAGAAGCTAAAAAAGTATTTACCGAAGAAGGCATTAACTTTGAGCTCAAGCAAAAAGTTGTAGAAGCCAAACAAACAGCTAAAACAGTAAGCCTTAAACTAGAAGATGATAAAGGCGCAACTAAAGAAATTAAAGCCGATAAAGTACTTGTTTGCGTAGGTCGCCGCCCTTACACAGAAGCCCTTGGCCTAGATAAAGCTGGTATTAAAGTAAACAACCGCGGACAAATTGAAATTGATGACAATTTTGAAACAAACATTGATGGCGTATACGCTGTAGGTGATTGTGTACGTGGCCCAATGCTTGCCCACAAAGGTGAAGAAGAAGCCGTGGCTTGTGCAGAAATTATTTATGGTGAATCTGCTCATATTAACTACAACGCTATCCCTAACGTTGTTTACACATGGCCAGAACTCGCTTCTGTTGGCTTAACAGAACAAGAATGTAAAGAACAAGGCTACGAAGTTAAAGTAGGTAAATTCCATTATCGTGCAAACGGTCGTGCCCTTGCTGTAAATGAACCTAACGGTTTTGTTAAAATTATCGCCGATAAAAAGACAGACCGCATGTTAGGCATGCACATTATTGGTGCAAATGCTTCTGAAATGATTTCAGAAGGTGTAATGGCAACAGAATTCCGTGCATCAGCAGAAGATATTGCACGCTCTTCTCACGCCCACCCTACTCTTTCAGAAGTTATGAAAGAAGCAGCACTTGCAGTAGATAAGCGCGCCTTACACAGCTAAAAAGCACCAAAGGCAATAAAAAAGCAGCCATCCTTGGCTGCTTTTTTTATACAATCGCATATACAGGTTTCATATTATTCAGCTCTCCTTTCATATTTCTACGTGCCTGTTCTTCTTCTCCTTTAAAAAATTCAGTCGTAAAAATTTCTAAACGTGCCAGCATGGGCTTTAAGAATAGCTCGGCTCTTTTTTCAATAAAGATATCTGTTGATAAATGAGAAAACTCCTGACGAATCTGTCGGCAATAACCTAAGTACTTCTTATCTGGCGCCGCCAAAATCGACAAATCCATATCAACAAAAATTTGCGCATCTTTATTATCTTCAGGTGCTTTTGCCCCCTTGGTCGCATCTATAATGGCTAACACTTCATCTTTTAGGTTATCAAAAACCGCTTCAAAAACATCCTTTTTATCCGTATCGGTTATCAAACCTAACTGATATTCTTTGGCTTTCTTAAAGAACTTTTGAGCCTTTTTAATGCTTTTAGACTCATTTTTCTCAGGTTTTAGCGGATCATAAATAATATCATGAAAGAAAATTGCAAACAAAACCGCTAATGGATTTTTAAATTTACTTTCTAACCGACCAAAAAGTACAATCAGCTCATGTAAATGATATTCTGTATGAAACGCCCGCCATTCTTGGCGATATGCGCTCCAGATATGATCAAAATAATTCTCCGTATAAACAGTTCTTATTTCAGCCTTATCCAAAGCATCTAACCAATAAGCCCTTAATGTTTCTTTAAGGGTATCTTTCATACTTTTACTACGCTTAGGATTAAATTTATATTCATAAATAAAGTAACCGCTCAATATAATAAGCAAAAGAACAGCAAAAGCCGTAACATCAGAAGTACCATCCTGAAAATTTAATGGCAAAAAAGCCCATAAATAAATAAGAAAGCAAAAACCTTGCAGGGCAATCCAAGGCAGAATGTTACGTGGCATAACAAAGTAAGCAAAACTTACAGAAGCCACAAAACTTACAAAACCAAAGGCCATAAATTTCTGGAAGCTTTCCAACGCTATATGAAACAGCGGGAACCAAAAAAGCACATTTATAAAGGTAACAATGCCCGCCTTAAAACGCTCAGCCTCATGTGTGCTGTGTTCATCAATAAGCAACAACAATTTATTAAATACAAGTTTTGGGGAAGTTTTAAACATATAAGCACCCTCCAAAAAAAGGGAAAAGAAAATATGCACATATAAGAACAGATTACAAAGCTTTAGGCAATAAAAAAAGCCCTGCGTTTAAGCAGGGCTAACGTCAAAAGTATGACTAGAATATTAAGTATGTTCAGTATATTAGGTAAGATTTCTATGCTTTCACTTGCCGTTACGTTTATTCGGAGTAACTCAATTAACTACTTTAGTATAAAAGTTTAAACGCTGTACATTCGTTTTAACTAAACTTAAAGCCTGTTTTATTGAAGTGGCCGATAAGGCCTTTGCATAAAATAGAATAACATAGACGACTAAAACATAATTATTTTAGTGTTTTATTGACGGGGACATAAGCTTAATTTTAACAATTTTGCGTTACTTTTGGCCAAAGTGCAAATTTGTTGCCCCGTATAAGCGGTCGGCTTTAAAAAGCCTAGTATCTTAGCTGAACCTATCTTTATCACATCTCTTTTAATGAAATATGAGAAAGATAGATTCAGTAACAGTTTTTTCCTAATTTTTATTTTTCTTAATTTTTGTAAGTTTTTTTAGTATTTTATGTTTGTATTTGTGCTGCGATCATTAATGATGTTAAACGGTACTTATGCCATAACTTTATCCTTTTGCGGCGCATATATCTTAAAAATTAAGTATATATTTGTGCATTTCGGTTTTACCCTATTCTGCGCACACTTTAGCGAAGGCGCCTAGATTAAAGCTTTTCTCAGATTTTGCCGAAGCTCTCTTTTTCGCGCTACGTCTATCATTTTCTGCGAGCGCCCTCTAATACTGATTATGTTTTAGCTCGGGCTTAAATACATGAGAAAATAATTTTTTTACGTAGCAGCACGGGTTATTTCTGTAACCCTCTCAGTTGTAGACCCAAGGTCACGCTGATGCCAGTGGTGATAGATTTAAGTTTTTCAGAAGAAAAATAAAAATTGCGTGTGTTATTAGCCTTAAATAAGGCTCTGCGCACAAGTTACGTACTTGCGACTTCATAATAATATAAGAGCATGCATGCTCGTATCAGATGTAAAAACGTTATTTTTATTGTTTAGATGGCTGTAGTTTACCTATATCGCTTTTATATTCAAGCCCTAAATCCATTCAAAAACCCAATAAACACTAGGGGTGTAGCAGCTTTGGCACGTATTCAAAATATCACAGCGGGGTTATGCCTATAATTGCATACTATTTACACACAAAAAAAAAGCCCCGAAACACGGGGCTTTTTAAACATTATGCACTTAAATATTAAGCATAAGACGCGCTGGATCTTCCAGGCATTCTTTAATCTTAACAAGGAATGAAACCGCTTCAGAACCATCCACAATACGATGGTCATACGAAAGCGCAATGTACATCATTGGGCGAATCTTAATTTCACCATTAACAACCATCGGGCGTTCATTAATTGCGTGCATCCCCAAAATACCAACCTGCGGTGCATTTAAAATAGGTGTCGACATCATCGAACCAAACACACCACCGTTTGTAATTGTAAAAGTACCGCCTTCCATATCTGCTGGCATAATTTTACCATCACGTGCTTTAAGCGCATACTTCTTAATTTCTTGCTCAACACCTGCAAATGTAAGCTGATCAGCATTACGCACAACAGGCACAAGCAAACCACGCGGAGAAGAAACTGCAACACCAATATCGTAGTAATCTTTATAAATAATTTCTTCGCCATCAATTTCTGCATTAATCGCAGGGTACGCCTTAAGCGCTTCAATTACCGCCTTCGTAAAGAACGACATAAAACCTAAGCCAACATCATTTTTCTCACGGAATTGATCTTTGTATTTTGCACGAATGGCCATAACTTCTGTTAAATCAACTTCATTAAATGTTGTTAACATCGCTGCCGTATTTTGTGCTTCTTTTAAACGGCGGGCAATTGTTTTACGAAGAGCTGTCATTTTTTCACGACGCTCGGTACGGCTTGCACCAGAAACCATTTCACTATCAGACAACGTAGAGCCAGAAGACGCTAGCGCAGATGCTTTAGGGTTTTCCATAAACTTAAGCACATCTTCTTTAATAATACGACCACCCTTACCCGTGCCTTTAATATCAGCTGGGTTTAAGTTGTTTTCTACAACAAGTTTACGCACAGCAGGCGCAAGCTCTTCTAACGCTTCTTCAGAAACTGATGAAGTCGCTTGTGGCGCTACAGAAGTTGGTGCAGATGCACTCGCTTCCTTTTTCTCTTCTTTAGGAGCTTGTTCTTTTGCTTCAGCAGGTTTTGCTGCTGCACCTGCTTCATCTAGTACAGCCATGATATCACCAACAGTTACCGTGTCACCTTCTGCAAAATTAAGTGCAGAAATAACACCATCAGAAGGTGCTGTTACTTCTAGGTTAATCTTTTCAGTTTCCAGTTCTGCAATCACTTCATCTTCAGTTACTGCATCGCCAACAGATTTTACAACAGAAGCAACAGTTGCCTCTGTAATAGATTCACCCATTGCTGGTACTTGTACTTCTACTGCCATTTTCTTGTCCTTTTATTTTACGTTAAACGCTTCTTCAATAATATTTTGTTGTTCTTTATTATGCTGTCCCATTGTTCCTACAGCAGGGCTTGCGGCAGCTTTACGACCAATATAACGCAATGGTCTAGAAAGCTGGCTACCCAAATTATCTAGCATAAAGGTCCAAGCACCGTAGTTACGAGCTTCTTCTTGCACCCAGCAAACTTCTGCATTTTTGTATTTAGCAAGCTCATCTAAAATAGAACGTTCAGGTAATGGGTAAAGCTGCTCTACACGAACAATAGCAACTTTATCTGCATTTTTATCTTCTTTACGACGTGCTTCTAAATCATAATAAACTTTACCAGAGCAAAGCAGTACACGTTTTACTTTTTTCGCATCCACTTTATCATCTGCAATTACGCGTGTATAAACACCTTTCGTCATTTCTTCTAAGCTAGACACCGCTTCAGGGTGACGCAATAAAGATTTAGGCGACATCACAATAAGCGGACGACGTGTTTTACGCAAAGCCTGACGACGTAACGCGTGGAAAATTTGCGCAGGTGTTGTTGGGTTCATCACAGTCATATTATTATCTGCACAAAGTTGCAAGTAACGCTCTAAACGTGCAGAGCTATGTTCTGGGCCTTGGCCTTCCATACCATGCGGTAGTAGCATCACCAAGCCAGAGTAACGATGCCATTTTGTTTCAGATGATGAAATAAATTGATCAATAATATTTTGCGCACCATTGGCGAAGTCACCAAATTGTGCTTCCCAAATCGTAAGTGTTTTAGGATCAGCTAAAGAATAGCCAAATTCAAACCCTAAGACAGCCTCTTCCGAAAGAGAAGAGTTATGCACATCCATTTGCGCAGTATCTGAAAGACTATTAATCGGTAACCATTCAGCACCAGTATTGCTATCTTTAAGCACAGCATGACGGTGTGAGAACGTACCACGTTTACAATCTTGTCCAGAAAGACGTACAGAATAACCTTCTTTCAATAAACCTGCATAAGCAAGCATTTCACCCGCACCCCAATCGATATCACCTTTACGGTACATCTCCGCACGGCGTTCCATCAGCTTCATTACTTTAGGGTTCACTGTAAAATCAGTCGGCGGCGTTTCAAGTGCAGATGCGACTTCTTCAAGCTCTTTCTTGCTCAACTGTGTTTTAGGTTCTTGCTTTTCTTCTTTACTAAAGTCAGACCACTGGCGTGTAAACACATCTGCTTTCGCTTTAAAACCGTCTTTAGAAGCAACCTCATATGCTGATTTTAAAGCTTTATCATAATCAGCTTCAATTTCTTTAAGTGCTTCTTCAGTTACTGCATTTGTTTCTAGCAATTTTTGCTTATACACATCTGCTGGTACTTTATGCTTTTTAATTTTTTGATACATCACAGGGTTTGTAAATGTTGGATCATCACCCTCGTTATGACCATGACGACGATAACAAACAATATCAATAACAACATCTTTACCAAAACGCTCACGGTATTCCATCGCTAGGCGCATAACATGCACACAAGCTTCAGGGTCATCACCATTTACATGGAAAATTGGCACCTGTAGCATACGACAAAAGTCCGTACAGTATTCTGTTCCTACAGTTTCTTCTGGTACAGCGGTAAAACCAACTTGGTTATTAATAACAATATGTAGCGTACCGCCTGTAGAATAGCCTTTAAGTGTGCTTAAGTTTAATGTTTCAGCAACAACACCTTGGCCAATAAAAGCAGCATCACCATGAATCAGCACTGGTAGCACTTTTTCTGGTGATTTTTTATCTTGCTTAGCGCGGGCAGAACCTTCAACCACAGGGTTCACAAGTTCCAGATGAGAAGGGTTAGCAAGCAATGAAATATGTACATCTTTACCTGCTTTTGTTTTTACATCGTAGGATTTACCCATATGATACTTCACATCGCCCTGAGAATCATCCCCCTCTTCTTTTTGCACAGTACCCGCAAATTCAGAGAAAATGGCTTCAAGCGGTTTTTGCATAATGTGCGCAAGAACATTTAAACGACCACGGTGCGCCATACCAAGTACAACATCTTCTATACCTTGCACACCTGCTTGCTCTAGCATTTCTTGCATACTCGGGATCATCGCGTCCCCACCTTCAATAGAAAAACGCTTCGCACCCACAAATTTTGTATGTAAATAGCGCTCAAATTTATTTGCTTGGTTTAAACCTTCGTAAATACGCAAACGCCCTTCAGCTGTAAGGGTTGGTTGATTATGAGTGCTTTCCATCTTTTCACGCAACCAACGGCGTTCCACCATATTACCAATATCTTGGTATTGCACACCAATAGATGATGTATAGGTCTTTTTAAGCGCGTCATGAATTTCAGATAATTTTGCTGTAGGTGTTTTTAAAAGGCCTTCTGTCGCAAATTCTTTATTTAAATCAGCCTCTGTTAAACCATGGCTTTCAAATGTAAGAGCAGAATCCATTTCTGGTGCTTCAAGCGGATTAACCGCTGCACTACGGTGCCCGTATGAACGATAGGCATTAATAAAAGAACCAACAGCTGAATGCCCCTGCGCTACCGCAACTTGTTGGCCTTTAGGTACTGGCACACTAAAATGTACTGGGCTTGCATCACCTGTACGGTCTACTTCTTCAAAAAAACTACGCCATTCAGGAGATACCGAGTTCGGGTCTTTTTGATACTCTTTAAAAATTTCATCAACATAAGGGGTATTTGAACCGTATAGGATTTTAGATCGTTCCACTGGAAAGCTACCTTACTATTTTATTAATTATTTAAAAGGCTTTTATGCATTATTCAGCTTGCTGTTATTATTTAGAGCTGATATATAAAAAATGTAGCACTTAATTTAGGCAAATACAAGCATCTTGAATGGCTAATATATGCGTTTTGTTTAGTAATTTACAAACAATAAACATCCTATTATTCAGCATCTAACCCCTGCAAAATACACAATATATAGTATATACTAAAAAAGTATCCACAACATATTGTTTTTACCTCTCTTTACTGTTGATTTTATGCAACATACCCTTATAAATAGACTCAACCCAAGGGAACAGGGTCGCTCATTAAGCATAAAATTTTAAGTAAATTAAAAGGTTAAAGATGTCACATTCTTTTACAGCACCTAAGCTTCAGAAACACCATATGGTACTGATGTTAGCAACATTTGTTTTGGCCGTATTTTCACCAAACAACGCTCAAACACCAGCGCTTACTAAAAAGCTAAACCTAGACACTCTAGATAAGCAAGATTATGTTGTTACTGAAGAAGAACTACAGCTTGCCGCTAAATATGAAGACAAACCTTTGTTTCTTCAAAAAACGGCTAACTCTCGCCTACACTACCCAGGTGGCTGGCAACATGCGCGTGAGTGCACAGCTCGTGGCTGCACAAATGGCTGTACAATTGGTTTTGGTTATAACCTAGGCGCACGTTCAGCACGTGAAGCGAAGAGAGATTTACGCCCTATTGTTGGTGCTGAGCGCGCAAACGAATTTGCAGCATATGCAGGCAAAATCGGTAAAGCTGCTTACCGCGCTTGTGGCCGTAAAAGCCTAGATAAATCAACTTTACCAACAATGAGCCGCGATGAATCTTGGCAGTTGCTTGCTAAAAGCATGGTACCACATAAAAAAGCTGTTATGAAGCGTATTTACGATGAAAAACTACAAAACAGCCTAAGCGACCACCAAGTTGCCGTACTTGTTGCGCTAGACTTCCAGAACCCTAAACTTGCCTCACGTGCTAAAATGATTTGGCACCACATGAAGCGCGGTGAATTTAATCAAGTCGCTTCAGAGATTAAACAAAATTCTGGCTCGCAAATTCTTTCAGCGCTGCAACCACGCAGAGATGCAGAAGCCAAAATATTCTTATCTGCTCTTCAATAAGCAGCCAAGCATAAAAAGCCCCGCAATCTGCGGGGCTTTTTCTTATATTCTTATATAGACTTTATTATTTATAAACATCTAATAACGTACCACGAACAGAATCACCTTCTTGCTCAAGCTCTTTATTAATAAAGTCTTCTTCACGGTTTACACGTTTTGTTTTGCGCTCTACATCCAAACGCTTGCTTTCAAGCTCTAGCTGTTGGCGTTGTAGCTCTAACTGATACGCCTGCTCTTCACGTGCATTGCGCTTAGATTGCTCCGCAGCACGTGCTTTTGCAGCTGCGCGCGCGCGTATCGCCTGTTTACGTTGCGCTTCTTCTTTTTCAGTATAGGTTGTTTCTTTTGTTGTAGAGAATGTTACACCCTGAGACTGATCTACAGAAATCGTTTTACGATTACCAGGGAAGTATTTTACAAATACCTTAGATGA
>JAAZVW010000030.1 GCA_018623135.1 Pseudomonadota bacterium
TAAAGCTATGCGTGATGTCGGCATGCATAAAATTGATGAGCCATTTAAACGCTTACTTTGCCAAGGCATGGTTGTTGCCAATGCTTATGAAGATAGCCAAGGGAACTATATTTACCCGAACATGGTGCGTTTTGAAGATAACGGTAAAAAAGCTTTACATACAGAAACAGGCGAAGAACTTAAAATTCATCCAATGATGAAAGTTTCTAAATCTAAAAACAATGGCGAAGATCCAAACGTGCTTCTTGAAAAATATGGCTCAGATACTCTGCGTTTGTTTATGATGTTTATTGCACCGCCAGAGCGTGATCTTGAGTGGTCAGATGCTGGTATTGAAGGCGCTTGGCGTTTTATGCGCCGTCTGTGGGATCTGCAAGCAAATGCTCCTTTTGATGTAAATGCCTGGTCGGGCGAGTTTGTAACTCTTGATATGTTGGATGATAAAAAAGATCAGCAAGTGAAGCGTAGCATTCATAAAACCATTCGTAAAATGACAGAAGATACAGAAAAGTTCCAATACAATACCCTTGTTGCTGCGGCAATGGAGCTTTCTAATACTTTAGGTGCCATGAAGGGTGAGTTGACAGATGCTCAAAAATCTCTTTATCGAGAAGGTCTGGAAGCTGTGATTCGTTGTTTAAACCCAGTGACACCACATATCACAGAAGAAATGTGGCAAAACTTAGGTAAAGAAGAGCTTTTGGTTGATTCTGCTTGGCCAGCTTTTGATGAAAAAGCAGTGGTAGATGATGAAATCATAATGGTGGTTCAGGTTAATGGTAAGCTTAAAGAGCGTTTAACAGTGCCTGCTGATATTTCTAAAGAAGACGCAGAAAAGCAAGCCCTAGAGGCTGTAGAAGAGCACTTGGCAGACTTAACAGTACGTAAATGTATTGTTGTACCTAAGCGCCTTGTTAATATCGTTGCAAATTAAGGAAAAAGATCTCATGTTTCAAAAATTTATGGTAGCTACTCTTGTGGCTTTAGGTCTTTCAGCTTGTTCTTCTTACATTCCACTTTACGGGCAAGGAGCATCTACAACATTACGTGTTGGTGATGTGCAAATGTTGGAAATTAAAAATAGGCAAGGGGAGCGTCGTGTTGCTCAGCTTGTGTATCGTGGTTTAAAACAGCGTTTCCCGATGGAAGAAGGCGCAGAATATACATTGTTTATGGATATTGATGAATCGTCTCAAGGCTTGGCCTTAGATAAAGAGGGTACGGAAGAGCGTCGCTTAACAACGCTTGTGGGTATTCTTACTGTGCTAGACAGTCGTTCTAAGCCTGTATTAAAAGCTCGCGTGCAAGCGTCATCTTCTGTTGCGATAGAAGACGAGCCAATGGCAACAGAAGCAGGGGAACGTCGTGCGCGTGAAAGTGCGGGCTATGCCTTGGTAGAAGCGGCAAGTCAGCGCTTGTTCCAGTTTTTACAAAGCCATAATATTCCGTTAGAAAAGTAATGAGATGAAGTGGGATAAACGCCAATATTCAGCAGCGCTTAAAGGTGGGGATTTACCTGCCTTTATTTGTGTGTACGGTGAAGATGCAGGTGTGGTTAGAGATGCTGTTCAAAAATTAGCGGCTGCTGCCTGCCCAGATCTTAACGATCCTTTTTTAAGTGATAAGCTGAGCTTAGAAGATATTTTAGAAGATCCTGCAACGCTTGTTGATGCCGCAGGTACAATGAGCTTAATGGGTGACCGTAAGCTGATTCAAATTTCAGGCGTAAATGCGGATTGTTCTGCATCACAACTTAAAAAGGTGCAGTCTGCTATCGAAACCTTGCTTCAAGCGCCTATAGAGGCAGCTGTGGTGCTTTTATCCGCAGCAGGGTTAGATAACAAATCAGGTCTCATAAAACTTATAGAAAAAAGCCCTCAGGCAGCGGCACTAAGGCTATACCCAGATTCAGCCCGTGATATTACTACAGTCATTACAGAAATTGCGGCTTCTTTTAATAAAAAGCTAGATGCTGAATCCATGAATTATTTGCAAGAAAATTTAGGGGCAGATCGCGGTATTACCCAGTCAGAGATTGAAAAACTCTGTTTATATGTAGGTGATGCACCAGAAATTACACTTAAAGATGTTTTAGCAGTTGTTGCTGCTGCCCCTTCAAGTAATTTATTTAAGCTTTGTGATGCGATAGGCTTTAAAAAGCGTCAAGAGGTGGACCGTTATTTGGATCTTCTTGAACAAGAAGGAACAGATATGGTGATGTTACAAAATGCAGTCATGCGCCACATGAAGCGCTTACTTATTGTAAAAGAAAAAATGGCGCAAGGCGTGCCTCAGCAGCAAGCGCTTTCTGCATTAAGGCCACCAGTTATGGCTTTTGCACAAAATGCATTTATGGCTCAGGTGAATAAACAATCTCTTTCTAAGTTACAAAAACAAACGGATTTGTTTTATAAAGTACAGTTAGAAAGTCGCCAAGGCGGCTTAAAGCCAGAACTTGTGATTAAGCGTGCTATTCTTTCTCTTGCTTTTTAAAGAAATGAGAGCTGAAAATAAAAAAAGGACAGTTTTATACTGTCCTTTTTTATGATTAAAATCTCCAACTCCAGCCAGGTTTTAGGCGAGATGGTATTGCAGGTGGGAAAAGCATAGGCGCTTGCTGAAAGGTCACCGTTTTATCATAGGCAATTTGCCTAATATCATAAAGGCGTTGGTTTATGCCTTGTTGGTTAAATTTAAAGGTACCTGTAACGCCTTTAAAGCCTTCTTGGCGTGTTAGCCCTGTTGTTATGTCATAAGCATTTGTCGCGCCTTCTGCTAAGCGCTGTTCAATAAGCTCTAAAACTTGGTAGCCTAATATGGCAATAGGGTGTGCAGGTTCTAAGTAGGTCGCTGTATAAGCTTTTTCAAATTGCAATTTAGGCGCAAGCGGAGAGGCTGGGAAGCGTGCACCTCGTAAATATTCACCCTTGTTCTTTAAAATAGAGGCATCATCCCACTGTGCAGTTCCTAAAATAAGCACGTTTTTAGGGTTAATATCATGGAAAGCAAGTTGTGGTGCAAGCAAAGGCATGCTCTGAGCCGAAGCAGGCATAAAAATAGCATCAAATTCAATGAGGGGCTGAACTTCAGCTTTTTCGAGCTCTTTTAAACGATTCAGCTTTTCATCGTCTAAAGACTCTTTAAGTAGATTGTACTCTTTTTCCAAAGCGGCTTTTTCCGTTTCAAGCTCTTTTTTAGCTTTATCGTATTGCGTTACCTTGCGCAAAGCCTCTGTTATATCAACAGAGTTACGTTCAAAATATACAGGTGGAATTACGGTTAAGCCGAGCTTGTTTGCTTCTTTTTCAAATTGTCGTGCCATGCGGATACCGTAAATAGAGTCAGGCGCTAATATGGCAACGCGACTTTTACCAGATTCAGCTGCATGACGTGCCATAATAATGGCCTGATCTTCAGGAATATAGCTTAGTAAATAGGTGTTTTCTTTAGCAGCAGAGGTATCTGTACTAAAGGAAATAAGGGGTCTACCAGAAGCTTTTGCGTAAGGAGCAATGGCTTTCGTATTCTTAGAAAGTAAAGGCCCAATAATTAAATCAACACCTTGGTTGAGTAGGCGTTGGTATGCTTGTTGTGCCCCTTCTTCTGTGCCTTTTGTATCAACAGGAAACAAACGAATTTCAGAAAGAGAAGAATGGAAAAGCTTCAGCTGCATCGCATTTAAAATAGATTCTCCAACATGCTTTGCTTTACCAGAAAGCGGCATAAGCACACCAATACGTAAAGGCTGTTTAAGTGGTGTGTGTAGGCCTTTGTTGTTTTTTAGGCGTTGGTATCTCTCTTCTAAAGCTGTGTCTCGTAAACTTGTGCTATCAAAAGCATTTAACAGAGATGTTGCTTTCGCGTAGTTTTTATCCTGCAAGCTTAGCTCTGCCAAATTAAGGAGTAGGGGGGCTTTAAGGCTATCAGCGAGCTTATCGTAATCATCATTTAATTGTGTCACTAAATTTAGTTTTTGTAAGCTTTGCTGAAATTGACCGCGTTGGCTATGGATAATCGCTTCAACAAAAATGGCTTGCGCTTGGTATTCTCTGTCTTTTTCAGCTGCAAGATTAAAAAGCTTACGTGCAAAATCATAGTTATGGTTATAAAGCGCAGAAGTTCCTTGTTCTATGAGTACATCTACAGGCAAAAAGTCTGTAATGCTTTTTGTTGCTTCTTTTGCTGCTGTTTCTGGCATTTGTTCTGTAACAGGTTGGCTGTTTAGTGCTTGTGGCATTAGTTCATTTGCTGCCAGTGGCGCTGCTAAAAAAGCCGAAAACAGGAAAATAGTCGCTATTTTAAAGGTCATTTGTTAAGCTCTTTGAATTATCTAATAATCTATCAATGTCTGTAATTGGCTTAGTATAACAAATGGCGAGAATGATGAAACCTTTTTCAAAAATTAAAGGCGATTTCGCGGAAGTTTTAGCTTGTTTCTTGCTAAAACTTAAGGGTTATCGTATTTTAAGTCGCAATTTTAAGGGTAAATTTGCAGAAGTTGATCTGCTGTGCTTGTTTAAATCAACCCTTATTGTGGTTGAGGTTAAGTACAGAAAATTAAACGAGAGCGGACAAACCGCGGTACATCAGGCACAAAAGCAACGCTTAATAAGGCAACTTAAGGCGTTGTGGGCTCAGTATCCAGAGGTTGAATCGCTCAGAATAGATTATGTAATTTTAAGTAAAGATTATCCGTGGATAAAGCATTATAAAAATGCTGTTAATTTTGATGAATATTGAGAGAAGAAAATGCCAGTACTTACATGGACAGAAATGAAAGAAGAGCGCCAACGCCTTAAAGAACAAGGCAAAAAGGTTGTTTTTACAAACGGCTGTTTTGATATTTTACATCCAGGTCATGCCCAGTACCTTATGGAGGCTAAAAAACAAGGCGATGTGCTAATCGTGGGCTTAAACTCAGATGCCTCCGTGTGCGGGTTAAAAGGCCCAGAACGCCCCATTGTGCCAGAATCAGATCGCGCTTTTATGTTAGATGCATTAAAGGCTGTTGATTATGTGGTTCTTTTTGATGAAGAAACGCCATTGTCTCTTATTGAGACACTTTTGCCTGATGTGATGACAAAGGGTGGTGACTATAATATAGAAAATATTGTAGGCGCTGATGTTGTCAAAGCTGCGGGTGGTGAAGTGTATTCACTTTGCCATGTTGATGGTGCTTCAACCACTTCTATTGTGGAACGTATTAAAAGCTTAGTGTAATTCCATTTGTTGCCAAAAAAACACAGCCTATTCATTTTTTTGGAGCTGTGTTTTTTATTTCAATAACTTAACATGTATTTGTGAATATTAACTAACTCAACTATTTGGTGTTATTTTTTGGGTTCGACGTCTTTTTTTTGTTTTGGAGATTATTTTACTTTTTATGCATGAGGTTTAGTAAAAGACAGAATTTTTTTATTAAAGATTAAAAAATCATCCCTAATTTTATAAGTTTTTAATTTATTCTATTTTATTTGTTTTGTTTTGATATGGTCTATTTTAGTGCAGGTGCTGTTATTGTTTGATTAATATTTATTAATAAGTAGTAGTTTAGGATTTGAAAAGGCTTGTTTTGTTTGTCTGTTGTTGTGCGTCTAAGCTCTTTAAAAAGGGGTAAGAAGCTACCATATTATAATTTAATAAAATATTATGTTAAATAATAGGATTTATGATGATGGAGCAATATGGTTACTATTTATTGTCGCTGCTGTGCTTTTTGCTCGCCGAAGCGGTTGCAATTAAATATATTATGTCCCCAAGGATAATAAAAACAATGGCATCAAACCTTGTTATTTGGTTTGGAACGACAGCTACATTTGGGTTTGCACTTTTCCTTATTGTGTAAATTAAAGTTCTAATATTTCTGCCAGAATACCATCTAGCACTTGCTGTCCCTCAGTTGTTAATAATATTCTTTTTGGTGTCTCTTTTACAAAATTTAATAGCTTAAGTCTCTCTAAAGCTTTGTTATTTATGTATTTTCTCCAATTTCTTTTTGTAAGTGTGTCTAGGTGTTCTTTATCGATGCCTTCTTTAAGTCTTAAAGACATCATAATGCATTCTTCTGTTATTTCTTTCATTGAAAGAGGCTTTTCTCGGAAGTATCCATTCCTATTTTCACTTGTTTTTTCGATATAAGTTTTTGGCATTTTGTAGGTGTTTGTTGCGATAATTTTATCGTCAATAAATAGTCGACCGTGGGCGCCTGCGCCTATACCAATGTAGGGTTTATATTGCCAGATATGTAAGTTGTGTTTGCATTCATATTGAGGCTTTGAGAAGTTTGATACTTCGTATTGATTATAGCCATTATTCTCCAAAATCTGACATGTAGACTGGTAAAAATCAAATTGAATGTCAGGATTAAGCTCCTCAACATTACCTTTAATAACTGACTTATAAAGTTGTGTATTTGGTTCAACTGTCAGCTGATAAGCGCTTAAGTGTGTTGTGCCTATGTCTAAGAGATGCTGTAAATTTTGCTCCCATTTGTTTATGTTTTGACCAGGTAAGCCATAGATCAAATCTAGGTTAACATTTGGGGTTTTTTTAAGCGCCATTTCAACAGCATTGAGAGCTTCTTTTAGATTATGTT
This sequence comes from Pseudomonadota bacterium, assembly GCA_018623135.1. Classification (GTDB taxonomy): domain Bacteria; phylum Pseudomonadota; class Alphaproteobacteria; order UBA1280; family JAAZVW01; genus JAAZVW01. The sequence goes on from JAAZVW010000030.1 coordinate 6,596, forward strand.
CACGCCCTAAAAACTTTAAATCAGCAGATTCTAAAGACTGCACGCCAATAGAAAATCGGTTAATACCAGATCGTGTAAAATGAGCAAATTTTTCAGCTTCAGAAGAGGTTGGATTTGCCTCTAACGTGATCTCAATATCTTCGGAAATTTGAAACTCAGAAAAAATAGTCTCTATAATCTGATTGAGTGTTTTTTCGCTCATAAGAGAGGGTGTTCCTCCGCCAAAAAACACAGAAGTAAGTATATAATTACTTACGTTTTTTGAATTGTACTTAAGTTCTTTTATTAAAAGATTTTTATAGGTTTCTTCTTCAGGGTTATTTTGTACATGAGAGTTAAAATCACAGTAGGGACACTTATGTTTGCACCAAGGCCAGTGTATATATAGCGCTATATTTTTTTGGTGCATAAATTTTCCCTAACATTGTTAAATTTCTCATGATTTTGAGGGTAAATTATAGCATAATTCTTGCATTGAGACCACTTAAATAAGTGCTTGTTAGTACTGTTGACTTAAGCGGTGAACTGGTGGGTGTTCTAGTGGAAAATGCTTGGCTAGTTTCAAGCTCAAGTAAATCGAAAACGAGATTGAAGGCTTATCTATTTTTCTTGCATGTCTCATTTAAAATTCCTGTATGCAATCTGGTTTGTTTTTATTTAAAATTTCACGTAAATAGATTGTTTTGTTTTAGGGAAAGGGTTTAAATTTAAAGCCTTTTTTAATTAAAAAAGCCTTGCTGGGTTAAAGCATAAAAAAAGAGCAACCTGTCAGATAATATGAGACTGCTCTTTTTTTAAGCGTCCTGCTATTTGTTAATTACTGACATTTTTTAATGCCTAATGCATTGATAATTTCTTTAACCGCACGAGCTCGATGAGAATATTTAGCCTTTTCATCAACAGACATTTGCGCAAATGAGACATTCAAGCCTTCTGGTACAAAAACAGGATTGTATTGAATATTGCGTTCACCTAATAATGGCTCCATAGGAATATGACCATTCACACGCCCTTCAACTGTTATTGGTGATAAGTTCGTGCCAATGGCGGCAATCATGCAAACCCAGTATGCTCCGCGTTCTTTAATCGGTGTATTTTTAAGATCATCCATCAGGTGGTCATATTCATGAGAACTGTTAGCATAAGCACCTTCATAGGCGTAGCGCTTGGTATAAACGCTGGGAGCGCCGTTAAGTGCATCCACACAAAGGCCAGAATCATCCGCTAGTACAAGATATTTTCCTTTTAGTAGCTTGCCTTTTTCTATTTGCTTAAAAGCATCTTCTGCCTTTAGCAAAGCATTCTCTGTAAATGTTGTGCCTGTTTCTTCGGTATCTTCAAGGTTTAAGTCTCTGGCGGAGTGCAATTGAACACCTAAAGGATTAAGTAACTTAAAAACTTCTTCTATTTTGCCTTTATTGGCAGAAGCAAAAACAATATGATCAAATTGCATCTTTATTAACTTTCAAGTGCTGCTTTTTGAATGGAGACCAGTTCTTTATTTGCCTCAAAAGCAAGTGAGAGTAGCTTGTTAAAGTCTTCAGCTTCAATAGGGTGTTCTTCTGCTGTTGTTTGTATTTCTATCATTTTACCAGATTCGGTTAATACAAAGTTACCATCAGCAATAGCGGCAGAATCTTCAATGTAGTCTAAGTCTACAACAGGTCCTTGGTCTGTAATGCCGCAGCTTATTGCTGCAACATGTTCTAAAAGAGGCATTTCTTTAATTTTTCCAGCATCTAAAAGTTTTTGGCATGCCATTTTTAGAGCAACAAAAGCACCAGTAATAGATGCTGTTCTTGTGCCGCCATCTGCCTGAATCACATCGCAATCTAGCCAAATGGTATAACCGTTTAAAGCCTGTAGATTTGTAACGGCACGTAAAGATCTACCAATAAGGCGCTGAATTTCTTGTGTGCGGCCAGATTGTTTGCCTTTAGTGGCTTCTCTATCTATACGGCTATGAGTGGATCTTGGTAGCATGCCGTATTCAGCTGTCACCCAACCTTTGCCTTGCCCATGTAGCCAGCGCGGTACTTTATTTTCAACAGAGGCTGTGCAAAGTACTTTTGTATGACCGAAAGAAATCATGACAGATCCTTCAGCATGCATTGTAATGTTTTTTTCAATGGTTACCTCACGCATTTGGTTATGTGTACGGTTAGATGGGCGCATATCATAGTCCTCTTATTGTATTAAATTTTTTATAATTTTGTATATTTTAACATTTTTGTTCTGTTCTGTTAATTTTACTTATGCCTAAAAAAGGTCGCTTATGCGACCTTTTTTTAATTTTCTTTTACCCAATTAAGCACATCATCATGGTGTGTTTTGGTTTTTACTTTCGGTATGATGTGTACAATATTGCCATCTTTAATAATGTAAGTCATGCGTACAATGCCCATATATTCTTTGCCCATAAACTTTTTAAGTTGCCAAGCGTCGTATGATTTAATCATGTCTAAAGACTCGTCAGAAAGCAGCGTAAAGTTTAATCCATCTCTTTCTTCAAATTTCTTTAAACGGGCTACTGGGTCGTTAGATACCCCTAAAACACAAATGTTTTCTGCTTTTAGCTCTGCCTGAATATCCCTTAATCCACAGGCCTGTGTTGTGCAGCCAGGGGTCATGGCTTTAGGGTAAAAATAAAGCACAACATAGGTATCTTTATTAAAATCACTTAAGCAGATATCTTCATCGTTTTGGTTTTTCAAAGTAAAGTTAGGGGCTTTATCACCAATATTCAGCATGTTGTTTTGTTCCTTCTTTTGTGTCTATCTATCAAAAAATATCATAATGACTTGAAATAAAAAACCATAAAGCCCATATGGCTTATAAATTCACTTTGGTCCTCGGAGGCCATTATGTCCCTTTTCAGTGTTGTGCTGGCAATTGCCGCCTTGTCCCTTTTGGGCAATGTTTGGCTTTTTTGCCAGTATAAAAAAAGCCAAACATTAGCTCTTATTGATGAGCTAACTCAACTCCCTAACCGCAGAGCTTTTGAGCTGGCTTTTAATAGAGCTCAAGCAAAAGCAGCCCGTGGTCAGCAATACTTCGTTGCTTTGTTTGATCTGGATAAGTTCAAACAAATTAACGACACCTTTGGTCACGCCATGGGTGATGAGGCATTAAAAGCCTTTGTTGCTAAAATGCGTGGATCAGATTTTCTGGCACGCACAGGTGGGGATGAATTCTGCTTGATAGGTGAGGGTGATATTACCCAGTTCCTAAGCCGCATGCATTGTTTGCAAAAGCAAGATATTGTGCTTCTTTCAGGGGATTATGTTACCTCCTTCTCCTTTAGCCTTGGTGTTTGTGAAATTGAACCCAATAAGGAAATGAAGCAGATACTCTCCATTGCGGATGAGAATATGTATAAAAATAAGCAGAAGCGTAAAAACAACGAATAGCGAACACACCCAGCACCCTGGGTCAAAAAAAATCAAACGACATGGATAAGCTTAGCTTTAAGTTGTTTGTTTTTCCCCTGACATGATGTCGGGGGTTTTTTGTTGTCAGCTCCTTTTATTTTGAGTTACCATTTTAGTGATATTAAAAAGGAGATTTCACATTATGTCATACCGTCAAGCTGTCGCTCTTATTATCCAGAATCCTGAAGGTCGCCTCTTTTTTGCAGAACGTGCAGATGCAGAAGGTGCTTGGCAGTTTCCTCAAGGCGGTATAGATGCGGATGAAACAGCAGAACAAGCCGCATGGCGTGAGCTTAAGGAAGAAACAGGCCTTTCAGAAGATCAAGTTATTCTGCTAAAAGAATCAACAGATTGGACAACCTATGACCTGCCAAAAGAGTTTGTGCGTAGCTGGAAGGGACAAAAACAAAAATGGTTTCTCTTTTTACTTAAAGAAGGCGTAGAAGTAGATCTTTCCACAGCAGCAGACCAAGAGTTTTCCCAATATAAATGGATTCTACCAGAAGATTGTATCCATCAAGTCGCAGGTTTTCGTAAAGATAGCTACCGCCTTGCTATGCATAACCTAGGGCTTATAGAAGCTTAAAATAAGGCTTAGCTTATTTGTAATTAAAGCACCCAAAACAAAAAGGCGATGCTACAAATGAGCGGAAGCAAAATAAAGCCTATAAGTAATACGTTTACTGTACGTTCTTCGCTTTGGTGTGATTTAAATAGCTTCATAAAGCTTTTATCCTTTTTGCGTATATTATCTTAGTGTAACCAGTTCTTCTGCGGAGGAAGGGTGGAGTGCAATTGTATTATCAAAATCCGCCTTTGTTGCGCCCATTGTAAGTGCAACAGAAAATCCTTGTATCATTTCAGCTGCATCTTTACCAACAATATGAATGCCTAAAACCTTGTCTGTTTCTTTGTGTACAATCATTTTGGCAAAAAACTTTTCTGTGCAGTCGCCTAAGGCATAAAGCATGGGGCGGAACTTGGTTGTGTAGTTTTTTATGTTGTCTTTACCGTAGGCTTGTATGGCTTGTTGCTCTGTTAAGCCGCAGGTACCAACTTCAGGAATAGAAAACACAGCTGTTGCAATAGGGGTGTAAGTAGCTTCTAGTTTTTGGTTGTTAAAAAGGTTTTCGGCTAAATAACGACCATCTCTAATGGCAACAGGGGTTAAATTTGCACGGTTAATCACATCGCCTAAAGCGTATACATTGGGTTCATCTGTTTCAAAATGGTCATTTACTATAATAGCCCCTAGGGTATCAGTTTTAATTTGTGTGTTTTCAAGGTTAAGCTGTTCTGTTTTAGGGGCTCTTCCTGTTGCAAAAAGCACAAGATCGTAAGTATTCTCAAGAGTTTTATCTTGTAAGTGAATGTTTACATTTTCTGCTGCCCCGCTTAAGGCTATGGGGGTTCCTTTGATGATATTTACCCCTTTTTCTTCAAGTTGTTCTTTAAGTGTATTCATAATATCTGTATCAAAGTTAGACAAAGGCACCCCTTTGCGGGCAATCAAATCAACTTTTGTGCCTAAAGCATTGAAAACAGAGGCAAACTCAACCCCAATATAGCCAGAACCAATCACAGCCATACGTTTTGGTAGTTCTTTAATGTGCCAAAGTTCATCCGATGTGATGCTAAGATGGTTATTTTCTACATCTGGTTTAGTAGCTTTGCCACCAGTGGCAATTAAAATATGTTTTGCGGTATATATTTTACCTTCTACAGCTACTTTATGGTCGCCCTTAAAAGAGCCGTATCCCTCAATAAGTGTTACTTTTGCTTCCTTAAGTAAGCGTTTATGTACCTCGTTTAATCGGGCGACTTCCGCATCTCTTTTTTCAACAAAATCTTTAAAATCTTGTGTTAAGTTATTGTAAGAAAAACCATAATCTTTTGAAATATCTAAGCTGTTTTTTATAAGTGCTGCGTTTACCATCATCTTTTTAGGTACGCATCCTCGTATCACACAGGTGCCACCAACTTTGTCGCCTTCGCATATGGCAACAGTCGCGCCGTAAGCTGCAGCACGTTTTGCACAAGCAAGCCCGCCAGAACCTGCGCCAATAACAAAGAGATCAAAATCATATTCAGGCATTGTTTTAAAGGCTTTCTTTTGTTAGGATTTTTACGCACTAATATTATATAAGGGTATACCTGATGTCAAAAGAACAAAAAACAACCGAAACTCAAAACGAAACAACAGAACAACAAGCACAAGCCATTTTTAAACCACTTGGCCAATTTGTGCGTGATTTTTCATTCGAAACAGTAAAGGCACCTTTTGAAGAAGGTAATGCGCACCAACACATGAACCTTAATGTTGGTTTAAACATTCAGCCAAAAGCAGAAAACCAACACGAAGTAGCTTTAAAACTTAAAGGCGATGCTAAAACAGAAGCAGGCGAAACAGCTTATATTGTTGAGCTTGAGTATGTTGGTTTGTTCCACGTTGAGAATGTTCCGCAAGAGCATCTTGCACCATTATTGGCAGTTGAAGCGCCTTCATTGCTTTTCCCATTTGCGCGCCATATTGTATCAGGCATGATCTCAGATGCTGGCTTTAAAGCAGGTAGTATAGACCCTGTTAATTTTGGCGCTTTATTTATGCAAGAAATGAAACGACAAGAAGCAGAACAAAAACAGCCGTAGTTTACTGTTAACATTGAATATGCTTAAACGAGCGCTATATTTATAGGTAGATGTAAAAAGGGATTTTATAAAAATGTCTTCGGTTTTAAAAAACCTGTATATAGCGCTTGTTTTTAGTTGTGTCGCAGCGGTTTCTTCTGCGCAAACAAAAACGCCTGTCCTTACAACGCCTCTTATGGGCTTAGGTCGCGATGAAGTCGCACGTGATCGTTTTCAAACCTTAAAAGTTGTTGCAGATACCGTAGCAACAGAAACCAAACAGTTAGAAGAAGATGTTAAGCAACGCCGTCAAGAGCTAGAAGAAATTATGCTTTGCGGGCAATACGGTATGTTGCGTGCGCCTGCCGATGGTGAACTTAAAAGCTGGAAATCAAGCATGCAAGTTGCAGGTACGCAAATTACCCAAGCTATGTGCGCACCTGCCCTTGTTGAACGCATAGATGCAGTTGATGCCTTTGAAGAGCTCCCAGATGTTGGCTACATGCAAATGCAATTTACAAACCATATTACAGACCTTGTTGTTTCGGCAGATATGGTTATGGCTTGCTCAACATATACCAATACTTTTGAGATTTGGAAGATTATAGATGGTGTTTGGCAACCTTTAAAAAATACCTCCAACCAACAAAACATAGCGCCAGGTGGTGATATAGATAGCTGTGCTTTTGATAATGGCGTTGCTGTATTTTCTCTGCGTGATAACCATGGCTTTGCTTATGCAGAAGTTGTTAATAATGTCGTTAATGTGGGTACAGTATCGGGTGCTTATGTCGGTGCAATGGTAGAAAATATCCAGTTTAAAAATAACTATGTTGTTCTTTTACAAAATCTGCATTCTGGTAGTTCTCTTGCGGATCTTTTGTCTGTTTATAAATACAACGGTTCTGGGAGCTTCCAGCTTTTATTTACAGAAGTGACAGGCGCTGGTTTTGAAAGAGATATTCATCTTTCTAAAAATGGTCTTTTTTCAATTCAACATAGTGCTAACCCTGTTTTTGTGCCCATTGCTCAAATCGAAACTGCAACTCATTTAAGTAATGTAGATAATAAACCTGTAAATATAACAGGTGCTACCTGTGCCTCTTATGTAAATTATACCGTTACAGAAGATGGTCAGTATTTCTTCTGTTCGGGTGGTTATGTAGGCTCATTGCAAGAACGTATATATGTTTTCAAATTTAATTCAGCCTCTAATAGTTATGCACTTAGTCAAAGCTTAACAGTTACGCATGCGCAACCTCGTATAAATCAAAGTGTTAATCCAACTTGCTTTGCTGATCGTATGGATTCTGGCTCAGGTAATATTTTCTATAGGGTTTCAAGTTCCACAGAGTTTTTTTGTTGGGCGGGTACCTATAATAGCTCTACTGGCATAAATAGCACAGCGGCCAAAGTGATTTCATATAAAAATGGGAGCTGGGTTGTTGAAAATGTACCTTGGTCAACAACTTCAGGTGAAACATGGATGCATTCTGCCTATAACCAAGTTAATGTCTCAAATGGCTTTATGTTTACAACACCAAACCTTTCAGCATTAAGCTCTAAATACTATCGCATTTATTACCGTCGCTTAAAGTAATAAACTCTTGCTAATATAAATCCTAGGTTGATTTAATGGCTTATGCTCTCTATATATAACATGTACTCCTTATGTGAGTGTTAATGGGTATAGAAGGACTAGGGGCGATGCGTATTATATTAAAGCTTTTCATAATTTTGTTTGTTTTTTGTAGTTTGGCAGTCGTTTCATCTGCACAGACAAAAACCCCTATTCTCACAACGCCTCTTATAGATTTAGGCCGTGATGAAGTCGCACGTGATCGTTTTAAAGTCTTAAAAGTTGTTGCAGACACCGTAGCAACAGAAACCAAACAGCTAGAAGAAGATGTCAAGCAACGCCGTCAAGAACTAGAAGAAATTATGCTTTGCGGGCAATACGGTATGTTACGTGTGCCTGCCGATGGTGAACTTAAAAGCTGGAAAGCGGGTATGCAAGTTGCGGGTACGCAAATTACCCAAGCTATGTGCGCACCTGCTCTTGTTGAAAGGCGAGAGGGTGGCTCTACTTTAGCAGAGGGCTTTGTGAACTTTACAAAAATTACAGGTGATGGCAGTTTTAGTAATCAGGTTAATGGGCAGGATGCGATAGCTCTTTCAGCGACAAACTCTTATTTATTGCTCTGTAGCCCTGCTGGTTTTAAAATATTAGGCTATACAGAGGTAGGGAGTTGGCAAGCGCTGGCAGATAAAAACACAGGTCTTACAGAAATAGCGCCCCTTAAAAGTGGTCGTACAGTAAGTAGCTGTTTTATGGATGGTGATTTGGCTGTTATTGGTTATCAGGGTGCTGCTTATTCAGGCTTTACATACGCTGTTGTTGAACCCGATGGAAAGCTTAATATTGGCCATGTAAATGCAGGCACAAACTTAAATGAGTGGGCAACTGAAGTTTTTGTACAGGGCGACTATGTTATGTATCATTATCGTCACCCAACAGTAAATTCTAACTTTATTTGGGGTATAGAAGTTTTTGAACGCGTAGATACAACATCTTTTCAGCTTGTAGGTCAAGGTGGTACTGTGCAAGCGCTTGATGGTGCATTTAATTATCAAGTTTCAGAGATGACGCCTTATGGTCCTGTTCTTTATTGGAGTTTACCTATTGATTCTAAATACTATTTTATGTCATTTAGTGAGCTTACAAATGCAAATATTACCAATCCAACAGGGTTAACTGAGGTGGCGGTATTGGGAGATGCGAGAGATAAGTTTTTCGCAAAAGACGGACAAAAAGTTTTTCACCGTTCAGGTAGTGGGCTGCAAGTCGCAACTATGGATTTTAATAATAAAACATTATTAACTTCTTTTGTCGCTATTACAGGAGCGGAAGACTGTGAAGGTGGAAGTCTTTACGTTGTTGCTAAAAACAATTATATGATGTGTAGAGCTGCAGCGCCATACCCAGCAAATCGATATGTATTTAAATGGAACGGTACGACTTACGCCCCTGTCTTTACAAAAAGTATTGCAGGATTACATGGCGTGACAGGGTATGTAGATGATTTTTCTCAAGATGTTTATTTTGCACTAGCAACAAGCACAGTGGACTATTTTAAACTACCTTAAAGCTAGGGTGTCTAGGCTTTTATTAAAAAGAGAATATGGTAAATATTCTCTTTTTTTAAGGCTTGAGAAAGCTTGTCTTTTTCTGTCGGGCTTAGATTTTCCGAAAAAACAAGATCAGCCTGTATGCCTTCATTTAAAAAGTTAAGGTATACATTTAAAAGCTGAGCGCTCACATTAATTTCGACGAGTGTTTCAGTTATTTTACGCTCTAGGCGTTGTCTGCTTGGTAGGTTAAGGGTGTCAATGTTAGTGTGTGCCTTAGGGTCTATGTGCACAACAACATCTTCTATGAGTTTAATGTTTTGAATCAGGCGTTTTTCAACCGAATCTGCAATTAAATGCCCTTCGGTTACAGAAATAAAGGGGTTTACTTCTAAGTGCAAGTCAGCAACGGCATGGCCACCAACCATGCGTGCACGTAAATTATGGCAGCCAAGAACACCTTCTGTCGCAAGAGTTGTTTTTTCAATGTCATCTAATAGGCTTTGAGGTGCCGCGGCTTCTACAAGCTCATTAAAAGCATCTAAGCCAAGTTTTATTGCGGCATAGCCAATAATAAGACCTACCACAATAGCAGCAATGGCATCAAATTCAGGTAGTCCCATAAGGCTTAAGCCAATACCAATAACAACAGCAACAGAAGAGAGGCTGTCTGTTCTATGGTGCCAAGCGTTGGCAATAATCATTTTAGAATGATGTTTTTTACCAATATGTAAGCAGTAAAAAAATAAGCCTTCATTAGCAATAACAGAAAACAGTGCAATCCAAAGTGCTGTTGGGCTAAGTTTGTTTGTTTCCTCTAAAATTAAATCATGTAGTGCGTCGTAACTAATAAAAAGAGCTGTTAATAATAGCGCCACAGCTAAAAACATGGTGCCAAAGGTTTCAAACTTACCATGGCCATAGGGGTGGTTTTCGTCTGCTTCGTTGCGACTAACGTTTAAAATGAGGTAAGAAATAACATCTGTAACAACATCACTTAATGAATGCAACCCATCTGCAATTAATGATTTTGCGCCAGTAAATACGCCTGCTGCAATTTTAACAACAGCAAGTATACAGTTTACGATACCGCTTACAACTGTTGTGCGTTTTAGGGCTTTACTCACAGCAGACATATTTTTTAGTTACCCAAAATAATAGCAAATTGATTAATAGAAGGTAAAATACCATTTTGTATAAACATAATAACTAAAATAACAATAATAGGAGCAATATCAATTGGCGTGTTTAATTGAATACGCTTACGAATTTTTTGGTACAGAGGCTCAGTGAGCATGCGCAATGTACGCACAATAGGGTTGCGCGGGTCTGGATTCACCCAGCTAATCAGCGCAGAACCAATTACAATAAATGTATAAATTGTTAAAATAGTATTTAGAATAAGAACGATAGCGACAATAATATTGGTTAAAATAAACATAAATAATTCCACAGAGTTAGTAATATTGTTTTTATGGGTTACCAATATATCACAGCTTTCAAAAATTAATTGCTAAAAAACGCTCTTTTCTTGAGACTTTTCTGAACTTATGAAAGAATTATCTGGGAGTCTATCTTTATTTTTATTGAAGGTAGAGCAATTAACAGTAAAACACTTGAAATATTAAGGTATTAAAGATGTTAAAACAAAGTTTAGTGGTTGCCTTTATTTGCGCCTCTTCTATTGCCCAAGCAGGCACACTTACTAAAAATTCTATTTACTGTATTAGCCAAAAGGCATTGGTTAAGTTTAATCAGTATTCTGAGCAAAGTGCGATAGATCTTCGTAACGACCTTATCGAAAAAGCAGATTGCGTGCTTAAAAAGAAAGATGAAGATGTTTTTGTTAAATCTCATGTTGGAGATGTTGTAAACGTTACCTTGTCTAGCGGGTTTGATGTCTGGGTAAATAAAGAAGACTTTAAACCATAACCTTGATTTATAGCAGTAAAACCCTCATATAAAGTTAATTATGGGGCATAAAGGATTTAATTAATATGTTGGGTAAGCATATGGGGCACTTTAAACGTTTTATTTTAGCAGCTACTTTTTCAGTTGTAGCGCTAAGTTCTTGGGCTGAATCTATCTTTTCTGCAGAAGAGATGGAAATTATCAATCAGCCTATTTTCCAAAATATGCTTATTAATGCTGCTAATACAGAAGAAGTTGTCGGTCAAGTCGTCTTTTCTACAGCAGAGGTAAATAGCCTTGCTGCAAAAGCAAGGGAGCTTGCGGAAGCCAAAGAAGGTTTTGAACCAGAGGCTATTGATAGTTTTGTTGCCCGTGTCCATTCAAATATTGCCGAAGCAAACACCACCTATTCTGCTCTTAGAAGCATGAGTAAAAACGCAACAGGTGGTGAGGCGCTTATTCGTATGCAAATGAAGCAGTGGGACGCCTCTTCAACTGTGCTGTATACAGAAGATGAAATTCAAAAAATTGGTAACGACGTAAAAAAAGAAGTTAAAAAAGCAAATGATCGTAGTCGTTGTCGTTTTAATCCCTTTGCTTCTTGTGAGAATGAAAATAAAGCCAAGAGAAATGTTGTTGAAAAACTAAGAGACGCCAACGCGGAATATAGCCGTAAAATGTCTCAAAAAGCCTGTTTAGATACTTTTATTGAGGAAATGAAAAACTCTACAGATGAAGAGGCATATATCCCTTGTGGTATCAATAAAAGTCTATCGCTTGAAGAAATAGAATCTGCTAGTGGTGCAATTACACCAGATGAAAAGAAGGTCTCTTGTAAAATTGAATTTGGCGGCGATGGCGCGTCAGAAAATTGCTTCCAAGATAAAGAAACAGCTTTAGCAAATGCTCAAGAAGAAAATATCACAGCGCCAGATACGATTACCATTACAAATAAAAAACCTAAAGCAAAACGCCAAGGTAACTTTAGTAAAAAAGTAGAAGGTGGCGATGAGTGCTTTAAATATAATTTTACAATTGATTTTTGGGCGCCACCAAGCTTAGTTCAAGCTGTGCCTTGTTCTTGCGGTCTAGTTTTTGACATTGTAACCGATTACAATGCCCCAACAGCTATTGTCGAGGTACTGCGTGAAAAAGGTGTGACCTTCTTGGGTCTAGATGATGATATCATGAAAAAAATGATCACCGACCTTGGTGATATTGATAAAGGGAGCTCTATTGTAGGTCCTTCTCAAGGTATTTTTAGTGCTGGTACGGGTGGTATGGCGGAATTTGTTCCGCGTAAAATGTATGAAACCAATGTTTTTGGTGTTGAAGCATTAAGCCGACATGAGCTAGATGTTTCAGGTCGTGACGCCTTTTTAGTTCAAGCTTGTAAAATTATGGAATGGGTAATTGAAGGCGGCGATGGCGGCGGCGGTGGCGGCGACATGGGTGAAGCTATTGAAGTTGCTCTAGGCTTTTATGAAATGGCTGAACAGGCGATGGACTATGTTGAACAGGCGAAACAAATTCGAGATCAAGTCCGTAACCTCACAAATATTAATAACTGGCCTATTGTGCAAAAGATGAAGCGTTACCGTGATCTTGCAAAAGCTGTGCATACAATGGTTAAAACTGGTAATGTAGACCCCAACGTTCTTTGCCAGGCAGAAATGGCGCTTACAGAAGCTTCAACAGACCTAGAAGATGTTGAAGAGATGATCTCTAATCCAAAGCTAGACGCCTTTGCGCCTGCTGATGGTAACTGTACAGATTACACATCTAACTATGTATATGGTAGTGGTACGCGTGTGGGCATGGTACGCCGTAACCAAATTGAAGGTTATGCGCCTCCTGCAGGTGTGAATTTTGCGCAAGTTTGCCATATTCAAAATGCAACAAAAGATAAAAATGCAGCCCTACGCGAAATGGAAACGCAGGTGAATGAACAGCTCAACCAACTTGCTGTCTCTATAGGTTATCAAAGCGCAGAAATGGTTTGGGCACTTCCGGCAAATCATCAAGACCGCGCAACACTGGAACAAGAGGTTCAGCGTCTACAAGCTTGGTCTGATACGCAAAAAGCAAATATTCAACAAGCCTTTTTAGATCAGCAAAAGGGTTTAGGTACAATTTCGGAAGAATGTCGTAATAATCCAGCTATGCCAGAATATGCAGGTGAAACAAACGATAGCCAAACCGAGTATTTCTTGATGACACGTGATGAAGCTGATGAGCTTATCCCTTATTATGATGATAACCGTAAAATGGTGTTCCTGTGTGATCAGGATCAACAGTATTTAAATCCGCTTACAAATACGTATATTAAGGGTCAATGGTCTAAAAGTTTTGGTCCAAATTATCAAAAATGTTTAGCAGCGCAAGAAGCGGCTCACAAATATTGTGCGGATGCCTATATCTTGCCTAAGCAAGACATGACAGATGAACGTATTCGTAATTCAGGCCTTGTTGATAACTCTGCTATGGAACAGGATATTCCAGGTATGAGCGCAGAAGAAGAGCAGCAATTGCGTCAAGATGTCTTTGATGGCTTGCATGGTACGCAAGGCCCATATGATGACCCGGCTGATTTCGCAGCTGCTGATATCAATAAAGATGGTAAAATTTCTAACTTTGAACGTGAGCAAGATCAACGTCGCCAAATTGAAGAAGTAGAGCAAGAGCGTCAAGATGCTTTGGCTATTACTGGCCAGCGTATTAACGAGCTTGGTGGCTCATGTGTTGCTGGTAAACCTGTTGGTGTGTGGACAGGTCTTGTGGGTATTCAAGCGCTTCAAAGTGGTGACCGTGAACAAGCTATTGGTGCATTATATGCTCTACAGCCATGGGCAGAAGAAAAGATTAATGAGCTTACAGCTGAAAAAGAAGAAAAAATGGCCGAAGCCAAAGCAGAGTGTGAAGCTCAAAGTGGCTCTTCGTCAACATCTTCTTCATCAACGGAAGATTGGGATGCTGTAACAGATGAGCTTGATAAAGCTTCTGAAAAGAGAAA
>JAAZVW010000031.1 GCA_018623135.1 Pseudomonadota bacterium
AAAGGACGTTCGTTTTCAAGGTTAAAGAGCTGATCGCCCTTTTGGGTTTTAAAACACACGCGATGCGCCCCCAAGTAGGCACCACCACAAAAGCCTAAGTACAACCCGCCACTAGCAACATAATCCAATATTGCCAAAATGCCAGATTCTTCAAGACCTGTTAAAAAATCAGTCGTACTGCCACCAGGCATAATAAACAGATCTACAGCATCTTTATTATCTGATAGTTCATGAATTGTATTCTCATCAAGGTAAAAAACCTCCGAAATATCATACACATCAGATACAAAAAAAGTTGCCTGTTCTTTAGAATAAGAGGAAACCCCCAAACCTGTATAAATCACAACCGTCATACAGTCGCTCATAAAAACTCCACTAAGAAAGGTTAAAAAAAGCCCCTAGAAAGGGACATATTTAGAAAAAGGGACAAGCCTTACAAAGAATAAAGTATACAAAAACTCACAAAAACGCAAGCTATAAACATAATAATAAAGAAAAAATTGGCACTCTCATGCATTTTTTGCTAATTTCTTCTAGCACTCTCTTTAAAAGACTGCTAATATACTCTATATAAAGAACATAAATACAACATTATAAACATTAAGTAATCTAAAAGGTTCGCTTTATGACACTTAAAGATCGTGCCCTCAAAGTTTTGGGTGAATTAATAGATATTTATACAAAAACAGGGCAACCTGTTGGCTCTAAAGCCTTGGCTGATCTTGAGTCTTTAAACGTGTCTTCTGCTACCATTCGCGCTGTTATGGCAGACCTTGAAAAAGAAGGCTTGCTCATTAGTCCACATACATCTGCGGGACGCATCCCTACAGAAGAAGGCTACCGCATTTACACACAGGGCGTTTTACAGGTTTCTGAGCCAAATGCTGCAATTAAAAAACAGCTAGAGAGCATATCTGCTGAAGCAACAGATATGGAGGGTCTCATTAAAGAAGCATCCAACAAACTTGGTGAAATGACCGCCTGCACAGGTCTTGTTCTAGCACCCAAAAAAGCAGATGAACCTATTGATGAACTGCAATTTATACGCCTAGGTAGTGGCAACGTATTAGCTGTACTTGTTTACGAAAAGGGGCACATTGAAAACCGCCTCATGGAAGTGCCAAATGATATCGACAAACAACAACTCAAAACAGCCGCGCAAGAACTTACCGCACTTACAAAAGGTAAAACACTCACCGAAGCCAGAGAACTAATAGTGCAAGGCCTACGTGAACAAAAACGCGCCTTTGATGAGTATGTTGCGACACAGCTTTTTGATATTGATGAACTAGAAGAAACAACAGGCAAAGAACTTATTGTTGCAGGTTCTCAAAATTTATTCGGCTACCCCGAACTTGTACGTGAAAAACTTAAAAGCCTCTTTCATGTTTTTGAAGAGAAGAAGCTTCTTATTGGTCTTTTGGACGAAGTTAAAAAAGGGCCTGGCGTACAAATTTTCATTGGTGCAGATTGCCCGATTGAAGGCGCAGAAGACTGTGCAATGATTACCGCAAACTACACAAATGCAGATGGTCAAGCAGGCACCCTTGCTGTTATTGGCCCAATGCGTATGGATTATCAACAAAATGTAGCACTTGTTGATTATACAGCCAAAGTGCTTAGCCAAGTTATGGCAAATAAACACTCATAAATAAGGAAAGTGTTAGATGAACGAACAAGATAACATCAACAACCAAGAACAACCTGAAGAGCTTACTCCTGAACAACTAGAAGAAGTAACAGAGCAGCCTTCTGACGAAGCTCAAGCGTGGAAAGACAAAGCCATGCGTGTAATGGCAGACCTTGAAAACATGAAACGTCGCCAAGCAAAAGAACTTGCAGACGCCCGTAAATACGGTGTTGTGAGCTTTGCAAAAGAAATGCTTTCTGTGCACGATAATCTTAGTCGTGCTATGGAAGAACTCACGAAACTAGATGTTTCAGAAGAACATAAAGCAGTAACAGAAGGTATCGAAATGACACTTTCTGGTCTTAACTCCGCTTTTGAAAAAGTAGAAATTAAACGTATTGAAGCGATGGGTGAAAAACTCAACCCAGAACTTCATCAGGCTATGTTTGAAGTGCCAACAGATGAAGCTGACGAAGGCACTATCGTACAAGAAATGCAAGCAGGTTACACATTATCTGGCCGTCTACTCCGTCCATCTATGGTTGGCGTGGCTAAATCTGCAAAGTAATTAACAAAGGAGAGTAAAAATGTCTAAAATTATTGGTATTGACTTAGGTACAACAAACTCTTGTGTCTCTGTTATGGAAGGCGGCGACGCAAAAGTAATCGAAAACTCTGAAGGTATGCGCACAACCCCTTCTGTTGTTGCATTTACAGAAGAAGAGCGTCTTGTTGGTATGTCAGCAAAACGTCAAGCGGTAACAAACCCTGCAAACACATTGTTTGCAATTAAGCGCCTTATCGGTCGTCGTTTTACAGATGCTGAAGTTGAAAAAGATATGTCTATGGTGCCTTACAGTATTATTAAGGCAGATAACGGTGACGCTTGGGTTGAGGCAAATGGTAAGAAGATGTCTCCTTCTGAAGTTTCTGCCATGATCCTTGAAAAAATGAAAAAAACAGCAGAAGACTACCTAGGCCAAAAAATTACTGAGGCCGTTGTAACAGTACCTGCTTACTTTAATGACGCACAGCGTCAAGCAACAAAAGATGCTGGTAAAATTGCTGGTCTAGAAATTAAACGTTTGGTAAACGAACCAACAGCAGCAGCACTTGCATATGGTATTTCTGAAGATTCAGACGACGTTAAAACTGTTATTGTTTACGACCTTGGTGGTGGTACTTTTGACGTATCTGTACTAGAAATTGGTGATGGCGTTGTTGAAGTTAAATCTACAAACGGTGATACATTCTTAGGTGGTGAAGACTTCGATATGCGTATTATTGATTTCTTAGCATCAGAGTTTGAAAAAGAAAATGGTATCGACTTACGTAAAGATAACCTAGCACTACAACGCTTAAAAGAAGCTGCAGAAAAAGCTAAAATTGAGCTTTCTTCATCTTCTCAAACAGAAGTAAATCTACCTTTTATTACAGCTGATGCTTCTGGTCCTAAACATTTACAAGTTAAAATGTCACGCTCTAAGCTAGAAGAACTTGTTGGTGAGCTTATCGAAAAATCTATGATTCCTTGCCAAAAAGCCCTAGATGATGCTGGTATCTCTAAATCAGAAATTGATGAAGTTATCCTTGTTGGTGGTCAAACACGTATGCCTAAAGTGCAAGAATCTGTAGAAAAATTCTTTGGTAAAGCGCCAAGCAAAGGTGTAAACCCAGATGAAGTTGTTGCTATGGGTGCTGCCATTCAAGGTGGCGTGTTAACAGGTGATGTGAAAGACGTTTTACTGCTAGACGTAACACCTCTTACACTTGGTATCGAAACAATGGGTGGTATTGCAACTCCTCTTATCGAGCGCAATACAACAATCCCTACTAAAAAATCTCAAGTGTTCTCAACAGCTGAAGATAACCAATCTGCTGTAACAATTCGTGTCATGCAGGGTGAGCGTAAAATGGCAGCAGATAACAAATTACTAGGTCAGTTTGATCTTGCTGATATCCCACCTGCGCCACGCGGTGTGCCACAAATTGAAGTAACATTTGATATTGATGCCAACGGTATCGTAAATGTTTCTGCAAAAGATAAAGGTACAGGTAAAGAACAATCTATCCAAATCCAAGCAAACGGTGGTTTAGATGATTCAGATATCGACCGCATGGTTAAAGAAGCCGAAGCAAACCGTGAAGCAGATGAAAAAGTTGCAGAAAAAGTAGAAGCACGTAATCACGCTGAATCTATGGTAAATTCTGTGAAGAAATCTCTTTCTGAACACGGTGATAAAATTTCTGCAGATGATAAAGCAGCGATTGAAGAAGCTTTATCAGCAACAGAAGAAACACTTAAAGACGAAAACGCAACAGCAGAAGCGCTTAAAGAAAAAACAGAAAGCCTTACACAAGCCTCTATGAAGCTTGGTGAAGCAATCTATAAAGAGCAACAAGCTCAAGCGCAACCTGCTGAAGGCGCTGCTGATACAACAGCTGAAGATGTACCAGATGCTGAAGTTGTAGACGCTGAGTTTGAAGATGTGAAAGACGACAACGCATCTAACGCCAAGTAGTTTTAAGTTTGGGGGTGATGTTATCGCCCTCTTACTTAAAATTATTAACCCGAAAAAACGTTAAAAATTAAGTGAGAGTTTTAAGATGTCTAAACGTGATTATTATGAAGTACTAGGTGTAAGCAAAGGCGCAGATGAGAAAGAGCTTAAGCGTGCTTACCGAAAGCTTGCCATGCAATATCACCCAGACCGTAACGCCGATAACCCTGAAGCCGAAGCAAAGTTTAAAGAACTTAACGAGGCTTACGATGTTCTTAAAGACCCGCAGAAAAAAGCAGCCTACGACCAAATGGGCCACGCAGCCTTTGAAGGTGGCATGGGCGGCGCTGGCGGTGGCTTCGGTGGTGGCGGATTTGGCGGTGCCGATTTTAGTGATATGTTCGGCGACATGTTCGGTGATATTTTCGGCGGCGGTGGTGCTGGCCATAATAGCGGTCGCACTCGTGGTGCCGACTTACGTTATAACTTAAATATTAGCCTAGAAGATGCCTATAAAGGCAAAAAAGTAAAAGTAAAAATCCCATCAACAGAAGAGTGTTCAAGCTGTTCAGGCACAGGTGCTAAAAAAGGCACATCTGCGCAAACATGTAGCACTTGTCATGGTCATGGCCAAGTACGTGTACAGCAGGGGTTCTTTAGCTTAGCACGTACATGTCATCACTGTGGTGGCTCGGGCAAAATTATTAAAGACCCTTGCCCAGATTGCCATGGCGCAGGCGTTAAGAAAAAAGATAAGACTATAGAAGTAAGCATCCCACAAGGCGTAGAAGATGGTTCTCGCATTCGCGTATCTGGCGAAGGTGAAGCAGGTCATAACGGCGGCCCATCTGGGGATCTTTACATCTTTATCTCAATTAAAGGCCACGATATTTTTGAAAGAGAGCATAACCATCTGTTCGTTGATGTCCCTGTAAACTTTGTAGATGCTGCTTTGGGCGGTCAAGTCGAAGTACCAACCATAGAAGGCGGCCGCGTTAAAATCAATATCCCAGAAGGTACGCAACCAGACCAACAATTCCGTGTACGCGGCAAAGGTATGCCTGGCTTGCATGGTCAACCACAAGGTAACATGTACGTTAATGTACAAGTAGAAGTCCCTTCTAAGCTGACAGATGAGCAACGTGAAATTCTGGAACAGTTGCGCACAACCATGGGAGATAACAACTCCCCTAAAAAAGAAGGCTTTTTTAAGAAAGTAGCTAATTTCTGGGATAATTAATCCCAGAAATTATCCCTTTCTAAACGGCCAACACGTTTTTCAAGGTCTCGTATATCACGACGCATTTGCCTATCTGCACGGCGCAGTTTTCTGTCTTCTTTACGTAATTGCCTGTGCTCTTTACGCATGCGCTCTTGTTTACCATAAACACGTTCTTTTACAGATTGCATTCGACCCTCCATGTCTTCTCTTTGCTTCCGAATTCTATAATCAATTTCACTAAAATGATCATAGGCATACCTTTGTTCTACAACATATTTTGGTGCTGTATAAACAGGAACAGCATGTTTTAATTGCATATCCACATCACCCACTGAAAATCCTAATCCATAAATAAAAAGTTCTGGTATCATTTTTACAATCCTTTGTGTTTTGTTTTATTGAACAGACTGTTTAACTAATCAGAACCCTAAAACCCTTCTCTCTTTTTTTCATTTATGTTAAATTTTCTACATATTCGTTAATCTCATTAAACAAGGATACTTCCATGTATATGCTTCTTTCACCCTCTAAAACGCTAGACTTTGATACACCTGTTACAACACAACAAAGCACCTCTCCAAGCTTATTAGAAGATTCTAAAAAACTTGTACAAGAAGCACAAAAACTCTCAACGCTAGACATTATGTCTCTTATGGATGTTTCCGAGAAAATTGCTCGCACCAATTACGAACGTTTTCAACAATTCACAACACCCTTTACGCCAGCAAATGCACGCCAAGCTCTATTTGCTTTTAAAGGAGATGTTTACGACAAAATGGATGTGGCAGATTATACGGAAGATGATCTTGCATTTGCACAAGCACACTTAGGTATTCTTTCTGGCCTATATGGCTTATTGCGTCCCCTTGATCTTATGCAAGCTTATCGCTTAGAAATGGGCAAAAAATTTGCAGCAGATGGTGCAAAAAACTTATATGAATTTTGGTCAAGTCGCATTACAGGTCTTATCAACAAACATGCGCAAGGGCCTATTATTAACCTTGCCAGCCAAGAATATTTTAAGGCTGTTAAACCTAAAGAACTGAAACAACCCCTTTACACAGTTACCTTTAAACAGCATAAAGGCGGTAAGCTTAAAACTATTGGGCTTATGGCAAAGCGCGCAAGGGGCATGATGGCTAACTATATTATTAAAAACCGCATTGATAACATAGAAGACTTAAAAAACTTTAAACAAGAAGGCTATGTTTTTATGCCTGATTTATCTTCTGAACAAGAATATGTGTTTGTTTTGAATATGGACGTTTAAACCACAAAAAGCCACCCGAAGGTGGCTTTTTGCTATCGCTCAGATGCCGGAATATATCCGGCATTTTTTATCTGCTGCCCCAACTCAACCGCCGCAGGAACTGCTTTTTCTACATCCTGCGCTTTGGCGATAAAAAAACTAAAGCCGTAAATCGCCCCTGCTGTTAACAGAAGTGACAGCACTGCTGGCATAAACCAGTAATTAATTACCTTAATCATACTCATTCCTTAGTTAATCAAAAGAACAGTTTTTGGTGATAAAGTTAATATCACCTTCCATAAATTCCGCATGAAAACTGCGAAAATTTTTACGGATGACATTAAAAGTCAGCGCACCTGTTTCCAGCTGCTTAACTTTTTCTTCGGCCATCTCTTTAAAACTTAACGACGACAAAGTCGTTAAGTTTTCAAAAACCACCGCAAACCCAAAAGCCGTTTGCAGCTTAGCAACGGATTGATGCTTCATTGAAGAAACATGTTCCCTATGGTTTTTGAGGTTACAAGGATTATATTTCCCTTGGTACTTAGCAAGCACCAAGCTTGCCTCTTTATCTGGTAAAGCCTCCTTGCCTACCTGAAGCCCAACATAAAGAAGCGCGACAAAAGTAAGTAAAAAAGCCCCAAAAACAGCACCTATTTTAAAAGTTTTACTTTTAAACATTTACTCCTCCTTAGGAGTTTTTAATTTAGAAAAGAAAAAAAGATCTGCTCCTTAATTAAGAGCAGATTCTTATAAAGTCAATAGCGGAGATTGTTTTTAAGACAAAATACCAGCAATATCTGCAATATCTGGCATTTCCATAAGCTTAATAACAGAGTGTGCACCCTGAACAGACGCACTATTAAGCACCACTAAAGAAACCGAAGGCGTGCTCACAGCAATCTGCAACATCAACTCTTTTAGGCTAAGTTCTTTTTCTTCTACTGAAAGTTTTTCTCGTAAACTTTCAAGCGGCAGTTTTTCTACCTGCTTACACATAAGCTCATAAGTTGCCGCTTTATATAGTAGCTGGGCTTTTTCTGTATAGGCTTTAAAATTTTCCATATGCTCTTCCAAGTGAGGAAGCAAATAGCTAAATGTCAAACGCACTTCTTGCCAAGCTTTTTCAAAAGAAAAAATATCTGTTTTCTGCAAAAGATCTGGCACAAGAATACTTAAAGCAGGAAAGGCTTTTTGTAAGTCTTGAGATAAAAGGCGCATCATTTTAACTTCTTCTTTGCCTAAGTCTTTAAGGGCTTGGGCATAACTTACATCTGGCTGTGCTGGTGCGTACAAATAACCTTCTTTGAAAGGGATTAAAGTTGATTCTTGAGCAATAAAGGTTAAATGACGGCGGGCAACCATTTCTAACAAGGGAACAGCTTCATCATCATAAAATGTTTTTGCCTGATGATTTACTTCTGTAAGAGCTGCTAAATTAAACAAACTATAAGGCGCAGCAACAACTTTAAGCTGGCTACGTTTTTTACGACCATAAACAACTTGAGCCGCTTTTTCTGCTAATTCAATTGTTTGATTCAGATCCAAAAACAAAGGATGTTCTTTAGGCAACGTATAGCGATAGCTTGCAACACCGTAAGTGATAAGCTTACCTTCTTTAACGGCGGTTTCTAAAGTTTCCAAGTCTCGTTGAGTCACAGTTTCCTGCATAGGGTCAATAAGCAAGATATTTGCATAATCCATTGTTTTTAAAAGATTATTAGAATCAGATTGCGCAATAACAACATGGTTAGGGTGACTTTGCTTAAAGGTAGAAAGTTCTTGCGGCGCATCTGCTGTTTCTGTTGTGTTAATAAACACATGATTTAAGCCATGTGCTAACAGATAGGGCTGTACTTTATCTTTTTTAGTTCCTTGAAGATCCAGTGAAAACTTAGAAAGTGTTAATCCTTCCACAACACGCCATGAATTTGGGCTAAGTTTAGGGTTTTCTTTCCAGGCTTGTTCACTATATTTACGGCTTTGCTCAATATGCATGGGAATTACTTTCTTTAAAATCTGCTTAGGAATAGTCTCAAATTCTATTTACTTTTGCAATGGGCTGTGACAGTATTATTTTCATATGTTCAACAACAAATAAAGAAAAACAAATGATGAAGGATTTTCTAGTGAAAAATGCAGTTTCTATCCTAACACTTATCGTAGTGCTTGCTATTGGTGGTGTTATGATGACACAAAAAACAGCTACAAGCGCATCTATGACAGATGAGCAAGTGAATACGCTAATTGAAGCCTGGGTGAAAGATAACGGTACAAAGCTACTTGATTCTATTAACTCTGCAGTAGAAAAACAACGTATCGCAGACGGTAAAGCGCAACTAGAAAATGCGTTCAGCAACCCAATTAAAGATACGTTTGATGCAAACAACCCAATTATTGGCCCTGATGATGCGCCAATTACAATTATTGAATACTCTGACTTTGAGTGCCCATTCTGTAAGCGTGGTTATGATACACTTAAACAAGTTATGGCACGTTACCCAAGCCAAGTTAAAGTTGTTTACAAGCACTTCCCGCTTGAAAGCATTCACCCTAATGCACGTGCCGCAGCGCGCGCTTCTCATGCCGCATTTAAACAAGGTAAATTTAAAGAATTCCACGATGCTTTATTTGAACGTCAGCGTTTTATTGGTGAAGAGCTATACCTAGACCTTGCGAAAGAACTAGAGCTTGATATTGAGAAATTCAATAAAGACCGCAATTCTGATGAACTAAATGCACAGGTTGATAAAGATATGCAACAGGGTTCTAAAGTTGGCGTACAAGGTACACCTTTCTTCCTTGTTAACGGTGTTCCTGTAAACGGTGCACAGCCTGTTGATAAATTTGTTGCAATCATTGAACGTCTTCTTAACGAAAACGACAAAAAATAATGCAAAAAAAGCCTCAGACACAACTTTTTTGGCTAGGCTTTAGTTTTATGTTAGCAGCTTTAGGCTTAATGGGCCTAAGGCTGCTTTTTTCTTATGAAGCAACAACAGTAAATACTGCAAATAACGAACAGCAACCGGAACAAAAAGAGGCTAAAGGGCTTATTGGTAATTTGTATGAGAACCGAGATTTAAGCCACATCCGCCCAAAATATAGCAAGCAACCTATAGATTTTGCACAGCCAGAGCGTCCTCTTATTGCCCAAAAACTCCCTAAAAAAATTACAGCGCCTCATTTTGGTTTAGCCAATCAGCTTATTAAAATAGATCTATTTATTGATTTTAATAAGCCTGAAACCTTGAACTTTTTGAAAGAATTTGAAGAAATTCGTCATAAATATAGCAATAGTAGCCACCTACGCATTATGCCGAAGGTGCAAGATGATGTGAACAGTTTGATTTTATTGGTTTGGGAAATGGGTATGCTTGATAAGCTTTACCAACCGCTTATTAATACGACGGATTTAAAATTTGAAAGCATTTTAGATTTACTGCTTGAGCAGGGTGCATCTATGACAGATATTCGTGAAAAATTACGCACCTCTGTTACAGGCTATTACAAACAAATTGGGATATATCAGGACATTTTAAATAGCTTAGATATACCACACTTAGATAAGCAAAAACCTTTTATTATTTTAGTCAACGGTTACCAGTTCCATACAAAAAGGCTGCCCTTAGACAGCCTTGAAGATCGGATAAAAACGCTTAAGATGCGTGGCGCTCTTTAGCCTGTTTGCTAAGCGCAAACTTACGGCTACAGTAAGGGCAAACCACAAAATCTTCATTGCCCATATTTAAATAAACACGGGGATGTTTGCTAAATTTAGGACCATCGCACTGGACTTCTTTTTCATCAGATTCTATGATTTCTAGAGCTTTTGCTTGTATAATTTTTTCTGCCATTTTTATTATTCCTTATTACACTCTTAGACGATGGCGCACCTGGCGCGATTCGAACGCACGGCCTTCGCCTTCGGAGGGCGACGCTCTATCCACCTGAGCTACAGGTGCTTTACCTTATTTACCTGTTATAGCACAGCATAACGCTTTTAGCTAAAATAAAAAATTGCCGTAAGGCTTAACTTAGCTTATAGTGTTTGCAACAAAATATATTCTTTTAAATAAGGATGACAACAAAAATGGAAAACAACAAACTAACTGAACCTTTTGTGCCTGAAGGCCCAATGCCTAATGAAGGTGTTTCTTACCCGAAAGGTTATGTCCCGACTGAAAAAGAAGACTACATGAATGAGCAACAAAAAGCTTATTTTAGGGATATTCTTGAAATGTGGAAATCTAAGATTGAAGCAGAACTTGAAGAGACAATTTCTCATCTACAAAATGGTGAACACAATTTAGCAGACTTAAACGACCAAGCTTCTGTTGAAACAGACCAAAGCATTGAACTACGTACACGTGACCGTGAACGTAAGCTGATTCTTAAAATTGAAGAAGCAATTCAGCGCATTGACGAAGACGAATTTGGTTACTGTACTGAAACAGGTGACCCAATTGGTGTTAAACGCCTACTTGCTCGACCTATTGCGACGCTTTGTATTGAAGCCAAACGCATGCAAGAACAAGAAGAAAAAGGCTATGCAGGATAATTTAGATCCGAAACTTCTTTCATTACTGGTTTGCCCTGTTACTAAGGGCAAGCTGGTTTATGATGCCGAAAAACAAGAACTCATTAGCAGCCAAGCTGGGCTTGCTTTTCCGATACGTGATGGCATTCCGGTAATGTTAGTAGAAGAAGCAAGAAAGCTTGAAGATGATGAATAAACCTTCTGAAATTCGCTTACACAAAGGTGGCTTAGGCTTAAGCCTTACTTTTGATAAAGCCTATACTTTTATGGCGCCTACCCTGCGCGAAAACTCCCCCGCTGCCGATAACAAAGGCGAAAAACGTTGTAAAGACGCCTCTGGCATTTCTATTAAAAACATAGAGCTTTGTGGTAACTATGCTGTGCAAATTCAGTTTTCTGATGGGCACCGTGGTGGTATTTTTACTTGGGATATTTTTGAGAAACTGATTCAAAAAGGAGAAACCTTATAATGATTAAAGCTGTTTTATCTTTTGCGATTGCTTTATGTGGCCTAGCAATACCAGCTATGGCAGAAGAAGACGCTCTTATGGTCCACGACGCTTGGGCTAAAGTTTCTTTTAAAAATGGTGCCGTTTATATGAATATTCATAACGGAGACACGAAGGCGGCTAAACTCTTAAAAGCAAGTTCGCCTATCGCTAAACGCGTTGAAGTGCATGAAGTGACAGAAACGGATGGCGTTTTTAAAATGCAGCAAATTAATGGGTTAGATATTCCTGCTGGTGAAATGGTTGTGCTTAAACCTAATGGTTATCATATTATGGTTTTTGGGCTGCAAAATATGCTTAAGGTGGGTGATGAACTTCCGTTGACGCTTCATTTTGAAGGTGGTATTCAAAAGCAATTAGCTGTTGAAGTAAAACCTATTGACCACAAAGCAACGCATAAGCATGCGCACGACCATGATCATGAAACGCCTAATAACCACCAAGGGCATGGGCATTAAACATTTTAGTTTCTATTTGATTAACCTAACGATTCTAACAATTTAGGTCTTATCTATGTCTATTAAATTTGGTACAGCCGGCTGGCGCGGCATTATCGCAAAAGACTTCACGTTTGAAAACGTACAAAAATGTACGCAAGCGCTTTGTAATCACCTTAAAAAGGCAAAGGCACAACATTCTGGAGATGTGATTATTGCGCATGACAGTCGCTTTATGGGTAATAACTTTGCAAAAAGCGCAGCCTACGTCCTTAAAGCCAATGGCTTTAACCCTATTATATTAAAAGGCAACACTCCTACACCTGTTGCTGGTTTTGCTGTAAAAACACTTAAAGCTATTGCTGGTATTAACTTTACAGCAAGTCATAACCCGCCTGAATACCAAGGCTTTAAATATATTACCTCTTGGGGTGGGCTTGCCAGCAGCCAAGAAACAACCGCTATTGAAGCCGAATTAGAAGCTGTTACGAAAATAAACTGCGCAGATGAATATACAGTATCAGAAACAGATGTAACCGAAGCCTATTTAAGCCATTTAAAAAGCATTTTACCCCCAACAGAAAAACCGCTTAACATTTTGGTAAACCCGATGTTTGGCACCTCTGCAAGCTTTTTACCACAGTTACTCACCACATTAGGACATCAGGTTTCTACCATGCAAATGGAACAAGACCCACTTTTTGGCGGTATTTCACCTGATCCACAAGCAAAAAACCTAATAAATATGCAGCAAAAGCTGAAAGAAGGGTTATTTGATTTAGGCTTAGCCACAGATGCAGATGCCGACCGCTTTGGTGTACTCACAGAAAAAGGTGATTTTGTACAGCCTAATGATGTACTCGCTTACCTTGTTGATAAACTTGCGCCGTCATTGCATCCGCAAGCTATTGGTATGGCACATGTAACAGGAAGCATTGTGGAACGTGTCGCGCTTGCACATAATTTGGCGCTTATTAAAACCCCTGTTGGCTTTAAAAACCTTGGTGCTTTAATGCAAGAAGGCAAAACAGCTCTTGGCTGTGAAGAAAGCTCTGGATTTGCCTGGAACAGGCATGTGAATGATAAAGATGGCATTGTAACAACAGCTCTTATTGCACAACTTTTAAGCCAAAACGACGCAAAACCTTTAACAGATGAGCTCAAAGCTCTTTACAACAAATATGGGCAACAGCACAGCCTGCGTTTAGATTTGAGGCTTACAGCTGAAGATAAAAACAAGCTTATGAAACAGCTTAAAGACCAAGGACTAAAAGAACTAGATAATTGCCAAATATTAGATAAAGAAGACATAGATGCCCTTAAGTTTATTTTAGAAGATGGGCGTTGGGTTGCCTTTAGACCTTCTGGCACAGAACCTTTGGTGCGCGTATATATGGATGCTAACTCCTTAGAATCTTTAGAAAGTTTAAAAACCTCTGTTGAAGAATTTATAAAAAATACAACAGTTTAGACTTGACCTTTTAGTGAAATCGCACTATCTTTCAGTGCATTAGGCTGATCATCGTTATGTATAACTTATTGGTTTTACCAATAAATTAACGCTTAGCTTTTTTGTGTGGTTTAGATCAGTCGCCCGAAAGCAAGTGAAAAGGAAGTAAATAAAATGGCAAATTCTGCTCAAGCACTTAAACGTGCACGTCAAGCTGATAAGCGTGCTGAAGTTAACCGTATGAACCGTTCTGCAATGCGTACTGCTGTGAAGAAATTCGAAACAGCTTTAACTGCAGGTGATAAAGATCTTATTGCTACTTCATTTAAAGCAGCAATGTCTGAACTACATTCAGCGGCAAGCAAAGGCATCATTAAAAAAGAAACTGCTTCTCGCAAAGTTTCTCGTATGGCGGCGCGTATCCGTAAAGCTGCATAAGTTTTACCGATATAACTTCTTTATAGGCTGCCATGCTTAAGGCTTTAAGCTTGGCAGCTTTTTTTATTACATAACAAAAATAGTATAAATTTATTAAGGTTTTTCTATGCAAATTACGCAACTACATTGGCAGCCGATTGCAGAACTTTTGTCTCAGAAATTGGGGCAAGTTGCCTATGATAGTTGGATTAAACCTTTACAAATTGCAGAGATACAAACCGACGGACAGCTTGCACTTGAAGCACCAACAAAGTTTATGAAAGACTGGGTTGTACGCAATTATTCTCAAGATATTTTAAGTGCTGTCACAGAAGTTATTGGCCAAGAAATGAGCTTGGAGATTTCTGTTTCTGCACTTTCTATTTCATCTATTACGCCAGATTCTGTTGCTGGCAACAGCGCACCCGCACCAAAGGCAGCACCTAAAGAAGCGGCGCCTGCCTCTACAGCTAAAGCAGAACAAATAGAAGCGCCAACAACGCAAAATATTCAAAAAACCAGTAAAAAGATTTACACCACAGCAAACGGCACTGTTTTAGAACCTAAATTTACCTTTGATTCTTTTGTAACTGGTAAATCAAACAACTTTGCCTATTCTGCGGCCAAGGCCATTGCTGAATCTGACGACCTTATTTATAACCCTTTTGTGCTTTACGGTGGGGTTGGTTTAGGTAAAACTCACTTAATGCATGCAATTGCACGCCACATTGCTGAATTTGAGCCTGAGCGTAAAGTTGTGTATATGTCTTCTGAAAAGTTTATGCATAAATTTGTAAGTTCTCTACAAAGCAAATCAACAATGAGCTTTAAAGAGGAATTTCGTTCTGTAGACGTGCTGATGATTGATGATGTGCAGTTTATTGCTGGTAAAGGCGCAACGCAGGAAGAATTTTTCCATACCTTTAATGCGCTTGTAGATATGCGCAAGCAAATTATTTTGACGGCCGACCGCAGTCCGCACGAGATGGATAACCTAGAAGATCGCTTACGTTCTCGATTAGGTTCTGGTTTGGCCTGTGAAATCCATATGCCTGACCTTGAAACACGCTTGGCGATTTTAGATAGCAAAGCTAAAGGCTTAGACATTAGCTTAAGCAAAGATGTTGCTATGTTTTTGGCTGACCGTATCGCCTCTAACGTACGTGAACTTGAAGGGGCGCTTAATAGGCTGATTGCACACTCTAAGCTGACACAGCGTGAGATTACGCTGGAATCTGCCCAAGATTTATTAAAAGACCTCTTCCGGGCTTATAACCAAACATTAAGTATTGATGAAATTCAGCGTAAAGTGGCAGAATACTTTAAGATTAAAGTTGCTGACATGCACTCTGCCCGCAGAAGCCGTGATATTGCACGCCCAAGGCAAATCGCAATGTGGTTTGCTAAGCAACTTACATCTAAATCATTCCCTGAGATTGGTAAATCTTTTGGCGGCAAAGACCACACAACCGTCATGCACGCTGTAAAATCTATTGATAAGCTTTTAGATGCTGACCCTGCTGTTAAAGAAGATATTGCTATTCTTAAAGGGTTGCTTGCCAAATAAGAGCACTTAAAAACATAAAAAACCGCAGATGACTCTGCGGTTTTTTGTTGGTTATCGATATAAAAATTAAGCCTCAAGCGCTTGCTTGATAAGCTTTAGTAGAGTGTTTTCTAGCAGTGGCTCAGGTTCATTACCCACTTGATGGCACCAGCCATCAAACTTTTCACCAACCGACTCAAGTAACGCTCGGCGAGTTTGCGCTGCGGCATAAAAATCTGTTCCCAATTTAAACAGATCTTTTACATAGAGCACCTCTGTTGCGTGATAACCGCTAATGCGCACCTTGTTAGGTGCATAACGGCATAGTAACCGCTCTGCCTCTTGCAAAACAAAGCCGATACTGCATTGGGTATTGCGGACTGGCATTTGGCTAAAGAAGGCTGCTTTGGCCTTCATTTTGCTTGCATCTTCAGCATCCAAACAAGGTGCCAAAAGAGCAAAAAAAGCAGCAAACTTTGGTGCGCCCTGCGCAATAGACAGCGTTGTTGATGGTACATTTTGCTGTAACTCGGCAAGTTTTTGGGCAAAATAAACTTCTGGGGTTAGATTGGCTTCTAAAACATTGCTCATAGGAATATCCTTAAGGACTAAAATTGCATGAATTTGAGATTAAGGGGGCAAACGGAACTACATGTTTGTATACAGAGCAATATGACACAGTAAAAAGCTTTAAGCAAGGCATGCTTTTCACTTTATTCACCCCTATTTATGTGATAAATTAAGCACAGACTTATTTATTTACAGGAGAGAATAAAAAGATGAAATTTTCTATTGCACGCGAAACTTTGCTGAACAACTTAAATTATGTGCAATCTGTTGTCGAAAAACGTAATTCTATTGCGATTTTATCTAATGTAAAATTAGAAGTTGAAGGCAACTCTCTTGTTTCTACAGCGACAGACAACCACATGAGCATTGAAGCTAAATCTGAAGCTTTTGTTGATGTTGCAGGCGCAACAACTGTAAGTGCGCACAAATTATTTGAAATTGTTAAGCGTTTACCTTCTGAGGCGATGATTAGCCTTGAGCTTAAAGATGATGGCTCTCGTATGCAAATTACAGCGGGTAAATCTAAATTCTCTCTTGCTTGTTTAGATGCGGATGCCTTCCCTGATGTTGCTTCTGTTTCTAGTTCTGTAAACTTTAAGCTGACAGGCTCTCAAGTAACACGTTTACTTAAAAAAGCTAAATTTGCGGCATCTCAGGATGATACACGCCAATACTTAAATGGTATTTTTATGCATCTTAAAGATGACAAACTACGCTTTGTTGCAACAGATGGCCACCGCCTTGCACGTATTGAACAAGATATCCCTGCTGGTGCAGAAGGCATGCCTGGTGTTATTATCCCGCGTAAAACAATTGATGAAATTGCAAAACTTGCGGATAAATCTAAAGATTTAGAAGTAACAGTAGCAGAAAACAAAATTCAGTTTGCAACAGAAGAAGCAACACTTACATCTAATGTTATTGATGGTACCTTCCCTGATTATGAGCGTGTAATCCCGACTGGTAACACACTTGAAATGGACGTGCCGCGCCAATCTCTTATGTCCGCTGTTGATCGTGTGGCGATTCTTTCTCATGAAAAATCTCGCTCTGTTCGCTTTAGCATTAACACAAACAACCTTGTGATTTCTGCAAACAACCCAGACCAAGAAAATGCGCAAGAAGAACTTAAAATTACTTTTGATGCTGAAGGTGACTTAAACGTTGGCTTTAACGCAAAGTATGTATCTGATATTACAAACCTTATTGAAGGTGATGATATTCAGTTTTTAATGAAAGACGGTAATTCACCTGTTGTTGTGCAAGACCCGCAAGATGTTTCTAGCCTATTTGTGCTTATGCCAATGCGCATCTGATTTTATAGGCCATACATAAATCAAAAAAAAGGGCAGTTAGATGACTGCCCTTTTTTGTTACCTTATTTACCAAGTGCTATAAGGCGTTTGCGCTAAATTATAATTGCTATAAGCTTTCTCGCGGATGAGCTCCTTCCCTAACCATTGCGGTTTAGGAAAAGCCATACCTTCTTTAGATAGCTCAATTTCTGCCAAGACTAACGGCGCATTTTCCTGCATAAAGACATCAACATGATAAATAAAGCCTTCCACATCTACATAAGAACGGCACTTTTCAAGCTGAATATCAGCCTGGGCAATCATCTGCTCTGCATCTGAAATGCTCAGCTCATATTCCCACTCTTTTGACAGTGTATCTGAAACCGGGCTCTTCCATGTAGCTAATGCCTTAATTTCACCCGTATCAACATCTGTT
Organism: Pseudomonadota bacterium; assembly: GCA_018623135.1. GTDB lineage: Bacteria > Pseudomonadota > Alphaproteobacteria > UBA1280 > JAAZVW01 > JAAZVW01. The sequence continues at coordinate 17,803 of JAAZVW010000031.1, forward strand.
TGAATACGCAATCGGGGTGCTTTCGTTAAGCTAACCGTCATGCCATTATTTGGCGTAAAAGCTAAATACTGCATAATTTCAGAGACATCTTTTTCTGGCAGATTAAACTGCCAAATATGCCCTTGAGCATCTGCCAAAAAAACGGTGGGTTGGCCACTGCGGCAATCTAAGGTCGCTTTAAGTTGCGGATAGGCTTGCTGAATCAGCAGGACTTTTGAAATGTTTCCTTGCTTCCATGCATCTGAATCCACTAAAAAGCGGTGTTCAATTTCTTGGTTATTTGTCATCGGAATATTCCTCTAAACGGTAAGTTACGTTCACTTATAATAACAAGCTATCATCATATTTAGCAAATAGTTAAATCATACGGCGATTTGCATCTGCGCCTTAAATTAGGTAGGCTATAAAGAAAACAAAAGAAATAATATAATGCTTTTACTTAGTTTTGCTCTCTGTTTACTCTTTTTTGTAATTGTAGGTGTTCTTTCGGTTTTAAAACACAAACAATCTAGTACCGATTATTTACTCGCAAGCCATAGCGTTAAGCCTTGGTTGGCGGCGCTTTCTGCTGTTGCTACCAACAATAGTGGCTATATGTTTTTAGGACAAATTGGTTTTACTTTTATGTATGGCTTACAATCTGCTTGGTTGCTTATAGGTTGGATATTGGGCGACCTTGTCACTTCTACTTTTGTACATAAACGCTTACGCGTGCAAACAACTGATTCTCAAAAATTAAGCTATGCCAGCGTATTAAGCACTTGGAACCAGCAAAAGGACTTTAAATTTTTACGCCTTGTTGCAGCTGCCATTACCGTTATCTTTTTAGGTGTTTATGCAGCGGCTCAACTCAATGCTGGTGGTAAAGCACTTCATGTTTTGTTAGGTTGGGACTATAACATAGGCGCCATTATTGGTGCTGTTATTGTGCTCCTTTACTGTTTTGCAGGTGGTTTGCGTGCTTCTATTTGGACAGATGCAGCACAATCTTTTGTGATGATATTTTCTATGATTTTACTCTGTGTTGTTTCTATTATACATATTGGTGGCATAGGACAGACATTAAACGAACTGAACAATGTAACAACCAACTATATGAGCTTATGGCCAAGCCTTATTCCCTTTCAGGAAAGTTTTATAGGTGCCTTTTTGTTTGTACTTGGGTGGTTTTTTGCCGGCGTTGGCGTTGTAGGGCAACCGCACATTATGGTGAGATTTATGTCTATGGATAGCCCTAAAAATATGCAAAAAGCCCGTATTTATTACTACACTTGGTATAGTTTATTTTCTGTTTTTACTATTTTTACAGCCTTATGTGCCCGACTTATATTACCTGAAAGTGCTGATTTTGATGCAGAACTTGCATTGCCAAGTTTAGCACAGGCCTTATTACCAGAATTTTTTATTGGTTTAATTTTAGCAGGTTTGTTTGCAGCAACCATTTCTACAGCAGATTCTCAAATTATTAGTTGTACATCATCTATTTCTCACGATTTTTTACCTAAAAAATATCGTGGTTATGCTGCTAATAAGCTTTCCACAATTTTAATTACTTTTATTGCCCTTGGTATTGCTTTAAGTGGCAATAAATCTGTATTTACTTTAGTTGTTGTGGCTTGGTCTGCTTTAGCGAGTGCTTTTGCACCTATGGTTATTTTGTATGCCCTTAAGCAAGAACTTAACGAAAGAACGGCTCTTTGTATGCTTGTTGGCGGTTTAACAGCCATGCTGAGCTGGCGATATTATAATCTTTCTGATATTGCTTACGAAATTGCCCCTGGCATTATAACAGGTTTTATTATTTACGCTGTAAGCAAAGCCTTTGGGCTCAATCGTTATAGCCCTAGCCTTAACAAAAAGAATTAAGCTATTAGGCACAAAAAAATGCCCCCTCTTAAAGAGGGGGCGGCCGGCAAACCAGGTCGTTTTAACTTGGGGTGATGTTTTTCGGTGATCCACGAATCATGGCATCGCCTCCGCCCACGTCGGGCTGTTCCGGGTTGAAGGGTCGTCTCAGCATAGCTGAGGGTTAAGTTCCGCATTGGCGGCTAAAAGAGTTGCGAAAGAGTGCAACCCGCCGCCATTCGCGCGGAGAACATCCACCACGTCGGGCAGAAATCGAGCCGGCAGGACGCCCAACTAGATAAACCAGTAACGAAGCCAAAACTCCAATAGCGATTTAACATCATCAGGCGCCGCGCCGGAAACTAAGAATAAGGTAAAAAGCAGAGATAGCAGTAAAGATTGCTAAGATGTAGACCCTGCCTTGTGTCCGATACAAATACTAATGTCCATTGGAGCAAGAGTTAAATATCGTGTTAAGGTGTAAATAATGTAAAACGTGACAATTGATGTAACAGAAACAAATATATGTGTATACAAATTGTTTTGCAAGTGAAAAAATTAAAAAAGTATCATTTTTTTTTACAGATAAGCTATACTGCCCCTTATGTGGCTTAAAAATTTACAACTTCAGCATTTTAGAAATATTCCATCGGCACAGATTACTTTGTCTGATAAAGGCCCTGTTGTGCTTTATGGTCATAATGGTGCTGGTAAAACAAATTTACTTGAAGCGCTTTCTTTACTTTCTCCTGGGCAAGGCATTCATCGTGCGGCTTTTAACCAAATGAAACACAATAAAAAACAAGACTGGGGCTTGTTTGCAGAACTTGAAAATAAGCACGGTCACCAAGAAGTTGGCATGCGCTTTTTAAAAGGTAAGCGACAAATACAAGTAAATGGCCAACAACAAGGGGCGTTACAATCTTTAGCGCAACTAGGCGCTGTTGTTTGGTTTACGCCAAAAATGGATAGGCTTTTTGTAGATGCGCCTGCTGCACGTCGGCAATTTTTGGATAGGCTTGTATTTGGGCACTTCCCGAAACATGC
>JAAZVW010000057.1 GCA_018623135.1 Pseudomonadota bacterium
ATACCAATAACTTTAGCTAATGAACCTTTTTCTATAACTTCATCATAAGTTAAAGGCTCCTCACCTGCATAATGCGGATGAATACCAAAAGAACAATAAACAGGCTCATGAGTCATAGCAATATGATGAATATCATCAAACTCATCTTTACGGCAGCAAATTGTCTGCATAAGTTTAACGCCTTGTGCATCTGCATTGGCGATAATTTCTGCAATATTTGTGCCTTCAAATTTTTTATCATTTAAGTGGCAATGAGAATCAATAATCATCTTTATTCTACCTATTTAGCCTTCTGAATATATGGTTGCAACATGCTGAGAGATTTTTCAAGCATTAGCTGAGGATTTATATTGTAAATATATGATTCTTCACGTATTTTTTCAAGATCCTGATAAAGCTTAGCAAAGCCTAAAGCCTCATTTTGTTTTATATACTTCAAAAGCTTATCATATATTTTCGGTAACCCCATTAAAGCACCAGAATTGTGACTTTTTACAACTTGCGCTACAAACATCTGCAACGCCTTAAATGCTGTTGTAGCATCTTGTCTACCAATCAGTTTATCTACTTCAACAGCAAGGACCTGCCCTTTAAAATAAGCTTCTAAATAATCAGCAAATTTTACAAAAACCGGATGCTCATTTTCAAGGTAATTCAAGGCTTCGCCTGGTTTACCTTCACAAACACGTAACGCATCTGGCAGAGCTTCTCTATCTACAATTTCATGTGCAGATAATACTTGCTCTGTTTCTTCTTCTGTTAATTTATTAAAATGAACAGCTTGGCAACGCGATTTAATTGTTGGTAACAACTTATAAGGTGCATGGCTTATTAAAATAATAAGTGTTTTTGCGTTAGGCTCTTCTAAAGTTTTTAAAAGTGCATTGGCAGCATTAACATTAAGGTCATCTGCAGAATCAATAAGTAAAATTTGCCATTTATCATGTTTAAACTGTAATTCACCAATAGCCTTACGAATTTGATCAACAGATATATTTTTTTTACCTTCTTCTGGTTTTATCTCAAAATAATGTGGGTAAGCCCCCTCATTTAATTGTAAGATTTCGCTATGAAGAGGATCATGTTCTAATATACCTGAACTTTTAGGCGCAATAAGGTGCATAAGTAAATCTTGTGCAAAGGTCGCTTTGCCGATACCTCTTTCACCTGTAAGCAATAAAGCATGAGGGAGCTTACCCGACTGGATAAGCTCCGCTATTAATTCTCTTTGCTTTAAATGTCCTGTGCAAAAATGCGTCACTTAAAAAACCTTAAACCTTATTGTGAGTTAAGTTTAAGTAAGCGAATAAAGCGAGAAATACCTGTTAGCTCTGGTGCTTCTTCTTTTGCTACCAAATCAAAAGTAACAACTTGGTCACCACCATCTACTTTAAGAACAACATCACCAATTTTATCACCTACTTTAATCGGAGCTACAAGTGGTTCGTGATAAGTAGCCGTTGCTGTTAAATTGCGTGTTTCAGAGCGCAACAAATAGCTTTGAGCATCATCAGCAATCATAGCAGGGATGCTATCTACTTTAGAAAGCTCCACCTTAATTTCTGGCACTAATACCTCACCTTTATCAAAAAAGCTGTATTTTTTGTAGTTGGCAAAAGCCCAATTAATGGCTTTAAGCGTTTCATTTTCACGACCGCGAGAAGAATCCGCACCAATAACAACAGAGAAGAAACGCTCATCGTTACGTTGAGCTGAAGCGGCTAAATGAAACCCCTCTTCTTCTACATGGCCTGTTTTTAAGCCATCCACACCAACACCGCGACGCAATAAACCATTACGGTTTGGTTGACGAATACCGTTAAATTTATACCATGTTTGGCTGAACACTTCATAACGCTCAGGGTGATCCGCTTTTAGGCGTTCCGCCAAAATAAGAATATCTTCTGCTGTTGAAAGGTGTCCTTCATCTGGCCAGCCACTTGCGTTTTTAAATGTTGTGTTTTTCATACCTAAGGCACGGGCACGATCTGTCATCATTTGACCAAAAGATTCTTCTGTTCCACCTAAGTATTCTGCAATAGCGATACAAGCATCGTTACCAGAAACAACGGCGATACCTTGAATAAGCTCTGATACAGGAATACGTTTACCTACTTCGATAAACATTTTAGAGCCACCCTTGCGCCATGCTTTTTCGCTCACAGGGATTTGTGTATCTAATGAAATTTCACCTGCTTTTAAGGCATCAAATAACATATATAAAGTCATAAGCTTTGTTAAAGATGCGGGTTGAACAATTTTATCTGCATCTTTTGCTAAAATAACACGACCAGATTCAGGGTGTGAAATGGCGTAAGATGTTGCATTAAGCTCTAGAGCTTGTGCAGCAGATGAAATTGCTGTTGTTGCTAAAGCAACGAATAGTGCAGGTTTAAAAAACATAGTTCCCTCTTAAATTATTTACTTAAATTTAGTGTTTAAATTTATATTAAAGACAATTTTAATCTACAACAATAATGGCCTTTTTAAAACCTTTTCTTGTTGCATATGTTAACAAACGATCGGCCTGGTCTACCGTATCTACAGGACCAAGGCGCACACGATAAAAAGTTTGACCATTAATTATAGCATCAAATATTGCTGTACGATGCTCTGCTGTTGTTTTATTGGCAATTTTTTGTGCATTTTCTTTATTTGTAAACGCACCCAATTGCACATAGTAGGTAACCCCTGCGGTTGAAGAAGTTTTTTCTATAGCTGTAATTTCTTTAGCAGAAGGCGTATTTGCGCTTTGATGTGCAGAAGATGTCACACGGTGTGTAAAACCGCCATTCTTTAGGGCAGGTTTTTTCTTCGGCTGTATAGGCGAGCCTTTGTATTCTGGTTTAAAAGGTTTTTTAATGCTACTTAAATTAACTGGTTTGTAAGATTTGCGAGCCAATGTAGAACCATCTGTTGGCAAAGCTTCTACAAGGACAGGTGCAGTACCCTGCTCTGAAAAGCCAAGTGCAACAGCACCTGCGTATGACATATCAATGAGCCTACTTTTCACAAAAGGACCACGGTCGTTTACTCTTACAACAACAGATTTGTTATTCTTTAAGTTTGTTACACGTACGTACGTAGGTAACGGTAGTGTTTTATGCGCTGCTGTCATCGCGTACATATTATAAATTTCACCGTTCGCTGTTTTTTTACGATGAAATTCTTTACCATACCAAGAGGCGATCCCCTTTTCTACATAACCATTAGATTCTGCCTGTGGGTAGTAGCGCACACCATCAATAACATAAGGGTTACCAATTTTACGCTTAACATTTTCAACGGCTGGTGCTGAATAAGCTGCTGGAGAGGTTGCGACATCTAATGATGGTTGGTAAAAATGACCAGAACACGCCTGTAAAGACAAGCCTACTGCAACAATGGAAAAAAGTTGGAAAGGGCGCATAGGCTACCCTTCCCAACCAATTTGTTTTGCGATAGTAAGCACTGTAAATGCAAAGTACGTTGAGCGATTCCAATCCATGATTCTGAAAAAGTTATCATAGATAAGATAGACTTTACGAGATGGACCTTCTGGCATGTAAAGTCGTGCACGTACATTATCATTTGCAATGTTTGCTTTTTTAGCTGGTAGAACACCTAAGGCGCGCCACTGTGCTACTGTTTTCCAATCCTTTGAATAAGAACCGTACATTTTTATTTTAGGTAATATTTTAGTTAAGATGACACGGTCGTATCCTCGACCATCTTTAACCCATTTAGAGCGTGTTTTTAAGTAATTAGAAGCAGATGCAAAAACATCTTCTTCTGTGTTCCAGATATCAATTTTACCGTCGCCATTACCATCTACGGCAAGCTTAAGCACGTTTGTTGGCATAAATTGACACTGGCCTAAAGCACCTGCCCATGAGCTTTTCATCTCTTTAGGAGCAATATAGCCTTTATTAAGAACTTCAACAGCGGCAATAAGCTCACTGCGCCAATAAGCATTACGGCGTTTATCTGCGTATGCAAGTGTTGCAAGAGAATTTACAGCGTTGTGCGGTAATTTAAAAGTACCAAAGTTTGTTTCGCTCCCCCATAGGGCTACCACAACTTCTTTTGGTACATTATAAATAGCTTCTTGTCTGGCTAAGGGGGCGGCATGCTCTTTAAGCATTTCTTTGCCCTTATTAATGCGCCAATCTGAAGCACGTTTAGAAACGTATTCTGTAAAGGTAATTTTAAATTCAGGTTGATTTTTGTCGTCTTTAATCAAACTCATGTTCGGCATTGGGGTTTCGCCTAATGCTTCGTACATGTATTTAGGGTCTAAGCCTTTTTGCTTTAACTCTTCTGAAACTTCAGAAAGAAAAGCATCAAAACTTTGTGTAGGTTTAGCATTTACCATATGTGCAGTTAAAGAAAATACGCACATAAGCACAAAAGTTATTGGTTTCATAAAACACCTATATAGTTTGTTAACAGCCTTAAAATTAAACTAAATTATAAAGATGTTGTAAAGGACTTCAAAAAGGTTAGGTTTTTAAGCGGTAATTTGCTAGAGTGCTCTTTATGCTAAATAAAGAAGACATTATATCATTTCTAAAATCTTATTTCGGTCAGCAAAGTTGCATGGCCTCTGTTACCATAAAGTCACAAACTGCATATATTCAGATTAAAGATCAGTTTGTTTCTTGCCCAATTAATGATTTGGCGCAGACTCTTTCTGAGCAAGGTGTCTCTAAAGTTTTAGCTATTTTTAAAGGTGAAAAAATTAAGTTACCATACATAGAAGTATGGGATGTTCTCGAACTTTTAGCTTTTGTTTACCCTAATTTTGCATCTACACCCAGTATTTATAAAGTTGCTCAGTTATTTAATTTGGACTTAGGTGATGAGTCACAATTATACACAGCACCGCAAGTTGCTGTAACAGAAGCAATTTCAAACATTCAGTTTAAGCAAAATAAGGTACAGAGTATTCTTATTTTTATGGCAACTAAGGGCTGGAACTGGGCTAAATTGCTTTGTGATTGTTTTGAGATAAACTGGCAAGAATATAAAAATACAATAATTTCAGGTGAACAGTTCCTCAACGTATGGGAAGATTTGGCCAAATGGGAATTTAACGATGCCGATGATGAATGCGTTGTTTTACCCATGTCTGAAAAAGAAGTTGATGATAGCCTTAAAAGCCTTGTGAGCAGCTTAAAAGAAGGTGCTACACCGCGTGAGGCACAAAAAGATTTTGCTCAAAAAGTAGGTAGAAGCTTAAATGAATCTACCAAAGCGCAAGATAAAGTTAAAGTACATATTTTAGAAGCCGCCACTGGTGTCGGTAAAACAGCAGGATATATGGCACCTGCGCTAAGATTTGCGCAAAAAAGTGGCACAACAGCTTGGGTGAGTACTTTTACTAAAAACCTACAGCAGCAAGCAGAGCATACTGCCAAGCACATGGGTAAAACATTAGTACGAAAAGGACGAGAAAATTATATTTGTCTTTTAAAATACCAGGGTGCTGTGTCGTTAACATCTTCTTATAGTTTGGGATTTTTGGCCCGTTGGATTCAAGACACGACATATGGAGATTATTTATCGGGCGATTTTCCACGTTGGTTACCACAATATATTGACCAGCCTAACCTATTTCATGGGCTAACAGATAAGCGTGGAGATTGTATTTTTACAGCCTGTCCACATTATCGTAAATGCTTTATAGAGCGCAATATTCAGGAATCGTTTAACGCGGATGTTGTCATTGCGAACCATGCTTTTACTATATTTCATGGTGCCTTAGGTGATAGCCAAAACTCCTCACTTGCCTCAAATCTTATTTTTGATGAAGCGCACCACTTATTTGATGCCGCTGATAACGCCTTTAGTATCTATTTTTCCGCGCGTCAGTTGCGTGAGTTTCAGAGTTGGTTAGGCGATATGAATAAAAAAGGTTATTTGCACCGTGTGCAAGAAGTACTTAACTTCCACAGCCATTTACCAACACAAGAAGCATTAACTGATGTGACACGCCTTATAAGCCACCTTCCCCAAGAAGGCTGGGGGGCACGTATTGAGCGAAAAATGCCAATAGATGGTAATATTACAGAAACCTTCTTTAGTGATTTAAATACTTATATTGAAACTGAAAACCAAGCCACACAA
>JAAZVW010000032.1 GCA_018623135.1 Pseudomonadota bacterium
AATCTGTTCACGTCCTAAAAGTTCTGCAAAATCTTCCAGCAGTTTTTTATGGCTTTGCTTTTGCGCAACTTCTCTATTAAGTGCATTTATTGCATTATCTTCTGCTTGGCCCAAAATATTTTGTTTATCACCACGCTTAGGCGTCATCAACACCACTTTTTTCTGGGCTTTTAATGTTAAAGCCTCCGCCATTAACGCAGTATCCATTTCAGAATCAGGCACATAAATTTCTTTAGGGGGCTTCATCTGCTCATAATGGTCTAACATCGCCTGCTGTAACGTTTCAGCTAAAGTTAAATCATCGCCCTTATAAAAAAATCGGGCATTTGTGGTGTGCGCGCCCATTCTATACATAAACAATTGCACCGCCGCCATATCACCTTTAACAGCAACAGCCCAAAAATCAGCATCCTGAATACTCTGGCTTAAAACACGCTGGCTCTGGCTAATATCGGCAAGGGCTTTAAGTCGGTCACGTTGACGTGCTGCATCTTCAAATCTTAAATCCTCAGAGGCCTCTAACATTTTAACCTTAATACGGTTTTTAACTTCTTCCGTTTTACCTTCTAAAAAATCAACAGCTTCTTGCACCGATACTGCATATTCCACATCAGAAATACGCCCCGTACAAGGGGCAGAACAACGCTTAATATGGTACTTCAAGCAAGGACGTGTGCGATTATTAAAATAACTATCACTACAGGTACGTAATTTAAATACCTGCTCTAGCACTTCAATACTTTTGTATACAGCGTGCGCATTTGGATACGGGCCAAAAAAACGCCCCTTTTCTTTGCGCTGCCCACGGTACAATCTAATCTGCGGATTTTTATGGTCACTCATATAAATAAAAGGGTAGGATTTATCATCCTTTAAACGCACATTATATGGCGGAAAAAGTGACTTAATGAGACTTGCCTCTAAAAGCAATGCCTCAACTTCAGACTGCGTCTCAACAACAATCAAATCCGCCGTTTCAAAAACCATTTTACGAATACGGCGCGTCAAACGCTCTTCTTGCGTATAATTTGTTAAACGCTTGCGCAAGTTTTTAGCTTTACCTACATAAAGCACCTCACCGCGTGCATTTAACATCCGATACACACCCGGCGTTTGCGGAATAGATTTAATTTTATCTTTTAAATATAAAATGCCATCTTTAACCATGGCTTTTACCTTAAGCTAAAGGTTTTCCGCAAGCAGAACACTGCGGATCAACAGCAACAAAAGCACCACAATGTGGGCATTTAACAGCTTCAATATCAGCACCATGGCCACCATGATTTACCGAATGCTCGTCAAATCTACCTTTTTGCTGTTCAGATAAGCTTCTTTTTAATGCATCTAATTTTGATTTACCATAAAAGAAGGCAACCATACCAAAAACAAAGGCCATTAAAATAATCATTAAAATAAAGCCAAAGAATAATTTAATTAAAATCATTTACTTTAAATAACTCTCAATTTTTTCAATCATCATCGGGTGCGCCCATTTGCGCTCACCAAGCTCTTCACCCACAATCTTTAAATCTTTATCTAAAATAAAAGTATGCGGGATTTTACGTACACCAAGTTTTTTACCAAGCTCTTTGCCAAAATCATCCCAAGCCATCGGCAATTCATTTACAGCATTTTTTGTTTGAAATGCCTGAATCTCAGAAAGCTTCGGATCCATCGAAATCGCAAGAACATTATATTTACCAGTTTTATGTAACTCTTCTAAATCTGGTAATTCTTTAATACAAGGTGCACACCATGTTGCCCAAATATTAACAACCCAAGCTTTATCATTTTTTTCAAATGTGTAAGGTTTTTCATCCAAGTTCACAACTTGAATATCTGCAAAATTATCTGTGAGACGCTCAACTTTTTTCTCTTCAGGCGCACTACAGGCTGCAAGTACAAAAGATAAAGAAACAAGTATTTTTTTAATCATTTTTAAAGATACCCTTAGCAAAAATTGCCCAACGTTCAGAAGCTTCTGTTTGTGGCAATCCAAAACCTTGCGCCATAGAGGCACCAATAATTAATCCGTAAAAAAGTTCCGCAGCAGCATCTGGCGCCACATCTTTTTCCAGATCGCCCTGTGCATCAGCACGGCGTAAAATCATAAGAATTTGACCACGCACCTTAGCATGTAACATTTGCACTTTATCTGTAACACCTGTTGCTTCAGATGTACCATGACCTAAAAACAAACGCGCAAGCCCGGGGTGACCTTCTAAAAAGTCGAGATATTTTTGAAAAACTACCTGCAAACGGTCATGCGATGTTTCAACTTCTTTTTGCACATAATTTAAAGGCGCAATCAGGTTCGCTTCCATATACGCCATAAGCGCTTGGAAAATATCATCCTTAGAACGATAATGACGGTAAATAGCAGCTTCTGTTACAGAAACTTTACCTGCAATACGGCTAATGGTAATGCGGTTTTCTGGATCTTCTAATAAATTAGAAACCGCCTTAAGAATTTTTAACTTACCTGGACTTAAGTCTTGTAGGATTGCTGTCATAATTTTGCCCTTAGATTGGAATATATTCTTTATTTTGAACGTTAGTATATACTAACATTTAAAGAAAAACAATATCCATAAAAGCTATTGCTGAACAGCAGCAAGCCAGTCTAGTAAACTCGGATAAGCATAATCCACATAAGGTAAATCCGCTTTATCCATATTTGCAATCAGAACTGTTTTCATACCTAAATCATGCGCAGGTTTTAAATTTTCTGCGGTATCTTCTATCATGCAGCATTGCTTTGGCTGCACACTAAGAACCTGCAACAGTTCCTCATAAATAGGCGCATGAGGCTTAATAAAGTAGTCTCTATTTTCAACATAGCTCAAATAATCAAAATGATGGTTCAGCTCTAACTTCTTTAAAACAGCTTCTGTATGGCTTTTTGTCGCATTCGTAAAAATAACTTTACGCCCCTTAAGCTCAGCCAAGCCTTTTTCTGTAAAACCGCAAGGTTCCAGCATATTTAAATCTAGATCCGCAAACATATGGGACGCATGTTCACGGTTATAACCATGGTTTTCTTCTAAAAACAATACGCCATTTGCAGGGAGCTCTTTTAAGAATGCTGAAATATCATCTGCATCAATATTTGTATGCTGTGCAATATGCAGATGAAACAAACGCCAAAGTTCATCTAAAACACCATTTTCTTTCGGATACAATGTTGCATCCAGATCAAACAAAAATGTATCAATACCTTTTAACGTACAAGACATGATTTATTGGTTCACTTGCGCAACAATAAAGTTACGTAAATCATCCATTCCCTTACCTTTAACAGAAGAAGTAACAAAATATTCTGGATATGCACCCACCATTTTTTCTAGTGCTTCTTCTACTTTAGGAACAGTTTTATCACGTTCTTTAGCTTTAGATTTATCATACTTTGTAAGCACAACAACAGGCATAACACCTGCTTCAATAAGAAACTGAATCATTTCTTTATCTGAATCTTTAAAGCCATGGCGAATATCAACCAACACACAAACAAACTTAAGAGTACGACGTGTTAGCAGAAAATCTTGCATCAGTGCAGAGATGCGAGCTTGCTCTGTTTTAGACAGCTTAGCAAATCCGTAACCCGGTAAATCAATAACATGCATTTGCTCTGCCACATTAAAAAACTGCAGTGCACGTGTTGCGCCTGGTGTATTAGACGTACGCACAAGTTTTTTACGGTTAAATAACGCATTGATGAGAGATGATTTACCTACGTTAGAGCGACCAACAAAAGCAATTTCTGACACAGATTCAGCAGGGTAATCTCCTACTTTTGTTGCCGCCCAAAAATGCTGAACATCGCCAGAAAAATGCTTATAGTCCATTATTTGTTCACCTTACGCATCATGTACCATTGCTGAGCAATAGAAAAGATGTTGTTTGTTACCCAATAAAGCACCAAGCCAGATGGGAACATTAAAAATACAAAGGTAAAGATAATAGGCAAGAAGCGCATAACTTTTTGCTGAATCGGATCACCTGCTTGCGGGCTAATAAGTTGCTGCACATACATACTTGCACCCATTAAAATTGGCAACACAAAGTATGGGTCTTTAACCGACATATCTTCAATCCAGAAAATAAATGGCGCTTGTCTAAATTCATACGACACTAGAATCATTTTATAAAATGCAAAGAAAATAGGGATTTGAATCAGCATTGGCCAACAACCAGAAGCTGGATTCACCTTATGTTGCCTATAAAGCGCCATAAGCTCTAGAGTCATTTTTTCACGATCATTTTCATAACGTTCGCGTAGCTGTTGCATTTTAGGCTGAAGTTTTTTCATCTCTGCCATTGCACGGTAGCTTTTGTTTGCAAGTGGGAATAAGCAAAGTTTAATAATAAATGTCATAATAATAATCGCAAAGCCTAAGTTGCCTACTTTATCATTAATCCACATAACAATATCAAAGAAGAATTTAGCAATCGCATGAAACCAGCCATAATCAATGGCACGTGTTAATAAAACATCTTCACCAACTTGAGCAAGCTCTTCAAATTCTTTAGGGCCGGCATAGACACGGTATTCTTTTTCTTTATACTCACCAGCCTGAAGCGTGTACTTAGGTGATTGCACAGCAAGGGAAATAAATTCTCTTCCCGCAGCACCTGTTGATTTAATTGAAACAGAGTTTTGATCTAACTGATCTGGAATAATTGCCGCCAAGAAGTACTCATCTGAAATACCAGCCCAACCAGTAACACCGCCACCTTTATATGGGCTATCTTTAAGATCACCTAAGTCAGCTGTAAAATGCTCTTTTTCAAAAACACCTTCTGGTCCAAAATAACGGAAAAATGTGCTTTTTGTGTAATCCTGGCCAGATTGGTGCACCTGTGCATAATGCACAAGTGAGACTGGGGCTTGAGATTCATTCGTTACACCATCAATAATACGAATTGCATAAGTTTGTGGTTCAAAGATATATGTACGTTGGAAGATAACACCTTGGCCATTATCCCAAGTCATTGTAAGAGGCTGGTTAATATCTGCTTTGTCGTTCGCAAAATGCCAAACTGTGTTGCCATCTGGCGCTGCTACATTACCAACAGAAAGCCAACCAGCATCAAAAAACTGAACCATATCACCGTTAGGCTGGAAAAGATCAATATTTTCTTCTTTTTCAACTGTTTTAAAATGATTTTTAAGTGTAAGCACATCTAAACGACCGCCTTTAGCGGCTACCGAACCATCAAACTTATCTGTTTTAATTGTTGCACGTTTAGAGCTATCTACCATTTTCGGTAAAGCATCAGTAGCGGCGGCATCAAGCTGAGGCTTCGCTGGCATTTGACCTTTAAGCTGAGCTTGAGATTCAGCAATATTACGCTCTTGTTGCGCTTTTATTTCTTCTGCACTTGGGCGGGTAAAATAATCAAAGCCCATGACAACAATAATAGAAAGCAGTAAAGCAATCAGTAAGTTTTTATTTTCGCCTGGAGCGTTCTTATGGTTTGGATTTTGCACTTTTTTCTTCCTTTTCAGGTACTAAATCGACCCCACCAACAGAGTTAGGGCCACACCTAATTATGCGTTTAAAACCTAAATAGCATCCGCGCATCATACCAAATCTGACAATTGCTTCAAGGGTATATTGCGAACATGTGGGATAAAATTTACATTGCAAACCAAACAAAGCATGAAAACTCAGCTGATAAGCACGAATAATTGCTACACAAATTTTAATATGGAAAGGTTGCTCTTTCAGCTGCTTCTTTATAGATTCAGAACCACAGTTACACATGATTTAAGATTTTTTCGGACGTGTATCATAAGGCTTATAATCATCCTTATTTACAATACGCAATGATTTTTCTAGATAATGACAAAGCTTATCAAAACTTTCATCAATAATAGGCTTGCGGGCAATAAGTACATAATCACCTTTTTTATAAGGGTGACTTTCTGCTAGGCGGATATATTTATCTGTAAGGGCACGCATACGCCTACGCGCACGAGAACGATTCGGCGAATGGCCGATTTTCTTACTCGTTGTATATCCGATACGGATATCTTCTGTCACCTCAGGTAAATACAAAAGAATAAAAGCGGGCGTTACAAACGAACGACCGCTTTTATGAACTCTTGTGAATTCTGAGCGTTTTTTCAGGTTAGTTACCTGCATAACGCTTTAAACCTATTATTACGTTTAGGCTTAAGCGCTTAGACGCTTACGACCTTTAGAGCGACGACGTGCAAGCACGTTACGGCCACCAACAGTCGCTTTACGAGCACGGAAGCCGTGCGTACGCTTACGCTTAATAACACTCGGTTGGAATGTACGTTTCATGGTTTAAACTCCTCATCAAATTGGCTTTCGCCACAAGCTAGATGACATATATAGACAGATTTTTAACAAAGGTCAAGGCTTTTATAAAGAATAATTGGCTTTTAAACAGGAGCAACTTTAATTATGCAGAGTCTTTAAGCGCTTGATAGGCAATATTAATTTCTGCCATTTTTGTTTCGGCCTTCTTTATATCGGCAGTAGATGCGCCTGAAGACGCCAGACGGTCTGGATGCAACTCTCTTACTAAATTACGGTAGGCTTTTTTAATTTCGGAACTCGTCGCGGTCAAAGAAACACCTAAAAGCTCTCTATATTTTAAATCCTCAGGCCCTACATATTTTTCTGCCTGATTTAAATCTGCATCTTCTTCTTTTTCGGTGCTATCATGTTCTGGAGCCTCATCGTTGTATCTGTGATAGTACACATCAAAATCAGCCATAGGTAATTTAAAAATTTGATGCACACGCCTTAAGCAATTTATCTCCGTTTCCTCTAACTTGCCATCCGCGGCAGCTAAGGCAAATAAAATTTCTAGCACATTACTTAAATCTTCCGGATGATTTTTCAAAAGAGCATACAAATCTGTTGCACAAGCACCATAGGCATAAGGCGTTAGTTTTGCTTCATCAAACAAACTTTGAAGAACCTTTTCGTCTTCTTCATTATAATCAACAACCTGTTTAAAAAGCTGCAATTCTCTTCGTGTGATAAAACCATCCTGCCTCATAAGTTTTGAACATAAACAAACAAAAGCAACTGAAAACTGTTGCTGGAACAAGGAATTCTGACGATTAGGATAGACAACTCTCCAATAAAACAGATCTGCAGCATGCCCTAAAACAAGTGCAATTACCATATAAACAGGGCTTTGCGTTAAAAGGCCTGCAAGGATGACGAAAGTGATTTTGCCCAAAAGGTACTGCATTTTAAACTTTTCTTAACCTTATTTTTTGTGGTAATAATATTTACTAATAATACACAGGTAATACAACCCTGTAAAAGAATAAACGGAGTTTAATTTATGAGCCCATTTACAAAGACCTTTATGTACACTGTTACAGCTGCTGTTGTTGTTACAACTTCTATTTTTGGCGGTAACTACATTACAACAGGTCATCTTATCCCAGTAGAAAAAGAACTTTTAGATATAGAAGTAACTGACATTACAGATGCAACTGAAGAGACAACACAAAAAGTTAAAGAAGTATTTGTTGCAAGTGCAGATAAAGGTAAAAAAGCAGCCGGAAAATGTAAAGCTTGTCACACGTTCAATAAAGGTGGTAAAAATGGCATCGGGCCAAACCTATGGGGCATTTTCGAACAAGATATCGCTCACTTAGAAGAGTTTGCTTATTCAAGCGCCTTTACGGATGCAAAAGGCCAAATCACTTGGACTGAAGAAAATTTAGATGCTTGGCTAAAGAAACCACGTGACTTTTTACCTGGCAACAAAATGGCTTTCGGTGGCCTTAAAAAAGACCAAGACCGCGCCAACCTTATTGCTTATTTAAAAGAACTTAAATAAAGCTTTCATACATAAAAAAAAGAGGGGTAGAACCCCTCTTTTTTTTGCGCTCATCTCTTTTAATGCATACCGATTCAATCTATACTTAATTAAATGAAACAACCAATATATATTCTTTTATCGCAACAGGGTGCTATGTTTGGCCTCGACGCCCGTATTGCATTGGCTATTTTTGGTGGCCTTTCGGTTGTAACTGGTGCAGCACTTTTTAATGTGTCCTTAGATACTCAAAACTCAGCCTTAAGAACAGAAATTAATAACATTACTCAAGCCTACATGAGTATGAATCTAGACACAGGCCTTAACGATGCAAACTTTGACGATATTATCAGAATCCCTTCCGGCCCTAATGCTCAATATTGGAAAGGTCCTTATTTAACAAGAGCAGATAATAACAACAGTTTATTTGGCGGACAATACGCCATGCTTAAAGGGGACACAGCAACAAATAACACACCTCCGCAAGCCTGCAACCTAGATGAAAATTGCTTTGTATGGCTAAGCTTGACTGATTTACCAGAAAAAGTTGCAGCATTTCTTGATAAGAGCATCGATTCTACCCAAGACCCCTCATCTGGACTTCTGAGATACTTCGAAACCGACAGCACCGCTAAAAGAGGCACCATATACTACGCCTTTTTGCCTTCTAAATAGCAATAGTTTAAAAACTTAAAAGTTGTTGTTTTTATATCACGGCCTTACATCCCTTTATCATACCTTAACCCTTTAGAGGTTGAAATATTGATTATCACCTCTATATTTAAATATATGCGCGTTGTGTGCTTTTACCTATAACAACCAACAATAAGTTAAAGCATGCGACACAAATATAAGGGGGACACCTTAACTAGGAAACCTAAGGTGCCAACTGGAAACTTAAACAACGTAGGGTACTTATGACAATGTCATTTTTAACATCTCAACGCGGTGCCATGTTTGGTCTTGATGCTCGTATTGCATTAGCTATTTTTGGTGGCCTTTCGGTTGTAACTGGTGCAGCACTTTTTGGTGTATCAAAAACAACTCGTGTAACGGCGCTTGCTACAGAATTTGATAATATTTCAAAAGCTTATACTTCAATGATTCTAGACACAGCAACTAACCCTGGTGGCGATATCGAATTTGACGATATGCTTGCAAACGGTGATAACGCTGCATTCTGGAATGGTCCTTATCTAACACGTACAGATAACCAAGGCCCTGGTGGCTCATCTTATGCACTACAAGATGGTCAAACAACAGATGGGCAAGCAACACCTCCAGCTTGTACAGGTGGTGATTCTGACACATCTCAAACGTGTTTTGTTTGGTTAGCTATAACAGGTGTAGATGAATCTTTATACCCAGCAATTGACTTGGCTGTAGACGGTGTAGAAGATGCTGACTCTGGTAATATTCGTTACCCAGCAACAGCTGGTGCTGATGACCTTTACTACGCCATTATGCGTAACCCAGGTTAATCAGACATATTTTAATTTAAAAAAGGAGCTAAAGCTCCTTTTTTTATTCTTGAATCTATCTATGACTTTTTTGTCATACCTCTGCTGTTCTTTTTCCGAGAACCCTCGTCAAATATGAGCTTTGTCTTTATAATAAACAAGAATATGCTTATATTTAATTTAAAGAGCAAATTAAGGAGTGATTATGGACATTGTAGACCTAATGATTAGCGATCAGGTCATTGCTGTCAGCGACTTACAGTCGTTGCCTGTTAGTGTTCAAAAAAACCCAGATGCTCTTATTGAAGCTTTAGGACAATCAGGTAAATTAACAGAAGCTCAGCAATCTCAATACCGCGCTGTTGCCTACGATTTTCAGGTAAAAAGCAATGAAGAGATGTCCAAAATCACCCCTCATATCGTTGAAGGTATTGACGAAGCTTTTATGCAGCACTACACCGCCTGCCCTATTGAATTAGGTCGAAATACCGTTATTTGGGCAGCTGCAGATTTACCTAACAAACGTTTGTTAAGTGAAATTGTATTGCGCAGCCGCAAACATAATCATGAATTTGTATGGGCACCTGCAAAAGCCATTGAAGGCGCCATAGACCGCATGTCGAAACGTGAAGGTCACTCTTTAAAATTCCTTGTAGAAAAAGCTTATGCCGAAATCAGTAGCGGTAACGATGACGCCATTATTGGTCTTACAGATGAAATTATTCGTACCGCTTACAAAAACGGCGCATCAGATTTACACATTGAAATCCTAAACCGTAAACCTACAGTTATGGCACGTTTTGATGGTGCCTTAGAAGAGCTTGTTGCTTTACCTATTGAAGTATACGAGCGTGTGCTTGGTCGTATGCGTCATATTGCAGGTGTACGCGCGGAAAACTATAAAAAACCACTATACGGTCGTATGACTTTTGAAGTCTCTTCACGTGAAAAAGTAGATATTCGTTACACAACGCAGCCTATTACCCTAGAAGGTGTTGCCAAAATTGCCTTGCGTTTTATGAGACCTTTTGAAGGTTCTATGGATAATTTTGGTTACCAGCCTCAATCTCTTAAAAAAATTGACCAGCTTATGAGCTTTGAAGAAGGCTGTATTATGTTTGCAGGTCCTACGGGTTCTGGTAAATCAACAGCTGCACGTTTAATGATTCGCCGTGGTCAGCGTCCTGGTCAAAACATTATTTCATACGAGAAACAAATTGAGGAACGTATGGATAACGTTATTCAGACAGAAGAAGACCTAACAGCAGGACTAAATCTTGAATCCTTTATGTATGCGGCTTTAGGTCTAGACCCTGATGTCCTTTATATTGGTGAGGTTCGATCTAACCAAGACACACAAAAAACGATTGATGCTGGTAACTTAGGTCACCTTGTTATTACCACGTTGCACGCCAACGATACTTTTATGTGTATGGATAGATTATTACAACGTGGCGTACCAGCAGAGCAAATCTTCAGTAACATTCGTGGTATTGTAGCACAACGACTCTTAAGACGCTTATGCCCGCATTGTAAAAATGAATATAAGCTTTCTAAAGAAGAGGTTGAGCAACTAAACGGCATTAGGAATATTGACTGGCAAGAAGGTGACTCCATCTTCCAACATAACCCTAATGGCTGTGACCGTTGTATGTATCGTGGCTACAAAGGCCGTATCGCTGTAGAAGAGATTTTAGAGCTATGGAGACGTGAAATTACCCGTAACGTTTGGTCTGGCACACGACTGCGACCAGACTGGATTGATGTTGTCAGAGAACAAGCACGTAACCAGGGTATGGATGACATGCTAGAGCATGCTCTTTTGCATGTGAAAGACGGTATTACCTCTATCAGTGAACTAGAACGTTACTTTAATGCGGAGTTAGAAGATGTCGACATCAAATAGCTTAAACGCAGGCGCTCTATTCGGGCCAAAAGTACGTGAATGCTCAATGAAAGACCGTGAACGTGTCTTCTTCTTATTAGGGATGATGTTCAAAGCCGGGTCAACGACCGAGAAATCTCTCAGAAACGTTGCCTCTGCCTTTGAAATTGAAAAGAAAAAAGATATTTCACAAGGCTTATATGCCATGGCACAACGTGTTGCACAGGGTGTGCCACTAAGCTTAGCTATGCAGGCAGAACCTGTACTCTTTCACTCTGTACACCGTGCAGCGGTTATGGCGGGTGAAGCCTCTAACAAGATGTATGAATCCTTTAAAACCATGCAACAGTTAGAGAAAAAACGTATGACACAAAGCTCTGCTGGTTTATCTGAACTGTTAACACCAACAGCACTTATGGTGATGAGTTTTGCCTCATTAATGAATACTGGTTTAAATACACTCCCTGTTGTGGCTGAATCTTTACAGTCACAAGGCAAACAGGTACCTATGCTTACAAAAACCGTTATTTCTATTGCAGGTTTTTTAGGAGATAACTGGATTTTTATTGCTGCCTTTCTTGCAACTCTTATCGGTATTGTCTTTACCATGAGCCGTTCTGCAGATGGTCGCTACTGGATTGACTATTATTTATTGCGTATTCCTATTTACGGTCAATACCTTGCATTTAAAGTATATTCCAATATGCTCATGTACTTCCCGCCTATGGTAGAAGCTGGCGTTCGACCAAAGCAAATGATTCCAATTATGGAAGCCATGGCAGATAACAAAGTACTTAAAAGCCGTATTGATATTTTTAACCGCGTACTTACAACTGGTGGGCAGATGTCGGAAGCGATGGAAAAATCGGGATTTCCTGAAATTGTTGTTACACCAATGCGTATCTCAGAAAACTACACCTCAGCAGATGATGGGGTAAACGACGTGATGATTGAAGGTATGCACCACTCTTATAATATTATTGAACGTTATATGAACGATATTCATAAACGCTTTATAAGCATTAGCTCCGTTATTTTATGGATTATGGGTGGCGCACTTATGCTTACGGAAATGCTTTCAATTATGTTTGGTCAGTCAGGATAAAAAACATGGCAAACCCAATAGTAAATAAAAAACGATTCTCATCTATTTGTATTGTCGGGCTGAATAAATCAGAAATCACAGCCCCTGGCATGGACTCTATGTTTGCAGATAACTGGCAATCTATTACCGATGAAAACTCACGTAAAAACATGGTGCTAGGTTTCTTTGCTGCACGTGAATACGATGGAAGCCCTGGCGACCCACTTATGGCCATTGCTGGTAAACATAAAGATGATGATGGCTTTATGACAGGCCTTAATACCGTTTTACGTGGTATGGCCTTATTTGACTTTTTCCGTGGCAATAATGCCGATGCAAATACACTACACATTATGGCCGCAGCCGATGTAATTTTCCACTGGGATATTAACGACCGTTACGTGCAGCCAACTTCTGAAAACACTTGGGTGCGCGATATTAAAGAAGTTATTAAACAATACCCACGCACAACACAAGTTAATGTTTATACAAACTGGAAAAATGAGCACTTTGATGAGTTAGATGTTGAAAAACATGCCTTAATGGATATTCCGTTAGATATGGGTATGTGGGTCAACAAACCTAACTTCCAAGAAAAATTTGGGGTGCACTTTTTAGCCGCAGGCATAGCTTGTGCCGCGCTTACTTTTGCGATTACCCAATTCCAGCAATCTAAAATAGATAACTTGCAGCAGCAAATTAGGCAGGTTCAAAGCCGTATTCAAGGCAATAGTGACTTAACAACGCTTATTTCTGTTGTCAAAACACAAGAAGATTACATGCGCTATAAAGCAATGTTTCCTATTGTATTTCAGGATGTCTCAAACGCTATTTATAAAGCAAGCCTACGCACCAGCTCGCTTAAACTAAATTATACAGATAATCAGCGCCCAACAAACAATATGTTGGTCACTTTAGAATCAGAAAAAGACGCTTATAAGGGCTTTTTAGAAGAAGAACCAATTGCAAAAGACTTCCTGAAACAAAGCGCTACTTTAGAAGCAGTCCGCAGGCCAAAACGTACCGTTTCTACACGTATGAAACTAGAAGGCTTGGTGAATTTACAAAAAACAGCGCAAGAAATTACAAACTTTAAAACACAACAAAAAGCGAAGGGAGAATAAAAAATGCTAAAGTTTTCTATTGGTATTGGTCTTATCATTTTCTCCATTTTCGTTGGTAGTTTTAAGTACTTTGATAACGTCGATCAGATTGCCGCCAAAGAGCGTGCCGTTAAAACAGCTGAACGACAATCCTTAGAAATTAAGCAGTTCTCGTCCCGTTTTCAACGTGCTGCCCAAAGTGCTATTCCTAAAGGACAAGATAAGCGCGCAAATGTGCAGCGCATGCTGAGCTTAGATGGCAGGTCGCTCGAGCTTACCTATACACGAGAAGACAACAACAACCAATCACGCATGTTTTATCATGAGTACCTCATTAGCGGCGAAGCCAATTTTGAGCGTATAACGCGTTTACTTTCTGTTGTTGCCAATGCACCTGGCTTTACCATTAATTCTGTGTGCCTTAACTGTAAACATTCTGTTGTTTCTGCAAAAGGCTTAATTCCAATTGAAATCAGAGGGCGTTTATATGTTACAAATGGTAGTTAAGTGCCTATTTGCACTGATTTTATGTATTTTTATGTATGCACCTACTGTGCAAGCACAGCAAGCTTTACCATGGCCAGAAACATTCCGTGGTTCACCGGAATTTGAATTCAATCGCCAAACACTCATCAATAAGGAGAATCAAGGCGTTAAGGTAGAACGTGGTGTTGGGCGAACAGCCGTAAAACAAGAAGAATACGGAACGATTGAGTCTCTGATGAAGTCTTCTATCTTCAACTTTTATGCTGTCTTAAATCAAAAAAAGAAAACCGCACAAACAAATGCCAATGCACAAAATTCTATAGAGGATGATCTTATCCAGATTGATCTACCAAACTTACCTGTTTTTGGTTTTAATGCTGTTATTAGCTTGTCGGATTTTGAAAAACAACTCTTAAGTATTGTAGAAGACCCAGCCTCTTACCGCATTAAATATGATGAGAAATCACTAGAGACCGAACTCAAAGATGTTGTCATCCAAAGCATGAACACATCAGGGAACCCTTACGTTACTATTAAAAACAAAAAGCTTTATATTGGTGATAATTTCCCACTAGAAGTTAAAGTAAAAGACAACACGCAAGACGTAATAGACCGCATGAACCAACTTATGCCTCCACGATCCGAGTTATCAGAAGAACAGTATCTTGAATACGATACTAAACGACGTGAAATGATTAAAATGTACCAAGAACGTCGCAAAGTGCGCACAGGTCAGGTAGATGAAACTAATGCCGGACTCCATAAGATATATGTAGTCATACGCAAAATTAATCATCAAGAACTTGATTTACGCGTACAGGGGAATCCATACCAAATCAGTTTTAACTATAAACTGTAGAGGGTAACAAAAATTAGGTGTTTTTTATGAAACCTTGGCACAAGAATTTGAAACCATATAAACAATGTTCTAAATCTCTGATTTTAAGAAGTCAGCGTGGGGCTTTTTCTCCGTTTATGTTTGGCGTTCTTGCTGGAATTGCTATTTTTTCTGGTGCTATGCGCAGTGAATATTTAAATGAATTAGGTAACCTAGAAGTAGCACGAAATGAGCGTTTGCAAAAAGAAGCAACCGCCATGGAAACTGCTTTGGAAAATTACCTTTTAAGCGAAACACAAGCTTTATATACAGCAACAGCTGGTAGTTTATCAGCAACAGAAGTTGCACAATTTTTAGCAACCTCTGGGGCCACAACACAGTCTGGTGCAACACTTAGTGTCCGTATTATCAATTACGCAATACCGTATACCGTATTTACAGGTGGCGTAAATTTAAACGGTACACGTAACGAACAAATTTTCTTAATGAGCCCCACAGAAGATAGTTCACTTAAAACACGTATCACCAATGCTACTACACGAACGGATGCAGAAGCCCTAGCTGCACTCCCTACCGTCGTCATGGTTGATACAAACAGGCTTAGGCAGCAACAGGTAGCATTTTCGAAACAGAAACTAGAAAATATGGCAAGTCTTCTATACGGTTACTACACACGTGGCATTGTTGTTAGCGGTAAAAGACTGCATACTTTTCCTCGTAACCAAACAGAATATGATACAATGTTAACCACCTATAATTTACAGCCTCAGGCTAAAGATTTTTGGGGCAATAATTTTACCTATACGGTTGACCCTACAGGTGATGTAACAGACATTGAAACAACAACAACATTAAGCGAGCGTGCGATATTAGCTTTTATTACCCCATGGAATGAGCGCATACCAATTATTGTTAATGTTCAATAGATACTCAAAAGGAGAGTCCACATGTTTTTAAGAAGCCAACACGGTGCAATGTTTTCATTAGATGCACGTATCGCTGTTATTGTAGGTAGTATTTTAGCAGGTGTTGTCTCGGTTCAGTCTATTTCTCGTATTGAACGCACACGTATCGAAACAGCCGAACAACAATTACAAGATATTCAAGCAGGCCTAGAAGCATATTATGCAGATAGTAACAACAATGGCATGCCTGCAAATATTGCTGCTCTTATTAGCTCTGGGGCTATTTCAACAGATGTTCCAAGCACAGACCCTTGGGGGAATGCTTGGCAATATGCAACCCACAGCGCAAGTAAAACAATGGATGGTATTACTTTTGATGTTCACTATGTAACCGCCTATTCATACGGACCAGATGGCGCAAACGATAGTACCCTACCAACTTCTGTAGCAACGCAAATTAGCTTTACCGCTGGAGATGACGATATTTCCGTTCGCTACAATACATTTAATATTGACCGTAGCCGCGTCGAAATTTTTAGGTCTATGGGGCAAGAAGTGATCGCAGCACTTGCAAGTTATGAAACAACAAAATTCGCTGAAAACAGTACTTTCTGTACAACAAATTTAATAGACGATGACGGTAACAGCATTATTAACTCTAGCGATGCTAGTTGGACCGCAGCCAAAGCCTTGCGTTGCGATGTCAATGCCGACGGTATCTACGATTTAAGTGAAGAAGATGGTCTTAACTACTTTCCTCCAGCTTATGCAGACCTTGCACGCGCTAATGTGGCACAAGCAACAAATATTTACTACAGCAAACGTTTAGATGCCGCAGCACCTGTATATGCAGATTCAGACGCTGGCATGACTGCACTACTCACCCTGTTAGGCTTACCTACTACATATTTAAAAGACCCTTGGGGCAACAGGCTTGAATATAATCCAAATTTATTCAATACAACCTTTGCACCATTTAAAGCAAATATTAGCTGGCAATAATAAAAAATAACAAAGGTATTTTATACATGGCTTGGTTTCCTCGTAACATCTTTAATCAGCAACGTGGCGCGATGTTTTCTTTAGATGCGCGTATTGTTTTGCTTATTGCTGGTATTCTATCAACAGTAGCAGGCTACCAGACCCTAGCTAAAATTGATGAAAACCGATACACCTTTACGCAAGATGCGCTGAGCCTTATTAAAAATGCCACTCAGGAATATTATACAGAACAAGGGCTGCTAACAAACGATATTCAGGCCGACCTTATATTACAAGGCTACATCAGCAATCCAGAAGTTACTGCCGATGGCTGGAACAATAACTTTGTTATTCAAGCAACAAAAACAATGACTCTTATTAACAACGTTGATATCCCAGTTGAATATTTAATTGTTTACTCAACTGGACGTGATCAAATCAGTAATTTTGGTGACGCAAATATAGATACAGCTTACGAATTAGACACCCTAGAAAAATGGCAAAACTGGCAACCAGAAGGCGATGACATTGGATTTATGTTTACCACTTTGCCATTTGTTACTAAAAAAGTTGCCGTTATGAATGAACAACTACAAAAAACACAGTCGACACTTATTGCTTTTGCACAAAACTTAATTGCTAAAACCAGACAGGATTGTAGCTGGACAACAGCAGAGATGACAGCCCTAACCATGACCAATATGCTTGCAATAACAACCGTAAACGGTAACACAGCCACTGGGCAACAGCATATTTGTGATTTTAACTACGATGGAACTATTGATTCAGAAGAGTTTTTGCAACTGAATTATTATCCTCAAGTCGCAGGTGAAGGTAACGCCCAATATCGCGTACAAGCATCGCGCGCTATCCTTGGTAGTTCTGTACCAGATACAAGCTATGTTGTTGCAACTATTTCTGATCTATTAGAAGTGCTTAATCTACCAGAAAGCTACGGCACAACCGATTTGGGATTATCTCTTTGCTACGATTCAAATATTGGTGATAAAACAAAGCCCCCTTACCAAGCTGGTGTATGGTACACAGAAAGCTGTACGTTAGGTAATTATTAATGTTTGCATTTGAGCGTAAAACCGTTTTAAAAGAAGAGCTAAACTTCCCAGGTTTAATTCCTGAAAAATATATTCATCTCATGAGTCTTTTGAGTTTATTAGGCTTAATGAGTATGCTGTTTTTTAGTAACTTAACAGATGTGCAAAAACTTATTTGCTTACCGCTTGTTATGTTAAGCGCACGTATTATTGCAGTGGATTTATGCCATCAACTAATTTTGAATATTTATGTTTTTCCTTTAATTATTTTGGGTCTCATCCTGCCACAATATTTTGGGTTAACAACATGGGCGAGTAGCTATATAAGCGTTGGTTGTGTGATTTTATTTATGCTATGCGTTATGGGGTTGCAAAAACTTTCAACAGGCAAAGCTGGCGTAGGCATGGGTGACTATAAGTTTATGATTTTAATGGCTTTATGGTTAGGCGGTTCTGGTTTACTTACAGCTGTTTTTATTGCATTTTTAATAAGCTTACCTTTATTTTTTATACCAAAAAAAGGTGAAGTTTTTGTGCCAATGGCACCTGGGCTTGTGACTGGCTTTTTTGCTGTATTATGTTACCAAAATCAGATTGAAAACTTGCTCTTAAAGCTTTTTACAGCTATACATTGATCTTATGAACGATATCAATGAAATCCATTTATGCGACTGGCCAGACTGTATGGAAGAAGGTTGCTACCCTGCCCCTAAAAACCCTAAAAATTTAAGGGATCGTTTTCATTTTTGCTTAGAACATGTACGTGCCTATAATAAAGAGTGGGATGGTTTAAAAGGTTTTTCTGAAAATGACCTACACAGCATGCGCACAGGCGCAACTTGGGATAGGCCTACATGGAAGATTGGCTTAAACTCTCCTTCTAAAACAGCCGCAGAGACAATTGCTGGCAATTTTAGAGATCCATATAAGCTTTTTGATGAGGATACTGCAAAACGCCAAGCAGCAGAACAAGCCGAAGCAAAAATACCCGCTGAGATTAAAGATGCTTGCGCTTTATTAAACCTGCCCTTTCCCATTGAACCTGAAAAAGCCAAGCAGCAGTACCGTAAAATGGTCAAAGCAAATCACCCTGATTTAAACCAAAGTAACCCAGAAAAAGCAGAACGCCAGCTGAAAGAAATCAATCTGGCGTTCCAAAAAATCAAAGCATTCTTAAACAAGAAGTCTTAAATTTAAACGGGGGGAGATAATCACCCCCTGGTAGGGTTCAAAAATAATACAAGTATATGCTTTTAAAGATAGTCTGCTGACAACTTTAAATCTTATGAATATGTATAGTTAGATGCATAGCTGTCTTTAGAGCTTGGTTCTGCTGTTGCAGACTCAAAAGAAGTTGTCTGAGAGAAAATATCTTCCCCTGTTGTTTGCATACTTTGCGCTTTTTTCTCTGTACCTTGGCGGATAGAAGATGTAATTGCGCTTAAGTAGCTTGACATAATACGCTGAGCTGTTTCGATGTCACCATCTGAAATACATGAGTTTAAACGAATTTGTACTTCCATTGTACGTAGCACTTCATCTGCATCTTTTAGGCGCTCTGTACGACCTTTTCTTAAGACATTAAGCACTGCGCTTAGCATAATACCGCAAATACGGTTTTTACCTAGGGCTGCAATTTCCATATGCCATTTTGATTCTAGATATTCGTTTTCTTCTGGAGAAGCGTTACGTTGAACAACAAAGTTGTGCAAGTTATTTTTATCTGATTGAGAAGCTTCGCAAGCTTTACCAACCATTTCAACTTCAATCATTTTACGGAATGCTTGAATTTGTTCTGGCTCTACCGAACCGTAGCAACCATATAGAGCAAAGTCTTGCATAAGAACATCTAGGTCTGGTAGGCATACATAGCTACCACGGCCTGGTGTTACTTCTAGTAGACCTGATACACGTAACATTTGTACAGATTCACGTAATGTTGTACGAGAAACGCCAAAGTGTTTACATAGTTGTTCTTCTGTTGGGAGGCGGTCACCTGGTTTAAGGACACCGTCTAAAATCATTTCTTTTAATTGTGCAGCAATAGAAGCACTACGACGTGTTCTATTGTGCTTTTCCACGTTAGGAAGTTGTACTGCAAATGTCATCATCATTTACCTTTCTTAGCACATATTTTTATTATTTAAGAGCTACTGATCGGCTGCATCTTACTTAATTTTTATGCTAGAACTCCGAACCCCTCCAGAGCTTAAGCATGTTACTTAAAATTTATCAATTTTTTATATTGATACAATAAGTTGTAACTAAAATTATAGATTATGTAAACAAAAAACATCAAACAAATATAAAATTATCTTTAAAAAAGAGGGCTTCTGTTAAATAAAACAATAAGTTATCTTTGTTTAAAAATATTAACAATACTATTTGGATAAATTAAACCGCATTATTTACATCACGCAACCACAACCAAACAACAACCAAAGGTTTATATTACCCCTCTAGTTCTATGCTTTTTTGAGTTGATCGTTTTAAAGATTCATCTATAAAATCAGAAAAACCTATTTCTTTATAATAACTTAGAGCGGCTTCGGTTGTACCACCTTTACTCGTAATGCGCTCTATCGTATCAGAAAAATTTTCTTGCCCCTGTTGCGACAATACCGCAGTAGAATCAACAACTTGAGTAACAATACACTTTGCTTTATCTTCTGAAAAATGATGTCTCTGCAAGAATTTTTGCATCTGATTCATCATATACAAAAAATGCGCAAGCCCCGATCCTGCCACTGCTGTAAAGGCGTTTATCTGCGCTTCATCATCTAATACAAAACTCTGACC
>JAAZVW010000005.1 GCA_018623135.1 Pseudomonadota bacterium
AGCAAACTTTGGGATTTGGGCTATACAGATGGTCAGATGCGTTTACTGAGTATTGGTGGTGCGTCTACGATTTTGAATAGCTTTAATATTCTGTCGGATAAGGATGCAAATTTTGCTGTGTATCAGGATATGCCAGATGGTGCTGCTGCTACTGTTGCTTCTGAAGCAACAGCTGATGAGGTTGCTTTGGGCAAATTGCTGTATTTGTTTGGCCGTGCAGAAAGCGAACGGTTAGATGAAGGGGTGCAATTTTATTTGGGTAACTTAGTGTATCCCGATAAAATTATCGACCCTGCAGATTTACTGGTGACGGTGCGTAATATGTCATTTATCCCTTGGGGAGAATATGAATTACAAATGTCTCCTACACCAGAAGATCTGCGTACACCGCAATTTGAAACCCAAGGTGGGCCTTACACCCTGCGTTGGGCAGATGTAGATAAGGGAAGTTATACCGTTAACACAGAACTTGTGGGTATTTTCTCTCGGGTATCGACATCTAAACTGTCGGTTACGCTTATCTGCGACGGATATGTTTACAGCAATACGAAAGATATGTTTGATGTAAACATTATTCCGGAGTGGCTCCAGCAGTACGTAAGTCTGCTAGACTTTATCGACCGTTTTGGTGCAAAAACTGATTTCTTTGGGATTGATATTGATTCTGAAGAACGTTGCAGTGTAGATACGCTGTAGGTTGTTTTTTACACCAATCGGAATTATGCCGTGGCTTTTGCCACGGCTTTTTTTTATGATAGTAGATACATAAGTTCTTAAAGGGTTTTTAATTGGCAGATTTTTGGTGGTCATTTGCGCTGATTCAGGCGCTATTTACCGGTGCAATGGTGGTTATGGCACATAAATATGGTGTGGCAGGTGTACGCTTGATTCATATGCGTTCTGTTGTGCTGAGCCTATTTTTAAGCCCAATTTTATTTTTAGCCCCCCTACCGAGTGACCCTGCTTTTTATATAGGAGCAATTGGTATTGGGGTTTTAGGTTCTATTGCCGATTCATTGGTGTTTGCTTCTTCTGCTATATATGGAGCGGGGGCGACATCTCGGTTATTACCTATGTCTATTGTTGGTTCTTTTGTTTTTTGGTTTTTATTTGAGCCCTCTCAAATGACTTTATATATGGCTAAGCCTCTTATTGGTGTAGGCATTGTTTTGGCTCTGCTTTTATCTATGTATGCGATATCGAGTATGCGTAAAGGTGGCGGAGAAAGTGGCGCAGGTGCTTTTAAAATGCTTTTGCCAGCGGTAATGATTTATGCTGTATGTGATAGTTTGAATAAAATTAGTATAGATACCATAGAGCTTGGCTGGGGGAATTTATATTTTATTTTCTTTTTATGTATAACAATGGCCTTTACAACAGGTGTTTATATGAAGTTGCGTAAGCAACGGTTATACAGAGTAGCAAGGCTTGAGTCGGCACTTTTTTGGAAAGTAGGCTTGGTGATGGCGACGCTTTATTTATGCGCGATGCTGGGGCGTACTACAGCTATGTTTTTTACAATTAACCCTGCTTTTGCTTCTGTTATTGGTCTTTCTGTGCCGATTTGGGTGCTTTTTTATAATATTATGATTAAAAGTGATGATGCCTATGCAAATATTGGGGCGACATTTTTATTTGTGTTAGCTGCCTCTTTATTAATTGTTTTGAGTGGTTTAATTTAACTAAATTTACAATAGGGGGAAGATAAAAAATGGAGAGTTTATGGTGGCTACTTGCTTTGTGTAAAGCTTGGGGTGGTGCAGCTACGGTACTGCTTACTGAGCGGCAACAACGTTCATCTGTTGAGCTATTATGGTTACGTAGCTTGTCCGCTTTATTTTTGTTTAGCCCTTGTTTTGTATTTGAAATGCCGCAAAATTTTCTGTTTTATCTGTTTGCTTTTGTTGTTGGTTTTTGTGTGTTTTTAGGAGATAAGATTATTTTTTCTAGTTGCCAAATATATGGCGCTCTGACGGTTTCTCGTTTTATGCCACTTTCTGTTTTTGGTAGTTTTTTCTTGTGGCTTATGGTGGATACAGAGCAAGTGAAAGCGCTTATTGCTAAGCCTTTGTTGGCGACTGCGATTTTATTAAGTTTATCTGGGGCTGTTTGGGCTGTTGCTGTTATGAGAAAAGGTTCTGATATTTCAAAACGTGCTTTTTTTGCTTTGTTACCTACTATTGTTATTTTTGGGTTGTGTGATGTGTTTTCAACATTAGCAATTCAAAGTCAGCCCCCTTTTATTGGTGCACTTTATTTTGCGTTTTGGGTATCTGTATCAACTTTATTTTGTTCTTCTGTTTTCTTAATGTTGCAAAAAAAAATGAGGCCACAGGTTAAATTTTCCTTTAACATTTTTGTTTTGTTGGGGTTTTTTCATGCGGTTTCTACATTTGGTATGATGAGTGCTTTTTATTATGCTCCTAACCCCGGGTTTGTGATGGCGTTAGGTCTTTCTATTCCTATTTGGGTTTTGATGTATCGGTTGATGTTAAAACAAAAAGATGATTATGCTAATATAGCAGTTGGGGGCGTATTTTTAATATGTGCTACCATACTGGTTGTTTTAAGCAGCTATTTGTAATAAAAAAAGCAGCCGTATGGCTGCTTTTTGCATCTTTTGATGCTAGTTATGACGTTTTTTCATGCTCTCCCAAAGTTGTTTCCAGATAGGCATGCTTGGGGTTTCTTTCGGTGGTTTTTGACTTAAGGCGGTATTTTTTGGTAAAGAGTCGTCGCCCGCGGTAATGCGTTTAACCATTTGCTCTGAGAAGTAGAGATGAGAGCCAGGGGCTGTTACTTTTTTGGCCATTTCGGCAATAATTTCTTCCGAGGCATCGGTGAGGATGGTGAAGGAGATGTCATTAAGCTTATAATCATAAGCCTTGAAATAGGCCGCAAAATTTTTAAAATTCGGCATTTTTTGGTGTACAACACTTGGGCTTTCGCTACCGATCAGAGAAGACATGCTAAAGGCGTTCCATTTACGGAAAGCTGCTTCTGCAATTGTTTCTGCTTCTTCGGTTGTGAGAGTGCGCTGTTGAGTAGTCATAAGTTATCTCCCCAGAGGTTTATTGTAAAATGCGTTTGATGATGCGTGGGATGAATGATTGTTTGCCTTTTTGTGTTTTATAGGCAATATCACCTGAAATACAGGCATCTAAAAAACTGGTTTTTGATGAAAGCCCATCTCCGAAACTAAAGAGTAAGGCAGGCACTTGCTTGTGTTCATCTGGGTAATCTATATAGAAATCGTTTTGGCTGATGAGCGCATCTGATTCTAATACCACTTTGAGTGATTCTTCTATATCTTGAGATGTGGTGATATAATCACGGAAAACAGCCACGACTTGGTTGTCATCCCGGTGCCAATATTGCAAGCCCATTTTGGCGATGTTTTCATCTAGCACTTTGTGTGTTTCTTTGTCTGATAGTTGGCTGCCACCGTTTACATTAATGGCTTTTAGTATTTGTTCCTTTACTACAGGAACAAGGTTAGTTGGCAAAGCACAGGTTTGTATAAGCTTAGGCATAAAACAGCCCTCCCTTGAGTAAAACGTGATACTGAGATTAAGTAGATGAATTGTATACTTATGTGAAAATAAGGCAAGAGTAAAGTGTTTTTATGCGTAAAAAAAGCGCCCCCTCGGGGGCGCTGTGAGACACGGGTTCTAAATGCGTGTGCTAACCTGAGTTTTATGTGAAAGATCGAAGTTTAAAATGTAAAGGTCGGTCCTTCATGCAGATAAAAAAGAGGTTTTATGCTTTTATGCTTCCGCGCCTGTTATCTCTACTTTAATGCGTTGTTTTTGTGCTTCTGTGCCGTAAACATCTACAACTGTTGGGAATTCTAGGCTTACTGTGTTGCGTTTAGATGTTTCTGAACGTAACTGACCGCAAGCTGCTAAAATATCTTCCCCACGTGTTTTACGGATAACAGCAATCATGCCTAGTCTTTGTAGTTTTTTGTAAAACTTTGTGATGTTTTCTGTGGTTGATGGCTTGTACGGAGAACCTGGCCATGGGTTAAATGGAATAAGGTTCACCATAGATGGAATGCCATCTAATAATTTAACCAACGCTTTTGCATCTTCCTCAGAATCATTAATGCCATCAAGCATAATATATTCCCAGGTGATTTTACGTGTTTCTTTTAAGCGAAAAGCTTTCACAGATTCAATAAGTTGACCAAGGTCATACTTATTATTAATCGGCATAATTTTTGTACGTGTTTCGTTATTTGAGGCATGGATAGAAATAGCTAGGTTTACGCCGAGCTCTTCACCAATTGCCGGAATTTCTGGTACAACGCCAGAAGTAGAGATTGTAATTTTTCGGCTACCATAGCCCATGCCATGCTCATCCATAAAAATGTGGCAAGATGTAAAGACATTATCTTTATTATAAAGAGGTTCGCCCATGCCCATGAAAACAATATTAGAGATTTTACGTGGCTTATCACGGCCTTGCCAGTCATCAATACGGCTGCGTGCCATCCATACCTGAAGTACAATTTCTTCTGTACTTAGGTTACGAGAAAGACCTTGCGTGCCTGTATGGCAAAAACGGCATGTAAGTGTGCAACCAACTTGTGATGAAATACATAATGTACCGCGTGTCGCTTCTGGAATGAAAACAGATTCCACCTCGTGACCATCTTCCATTTTAAATAGCCATTTAATAACGCCATCGGATGCGTGTTGTTCTGCCGTAATCGTAGGTAAAAAGCTTGAAAAGTTTTCAGCTAAAATAAGGCGCTCACGCTTAGGTAAATTATCCATAAGGTCAAAATCAACAACACCACGCACGTGCACCCAATCCCACAATTGTTTTGTGCGGAATGGTTTTAGGCCAAGCTCTGTAAGTTTAGCTTTGAGTTCCTGACGTGTATAACTTAAAATATGGCGCATAAATTTACCTACATTTCACTAAATTGTTTATCTGTTGCCTTTAGGGCACAGAGGCTAATATATGTAAGTTTGTATGAATTACAAGGATAAAAACAAAAAAAACCGCCCGTAGGCGGTTTTTGTCGCGTTAGCTGGCATAATAGATGTCTTCTTTTGAGGGAGCCTCCAAATGAAAATAGAAAATTTCGGGGTCTATTTCTGCCGTTACCATAAGTTCGGGGTGTTTTTGAGCAAGCTGATCTAACAATTCTAAGATTGCTTCATCAGAAGTAGTGCTATCTTCAACCTGTTTGATGAGGTTAAAGATTTTTTCATAGACTGCTTTTGTGTCGGCTTCTGTATCCAGCATAAAGCGATAACAGCTGCTTTTTGCGAGTTGGATATCCTCTGCGGTACCGAGAATGTCTGTAAAAAAATCAATTGCATTAGCAACAAAGAAGCCTAAAGTTTGTGGAGCAAACTCAATGGTTTGTATTTGCTCTTCTAAATCTTTGTCTTCTTCTAATACAGCGACTAATGCAAGAATGTACTTTGCAGCTTCTGTAATTGAATCTGCCGCATCGGCGGTAATTTCGCAAAAGACGTTTGCTTGTGTACATCCTTGTTGTGGGTTTTTAAAGCTTTGAAGGAAATCATCAAAATATAAGGTAAGGTCATTTTCTAGCACAAAACCTTTAGAATTTTGCCCTGCAATGAAGTAACCACCTGTTTTGAATTCTTTCCCTTGCCCTGTATGGTGAAGGGTTGAGAAAAAGTTGAGCATGTTGTCGGCATTAACTAAGGAGCTTTCAATGAGGGGGGCGGCTAGCTCTTTGGGGATATGCCATTGGCTTTCTTTTTGATCAATACAAAAGGTTTGAAAACCTAAGCACGAAATGGCGACTTTCATGTGAGTTATCAGTTCATCATCTGCATAGAATTCTATGAAGTGAGTCATAAACGTAACCTCTTTATCAGAAATAAGTTGGCATTAGATTAGCTTATTACCTTTTAGTATACAATTGTTTTTTGCAAAAAAAGACAGGCATGCTTAGCATGCCTGTTATAGGGTTCGTTTTTATTGCAGGGTTTGTGTGGTCTTGGATTGGGGTGAACTTTGAATAGAAGATTCATTTTCTAGAATCAACAGATTCAGCTTCTCGGTTTCCGGAATGAGGTTTTGGATAAGCTTAAGCTTATCTTCGTAGCTTAAATCTTCATAGTCGAGCTGATCCAGATAATCATCGACTTTGTCCATTAAATCTTCAGATGTATCTATTTTCTGATACACCATAAAAATTTGGTTGTTGCTTTCTGGCTGAGAGATAAGCAGCCCTATATCACAGAAAAACTCTAAGAAGGCATGAAG
The DNA here is from genome assembly GCA_018623135.1 of Pseudomonadota bacterium. GTDB lineage: Bacteria > Pseudomonadota > Alphaproteobacteria > UBA1280 > JAAZVW01 > JAAZVW01. The sequence continues at coordinate 6,259 of JAAZVW010000005.1, forward strand.
TAAAACTTCGTAGTCCCCTTGAGTTGGTGTGTAAATCGGGGTCGGTTCTTCAGGGTTATATTCGGGGTTATGAATATCAATATAGTTATTCATAAATTCAGCCAATAGGCAGGTCATGCCTGCATTAAGCGTCGCAGAGCAACTTTCTTTAGGAAATGCCTGTGGTGATTGGCAAAGGTATTGCAGGAATTTTGCAAAATAGGTGTCTGTAAAAGAGGCAAAATCAAGTGCATAAACCTCTTCATCCGTTACATATATCAGGCGATCTATGAAATATTCTTCATCTCTTTCGATATGGGTTGTATGCAGCAAATCAAATATTTGTTTGGTCTGTGCAATAATTATGTTCAGTGCGCTTTCTGTCAGCTTGGGTTGGCTGTCAGTGGTGAGCATTTGCCGACTTAGGTTGAAAGAGAGCTCAGTCAGCTGATGAATGGTTTGGGGTTCAACTGGGATATTAACAGTTAACTCTGCCATAGGAAGTCTCCTTAAAGGCGAAAAAGGTAAATATCAAGGTTTTAATAAAAATAGATGGTATACACTTAAGTTAATTGAAACAAGTAAAAATTTTTTTTATTAGGCTTTTGTGTAGTTAGGCCCAGAACCACCTTCGGGTGCAACCCAGTTAATGACTTGATAAGGGTCTTTAATGTCGCAAGTTTTGCAATGTATGCAATTTGCACTATTGATTTGTATATGAGATCCTTTTTCAGTATCTGGGTCATCTACTAATTCAAAAACTTGTGCAGGGCAAAAGTTTAAACAAGGGTGATTGTATTCATCTGCGCAAGTTGTCATACAAATATTGGGGTCTATAATTTGTATGTGATTTGGCTGTTCCTCGTTATGTTGTATAAAGCTTTTTTCTAGAGCATCTAAGCGGCTTAAGCTTTGCGGATTAGGTGTAAAACTTTCTGGCTTAAAAGAGCGGAACTTTTTGAGTGACTGATGGTCTGGATGCATTTTTAGGTTATAAGGTAGTTTGCCAAAGGTGATTGTTTCTAACCCTGCACCTAAAATGCCGTAGGTTGTGCCTTTTGTGAACCAAGCGCGTATGTTTCTTACCTTATGTAATTCGTTATAGACATTTGAATTTTTAAAGTCTTCCTCATACTGTTCAAGGTTTGTGCCTTTTGTAAGGTGCAAATAAGTTGTTTTTGCAGCAATAATACCGCTTTTGATAGCGGTGTGTATGCCTTTTAGTTTGGCGATATTAAGAGTACCCGCAGCATCGCCTACAAGAAGTGCGCCTGGCATGCTTAATTTGTATTGCCCATTAAGGCCTGATTCGTAAATACTGCGAGCGCCAGAGCTAATAAGTGTGGCATCTTTAAGTAAATGTGCAATTTTAGGGTGGGTTTTAAACCTTTGTAGCATGCGATGTGGTTGTAAATCGGGGTCTTTATAATCTAACCCCACAATAAAACCAAGTGAAATTAGATTATCAGCCATTTGGTATAAAAAGCCACCGCCATATGTTTCATGATCGAGTGGCCAGCCCATGCTATGCATAAGCGCGCCTTCTTCTAGAGCTGTTTCTGTGCGCCAAATTTCTTTCAGACCAATGCCGTAAGATTGTGCAGAAAGAGGGTTTTCTAGGTTAAAGGCTGCGACAAGTTGTTTGGTAATATGCCCACGGCAGCCATCAGCCACTAAGGTTACTTTTGCACGGATATCGGGGCCAGCAACGAACCTTTCTGTAGGATTTCCTTGCTTATCTTCTCCAAAATTTCCTGTGCGCACACCAATGACCTGATTGTTTTCAATAAGTGGCGTTTGTGCGCTAAACCCTGGGAAAACTTCAACGCCGATAGCTTCACATTTTTCTGCTAAATAGCGAACAAGCTCGCTTTGGTGTACAAAAACTTGTTTACCCGATTTAAGTTGAGGTGGTGTTGGGCGATATTTGGCATCTGTTTCTGTGAGCTTCACAAAAGTATGTTTTGTCACTTTTGTGAAGTTAAGTTTATTCTCTTCTTGCCAATTGGGGATAAGTTGGTCGAGGCCTGATGTCTCCATGCAAGCGCCAGAAAGGCTATGTCCGCCAATGTCTGCTGCCTTTTCTAGCACACATATTTGCAAATTTTGGTTTTGGTCGAGGCTTTTTAAATGGTATGCAGCAGCAAGACCTGCAGGGCCTGCACCTAAAATACATACGTCGTATGTTAAAATATCTCTATTTTCTATCATAAACCTTACCTCTAAACCTTTATTTTTTAACTTTTCTACTATATACATAGAGGGAAGTCAAAACAGACATAATATATGAGAAAGAAAATGATGAAAGAATTAAACATTGCTGTGGTTGGTGCAACAGGTAATTTAGGTCGAGAATTATTGACATTACTTGAAGAAGAAACGCTTTTTAAAGTAAAAGAGATTTCTTTAGTTGCCTCGGGTGAAAATTCAGAAGAAGAAAGCAGTCTGACATTTAAAGATAAAGATCATCTGATTACGGCACTTAAAGATGCTGACTTTTCTCATACAGATGTTGCCTTTTTAGCTGTGCCACAGGCTGTTGCAAAAGAAGCAGAAGAAAAACTGAAAAATACGACGGCTAAAGTTATTGATGCTTCTGCAGCGCTTAAAGATGCGCCGCTTATGGTAAAAGGCGTTACCGATTTAGCAACAAAAGCTCAAAACACAATGGCACGCATTGCAAACCCACTTACAACACAGCTTGTAACGTTGTTAAAGCCACTACAGGCTAAAACAGAAGTTAAAACAATTGTTTCTTCAACCTATCAGGCTACATCTGGTGCTGGGCGTCGTGGTATGGATGAGCTATTTAGACAATCTACAACAATGCTTGGTGGTGCGGGCGCTGAGGCGGTACCTGCAGAGGTTCATCCTGTGCAAATTGGCTTTAATGCAATTCCTCTTGTTGGTGACGCGGTCAATGAACAAACATCGGAAGAAATTCGCGTTACAGAAGAAGTAAAAAATATTTTAGGTGATGATGTTGTTGTAAACATGACGGCTGTACGTATCCCTACTTTTGTGGGTTATGCTCAGGCTGTAACACTTTACACAGCAGATAAAATAGAAGCAGAAACAGCGCGACAAATTTTTACAGGCTTAGCGGGTGTGTTTGTGATTGATGATATTGCAAAAGGTGAGGTTTCTACACCTTTTGGTGCAGCTGAAACGGCTTATACTTATGTGTCTCGTGTGCGTAATAATGCTGATGGTTCGTTAAGTTTTTGGGTTGTTTCTGATAACTTACGTGCAGGCGCTGCTTGCCAAATGGTTGATATTGCAGGATTACTTCTTTCATAACCCTGTGTTTTTCCAAATTTATATAAAAACCCGCTTTAAAAGCGGGTTTTTTGTGTATTTCTCTCTATAATCATAGGTCATACCTATTTTATGTGTATAAATACACTTTTTTTTAAAGTTATTTTTTTACATGTACTTAAGTGCTATTGAACGGCTGAGTGTTTAAAAGTCAACGATATTTTTTTGTATAAATACAAATAAAATTCTTGGGGGTACTGAAAAATAGAGGTATTGTCCTTTGTGTGACTAAATGCCCCTGTGGCATAAAATACACAGTTACGCACAACAACCAAAGGATATGCTTTTGCAACATAAAACCATTTTAGGAGCGCGCGAATACGTTAGCTTTCCTGAATTGAATTTGCATGGCTTACTTGCAAAAACAGATACAGGCGCAAAAACAAGTAGTTTGCATGCGCTTAATGTTGAAACAAAAGATACTGAAGTTTCTTTTGATGTTGAAACAACATTGGGTGAGCGCCAAAGGGTGACATTGCCACTTATTAAAGAACGCATAGTTATTAGCTCTAACGGGCATAAAGAACAGCGTTGTGTTATTGAAACGTATTTTGTTTTAGCAAATGGTGAAAAACATAAGTGTCAGTTGACTTTGAGAGACCGAACAACGATGCGTTGTCCTGTGTTATTGGGCCAACGATTACTGGCACGAAATTTTCTGATTGATCCTTCCGCTGAGTTTTTACTTGGTCAGATGGATAGCGGAAAATAAATAAAGGAGGTCAACTCAAATGAAAATTGCAATTTTATCTCGTGAGCCTAAAAGTTATTCGACACAGCGTTTGGTAGAAGAAGGTCGTTTGCGTGGTCATACAGTGCGTGTGTTAGATACATTACGTTGCTACATGAATATTGCATCTGGTGAGCCATCTATGCACTACAAAGGTAAAGCACTTGCAGAGTATGATGCCGTTGTACCGCGTATTGGTGAATCTATTACATCATACGGCACAGCTGTGGTGCGTCAGTTTGAAATGATGGGCACAATGCCAGTTAACTCTTCTATTGCTATTAACCGCTCTCGCGATAAGTTACGTTCTATGCAGCTTTTGTCTCGTGAAGGTGTCTCTATGCCGCAAACTGTTTTTGCGCACTCTACAGATGATATTCCTGATTTACTACAAATGGCAGGTGAAGAGCCTCTTATTATTAAACTTGTTTCTGGTACACAAGGAGCAGGTGTTGTGAAAGCCGATACGCTTAAACAAGCTGAAAGTATGGTGCAGGCTTTTATGGCAACAAAATCTGAAATTTTAGTGCAAGAATTTATTGAGGAATCTGCAGGCACAGACATCCGTTGCGTTGTTGTAGATGGTAAAGTTGTTGCTGCAATGAAGCGAACAGCACCAGAGGGTGAATTCCGCTCCAATTTGCATCGTGGTGGTACGGCAGAATTGATTCAGATTACTAAAGAAGAGCGTGAAACAGCCGTTAAAGCCGCTAAAATAATGGGCTTAACAGTAGCGGGTGTTGATATTTTACGTTCTCACACAGGGCCAAAAGTGATAGAGGTAAACTCTTCGCCAGGTCTTAAAGGTATAGAAACTGCATCGGGTGAAAATGTTGCAGGTAAAATATATGATTATATTGAATGTAACGCTGGCGCTTATAAACATAAGACAAAAGTTGTTGCATAATTAAGCCTTTTATATTTAAAGAACCCCCACATTTGTGGGGGTTCTACTTATTTGGTGAGTATTGATATGGCGTAAATGACACGCCATATAATAGACAACGACCCTATGGGCATTGCTATATACCCATTTATGTTGTAGGCTTTTTCAAGAAGAATTTTCTATATTTAATAATAAAAAGTTGGGTTTAATTTAAAAATGCGTCAACACGATATTGTAATTGTAGGTGCGGGTTTAGCTGGCCTACGTGCAGCATTTGAAGGTATTACAGCAGGTCTAGATACAGCTGTTCTTACAAAAGTACATCCGTTACGTTCGCACTCTTGTGCGGCTCAAGGTGGTGTAAATGCTGCTATTAATCCGAATGACAACTGGGAAGACCATGCCTACGACACGGTAAAAGGTGCGGATTGGCTAGGTGATGAAGACGCAATTGAAATTATGTGTGAAGAAGCTCCACAAGCGGTGTTAGACCTTGATACAATGGGTGCACCTTTTTCTCGTGAAGATGATGGTACACTTGCACAACGTCCTTTTGGTGGGCAGTCTTACGCGCGTACGGCATATGCAGCGGATAGAACAGGCCATGCCATGCTTCATACATTGTGGGAGCAAGCGATTAAGCTAGGTACGCATATTTACCAAGAATGGCAAATGCTACATATTTTAAAAGACCCAAACACAGGCCGCTGTGCAGGTGTTGTTGCTTATGATATTGCAACAGGTAAAGTTGAGACTATTCTAGCGAAAACCGTTCTTATCGCAACAGGCGGCTATGGCCGTATTTATGCTTCTAATACCAATGCGATGATTAACACAGGTGATGGTGTGGCTTTGGCATTAAAAGCGGGGGCACATGCTGCTGACCTAGAATTTGTACAGTTCCACCCAACGGGCTTACGCAATTCAGGTATTCTTATTTCAGAAGGTGTACGTGGTGAGGGGGCTTACCTTATTGGTGCGGATGGCAAACGCTTTATGCAGAAATATGCACCTAATAAGCTAGAACTTGCTTCTCGAGATGTTGTTTCTCGTGCTGAAACGATGGAAATTATGAATGGTAATGGTAAAAACGGTGCTATCTTCTTGGATGTAAGGCATCTTGGTCGAGACATTATTTTGGAGCGTTTGCCTCAAATCCGTCAATTATCTATTGATTTTGAAGGGGTAGACCCTATTAATGAACCTATTCCGGTACGCCCAACATGTCACTATACAATGGGTGGTATTCGTACAAATAAATTAGGTGAAACTTACGTCCCTGGTTTGTTTGCAGCAGGTGAAGCTGCTTGCGTATCTGTACATGGTGCAAATCGCTTAGGCGCAAACTCATTACTTGAGACAATTGTTTACGGTAAAGTAACAGGTAAAGAAATGGTGCGCCAAATTCAAGAAGGTACAACACGTGAATTCCCAACATATAATCGTGAAGATGTACTTATTGTAGAGCGTAAAATTGCTGAGTTAAAAGCCCGCTCTTCTGAAGATGGCTACCGTCAGGCTGATTTAAGAGAAGATTTAACACAAGCCATGCAAGAGCATGTAGGTGTGTTCCGTGAAGAAAAATCTTTGAAAAAGGGCTTGAAAAAGATTTTAGACATCAAAGAAAAATATAAGAAGCTTTATATTGATGATAAATCTGAAAACTTTAATACAGACTTATTAACAGCTTTAGAGCTGGGTAATTTAATTGCGCTTGCAGAAGGTACTGTTCGTTCTGCTTTAGCACGTGAAGAATCTCGTGGTGCGCATTCACGTGAAGAATTTACAACACGTGATGATAAGAAGTGGATGAAGCATTCTATTGTAAAATGGAATCATGCAACTGATGAAGCAGAGGTTGACTATGAACCTGTGCGCCAACTAGGTAAAGAACGCTACAAACCTGTAGAGCGTACATACTAAGGAGAAGTCTCATGGCTGAAGAAAAGAAAACAACTACAGCGAAAAAAGCGGTTCCTAAAAAAACAGCTGCGAAGAAGACAACAGCAAAAAAAGCGCCTGCTAAAAAAGTAGCAGCTAAAACAACAGAAACAAAAACTGTTAAAAAGAAAGCTGCAGCTAAAACGGTTACTTTCCGCGTAAAACGTGGTGAGCGTTGGCAGGAATATGATGTTGCTTATGATGCCTCTACAACAGTCCTTTCTGGTTTGGAGCAAATTAAAGGTGATCAAGATGGTTCTTTAACATTCCGAAGGTCTTGCCGCGCTTCTATTTGTGGCTCTTGCGGTATGAAGATTAATGACCGCTCTCGTTTGGCTTGTAAAACAAAAATTAAAGACATGATTGAGGGTATGGACCACCGTAATTACCAAGGTCGTGATGTGATTAGCATTGCACCACAGGGGAACCAGCCAGTTATTAAAGATCTTGTTGTTGATATTACACAATTATTTAACAAGGTAGAAGCTGAAGAACCGTATATTAAAGAAGGTCCTGAGCGTGTTGAAGCCAAGGATAAAACAGCTTACGAACAGGTTAATGCGGTTTCTAACTGTATTATGTGCGGTCTTTGCTATTCTGATTGTACAGAGCTAGAGGTGAATGATAACTTCCATGGTCCAGCTGCTCTTGCTAAAGCATTCCGTTTTGTTGCTGATCCACGAGAAGGTCAGAAAACAGATCGCCTGAAGAAACTTTCTGAAAAAGGCGGTATTTGGGATTGCGTACGTTGTGGTATGTGTGTGGATGCTTGTCCTAAAGGTGTGGCACCAATGGAAGCTATTGGTAAATTACGTCACCGTGCGATAGAGGCGGGTATTACAAATAATCGTGGTGCGAAACATGCTATTGTCTTTAAAGACGATATTCGTAATGGTGGTTTGTTAAATGAACCAATGATGTTGATTAAAACAACGGGTTTATTTGGTGCTATTGAACAAATTCCAAATGCGTTGCATTTAGCTAAAAAAGGTAAAGTACCATCATTCTTCCCTGAAAAAATAGAAGGTCTGGATGAAGTGAAACGTATGTTTAAGGTGCTTGAAGAAACTGAGCTAGATGTTGAAACAAAAGTACTAGATGAAGGCCCAGGTGCAGGTTAATGGTTAAAAAGTTTTTTATATGTGCCTCTATGCTTTTATTAACAGGTTGTGTGTATCACCAACCAGGTGCTAAGTGGCATTCAGGTTGGTCTGTTGAGCTTATTGGTGAAACAAAGAAATTTGAAAATAATTACAAAAGGCTTGCAAAAGGCTGGATTGGGCAATCATTAAAATCATTAACAGACGCATGGGGGCAACCTACGCGTATGGAGTATGGTATAGATGGGCAGATGGAGGTGACATATGTCACGATGCGCCTAACTTCTGTTTGTCATAACAATAATATGATGCAACAGAGCTACCAGAATATGGGATATTATGGCTGGCAACGTTGCCAGCAACAGCAAATTGTAAACTGTAAAACAGTGTTTAAAGTAAATGATACTGGTGCTTATGTGCAAGATACAGCACAGCAAATTATAGGTGTTGATTTTAGCGGCGCATATTGCGGGCTTTAACTTCGGATAGGAATAAAGGAAAAAGCAATGGGATTAAGTAAAGATTTAAACTATGCCTACTACCCAGGATGTGCGGCAAAACAAATCCAAAAAGAAGCGGATTGGTCTGCACGTGCAATTGCAGAAGAGCTTGGTATTAGTTTGCATGATATGCCAAAGGCGACATGTTGTGGTGCGGGTAACTTGCAAGAGCATGACCCAGCTGCAGGTTTAGCTGTAAATGCGCGTATTTTTTCTCAGGCAGAAGAAATGGGTATGGATATTGCGACTATTTGCAATACTTGCTTGCAAACTTTTTCGTACGCAAATCAGCGTTTTAAAAATGAACCTGAGCTTTTGGCGGATATTAATGAGGTACTTACAGCTGCCGGTATTCGTCCTTATGAAGGTACAATTGATGTGAAGCATCTGGCATGGGTGCTTGTGGATGATTTAGGGTTGGATAAAGTGAAACAGAAGGTTCAGAATCCACTTTCGGGCATGAAAGTTGCTCCTTTTTATGGTTGCCATGCCTTGCGTCCTTTTGAAGTTTTTGCAGGTCGCGGTGGTGAACGTCCGCTGTACTTGGATCAGCTTATTCAGGCTATTGGTGGTGAAGTGGTTGATTATCAGGGTAAAGATAAATGCTGTGGTTTCCATGTAATGCTTGCGGGTGAGGAAGACTTTTTAAGTATGTCTGGCGGCCATGCGTTAAATGCGAAAAATGAAGGAGCAGATGTGATGGTTTCTCCTTGTACGCTTTGCGATATGGCTATGGGTGCCTACCAAGCAAAAGCAGAAAAGAAAATGGGTAAAAAGATCGGGTTACCTGAAATGAGTATCTCTCAGCTTGTAGGGGCTTCTTTGGGTTTAGGGAAAGACCGTTTAGGTACAGACCGTTTGCACCAAGACCCAACAGCTGTATTTAAGAAATACGGTGTTGAGCTTTAAGCGATTTTAGCTTGTTTAAAAGGCCGCAATATGCGGCCTTTTTTATTGATAATAAGGGGTGATGAAACAGTTTTTGTAAGGGATTTTTATGTATTCTATTTCACCATTTATACCAGGGAATTGGTCTAGTATAATATTGGCGATGCAGTAATTGAGCTCTGTGGAAGAGTTAAATTTGCCTCTTATATTGAGCTCGCTCTCAAAAAGGTTTTTGTGGCTTTTTGGGTCTTTTAAAGAAATTTGTACTTTTCGGGTTTGCCCTTCAGTGTTGGGTGTAAATAAGGTTGTAAGGTTACGAGAAGGTTTGTAAAAATCTTCTGCATATTGATTGTTGCTTATGCTGTTTGTTTTTTTGTAGATGTTAATATTTAAAATCAAATCTGCGTGCTTTTTGTTTTTAATTTCTTGTAAGCCAAAAGATTCAAACCTTTTTCTTAATTCGGAAGCAAGTTCTTGTTTTTCTAGATATTGTTTGCTGGTGTCTTTAAGGTTAACAAAGTAGCTTTGATTATAAAAGAGAGCTTTTGTTGCATGGTATCGCTGAATTTGCCCAATGATTTTAGGTTGACAGGCACTAAGTGTGAAAGCTGTAAAAATGGCAATAAATACGTTTTTATGCAACCTATGTGTATCCTTGTTTGTTTTTTCGCGTTATGGATGTTGTTATAGCATAGTTTTCGGACAAAAAACATCTGATCTATCATATTAAAGTGGCATCTATATCACAATTTGCAGTCAGACTCGGCTAATTTGGGCATAAAGCCCTTTTCACAGCCATGTTAAAGGCGTACACTAAACTTGTCATTCTAAAAGAGGGCGTTTTTTATAAGAAAAACGTAAAAAAGAATAAAGAATAAAGGAATTCCAAATGGCAGTTAAAAAAATTGCTCTTGTCGGTGCAGGTAATATTGGCGGCACTTTAGCCCACCTTTCTGCAATGAAAAACTTAGGTGAAGTTGTGCTTCTTGATATTCAAGAAGGTGTGCCACAGGGTAAGGCTTTGGATATGGCGCAATCTGGTGCTGTAGAAGGTTTTGCAGGTAAAATTACAGGTACGCAAGATTATGCAGATATTAAAGATGCAGATGTTGTTATTGTAACAGCAGGTGTTGCGCGTAAACCAGGTATGAGCCGTGATGACTTAATTGGCATTAACCGTAAAGTTATTCAGGCTGTGGGTGAAGGCATTAAAGAAAATGCACCAAACGCATTTGTGATTGTGATTACAAACCCATTAGATGTGATGGTTTACTTAATGCGTGAAGCAACAGGTTTTGCCCATAACAAAGTTGTAGGTATGGCAGGTGTGCTAGATTCGTCTCGTTTTGCTTTATTCTTAGCAGAAGAATTTAACGTATCTATTGATGATGTTTCTACATTCGTACTTGGTGGCCATGGCGATACTATGGTGCCGCTTACACGTTATTCTACAGTTGCTGGTATTCCTGTACCAGACCTTGTTAAAATGGGTTGGTCAACAGAAGAGAAAATTGCTCAAATCGAACAACGCACGCGTGATGGCGGTGCAGAGATTGTGAACCTACTTAAAACAGGTTCTGCGTTTTATGCACCAGCTTCTGCCGCTATTGCTATGGCAGAAAGTTATATGTTTAACAAACGCCGTGTTTTACCATGTGCTGCCTATTTACAAGGTGAATATGGCGTGAAGGACTTATACGTAGGTGTGCCTGTTATTATTGGTGAAAATGGCGTTGAGAAAATTGTTGAAGTTGAACTTACAGCAGAAGAAAAAGCAGAATTTGATAACTCTGTAAAAGCTGTACGTGATCTAACAGCATCTTTGTAATTTAAGTATTTTTTAAATTTAAGTAAGGAATAAAAAATGAATATTCATGAGTACCAAGCCAAAGAACTTCTTGCGAAGTTTGGCGTAAAAGTACCAGCTGGTATTATGGCCGAGTCTCCAACAGCAGCAATTGCTGCTGCTAAAGAGCTTGGTGGCGAGCTATGGGTTGTTAAGGCTCAGGTTCATGCAGGTGGTCGTGGTAAAGCAGGCGGTGTAAAACTTGCTAAATCAGTTGAAGAAGTTGGCCAACTAGCAGATGAAATGCTGGGTACAACTTTGGTAACACACCAAACAGGCCCAGAAGGACAACCTGTTAATAAAGTGTATATTACAGAAGGTATTGATATTGCAGACGAGCTATACGTATGCATGATGTTAGACCGTGCAACATCTCGTGTGTGTATGGTGGCTTCAGCTGAAGGTGGTGTGGATATTGAAGAGGTGGCAGAAAAAACACCAGAAGCAATTATTCGTATTTCAATAGACCCAACAACAGGTCTTATGCCGTACCAATGCCGTGATGTTGCCTTTAAACTAGGTTTAGATGCGTCTCTTGTTGGTCAAGCAACTAAGTTCTTCATGTCTTTATATGAAGCTTTTACACACACAGATGCTGACATGGTTGAAATTAACCCTATGGTTATAACAAAACAAGGTGAGCTTAACTGCCTAGATTCTAAAGTGAGCTTTGATTCTAACGCGATGTTCCGTCATAAAGACCTTGTTGAACTACGTGATGAAGAACAAGAAGATGCTAAAGAAGTGCGTGCTTCTAAACATGACCTAAGTTATATCTCGCTAGATGGTAGCATTGGTTGCATGGTAAACGGTGCTGGCCTTGCTATGGCAACAATGGATATCATTAAATACTATGGTGGCGAGCCTGCTAACTTCCTAGACGTTGGTGGTTCTGCAACAGAAGAACGTGTGACAGAAGCCTTTAAAATCATTCTTTCAGATGAAAACGTAGAAGGTATTCTTGTCAATATCTTTGGTGGAATCATGAAATGTGATGTGATTGCACGTGGTGTACTTGCTGCAGCTAAAGAAGTTAAACTTTCTGTGCCGCTTGTTGTGCGTCTTGCAGGTACAAATGTTGAGCAAGGTAAAGAAATCCTTGCGGGTTCTGATCTACCAATTATTCCAGCGTCTGATCTTGCTGATGCAGCTGAAAAAGTTGTTAAAGCTGTTAAAGATGCTCAGGCTGCTTAAGGGAAGGAATAAAAAATATGTCTATTTTTATTAATAAAGATACAAAAGTAATCTGCCAAGGTTACACAGGTAAAAACGGTACGTTCCATTCTGAACAAATGATTGATTATGGTACGCAATTTGTTGGTGGTGTAACACCAGGTAAGGGTGGCACGACGCATTTGGATAAACCTGTCTTTGATACAGTAAAAGATGCCGTTAAAGCTACAGGTGCTACAGCTTCTGTTATTTTTGTACCACCTCCGTTTGCAGCGGATGCAATTTTAGAAGCTGCAGATGCAGGTATCGAACTTTGTATTTGTATTACAGAGGGTATCCCTGTTCAGGATATGATTAAAGTTAAGAAACGTATTACAGAATCTGACTGTCGTATGCGTCTTGTAGGCCCGAACTGCCCAGGTGTTATTACACCAGATGAATGTAAAATTGGTATTATGCCAGGTCATATTCATAAAAAAGGTAACATTGGTATTGTATCGCGTTCTGGTACACTTACATACGAAGCTGTTGCACAAACTTCAGCGGAAGGTTTTGGTCAATCTACATGTGTAGGTATTGGCGGTGACCCAGTTAATGGTACAAACTTTATTCAAGTGCTTTCAGCATTTGAAGCTGACCCTGAAACAGAATGTATTGTTATGATTGGTGAAATTGGTGGTACAGCAGAAGAAGAAGCTGCTGACTTTATTAAATCATCAGTAACAAAACCTGTTGTTGCTTTTATTGCTGGTCAAACAGCGCCAAAAGGTAAACGTATGGGTCATGCTGGTGCGATTATTTCTGGCGGTCAAGGTACTGCTGAATCTAAAATTGCAGCTCTTAAGGATGCAGGTGTACATATTTCTGCTTCTCCTGCTGAATTAGGTAAAACAGTTAAAGCAATTATGGGTTAATTTTAAACGCTTATCTTATATTTCTTATATAAAAAGCACAGGTTTTAGCCTGTGCTTTTTTGTTTAAGGTATGATGAGCTTAATAAATTTGTTGGTTTTGGGCTTATCTTTCGGCTTTTACTTTTTTTTAGTTTAGATCATCCTTATACTTTATAAGGATGGGAAGAATAAAAAGGTAATAAAATGCAGGCTGAAAAAATAACAATGCTAAGCCAAGGCTTAAAAGAATCCTTCTTAAAATGGCTTGTTTTAACATTGCTTGCGTATTTAGGACAAAGCTTCCATTACCCAATATTTGGCGCAATTTACTTTTCTTTTGGTGGTGTGTTTTTACTCATTATTTTAAGACGCTTTGGTCTTTTACCTTCTTTAGTATCTTTTGCGATAACTTTACCTAGTTTATTTGATGGCGGTAACTTAATACATGCTCTTTTTATCATGGCGGAACTTGTTGTTCTTGATCGATTATTAAAAGAAAAACCTAAAGATAATATTGCTTTTTTAGATGCTTTATATTGGTTTGTAGTTGGTGTGCCGCTGTATCTGTTAGTGCATTTTCTGTTCTTTCAATTATTACCTAAAGAGGTATGGTTGCCTCTTATGAGTTTAATTGTAAATGCTATTTTTTGTGCACTGCTTTCAGGCCTTATTATTCAATTACCTAAAATTCGTAAATTGCTTGGTTTTAAGCAAAATCAAAATAGGTTTTATTTAAAACAGGCCATTTTTAATTTGCTGATTTTATTTCTTATGCTACCTGCTTTAAGTATTACGTTGTATGTGTCTAAGCAAGAAGAAAAACTGGTTGTTGAAGGTGTGCAAAAAGACCTTAGTAAAAGCTATTTTATGTTAGAAGAGCAAATATCTACTTGGTTAAATGATAGGCATCAAAAGTGGCATGAACTAGAGGCTATGTTAAAGGCTTCTTTAAAAGGTATAAAACAAAATCAAAAAATACCTAACGAACTTCAGCGTAAAATAGAAGCTTTTCTACAAGAAGATCCTTATTTAAAACGTATTGCAATTTTAGATGAAAGAACCGCGGTTAAGTATATAGCTTTAAAGGAAGGCTTTAAAGATAAGGGGTTTGATGACTTTGATCTTATTTTTAAAGATATACCTGATTTTACAATGGTTGATGTTAATAAGCATATTAGTTTTTCAACCGCGGTGTTTAAAGATGTTTTAAGATATCAAGAAGAACTTGTCGGCTTTATATATTTAGATTACGACCTCTCATTTATTCAAGAAATTTTAAATAAAAATGGTAATTATAAAAATGCGTCTGTAGAGCAAGGTTTACGTGTTATGCAGCATAGCACAGGCCTGTTGTTGCTAGAAGATGGCTTGCTTGTAGAGCATGAGTTTAACAAGGGTAAAAGTAATTTAGCTCAAAAAGAACTAGGGCTGTGGCACGCACCTATTTTATTTAATAGCCCTTTGCAAGAAAGTTTATATTTCCAAACTTTTCAAATGCCTCAAATGCCCAATATTGATTTTGTCTTAACAACGCAGGTAATGCCTTATCAAAAACGTATAGAGCAAGGTTATGTGGTTCACCTTAATATTTTATTAACCTTTTTAGTGTTGGCACTTATAGCGGCATATATTACCAGCCAAAAAGTCGTCGTTCCGCTTGAAAATTTAAGCGAAGTTTCTTCTCATTTGCCGGATCGTATTCGTAATCGCCAACAAATAGATTGGCCAGAAACATCGTTAGTTGAAGTGGCCTCATTACTTCATTCATATCAAAAAATGTCTCATGTAATGTCGGGGACTATTTCTAAATTGGAAGAAACAAAAAGGCAACTTGAACAGGAAATTTCTGTCCATGAATCTGCGCAAATCCATACGGCGAAGCAAGCAGAAATGATGCTTAACCAAATGTCAGATGCTGTGCTTGTTGTCAAAGAGATGGGTGATATCTTTTTTGTAAATGAAAAAGCAAAAGAGCTGATAGGATTAAGACAGGATGAAATTTTTACACTTAAATTTGAACAACTTTTTTCTGAACCAGAGTTTCAACAGCTTAGGTATGTTGTTCAGCAAAAGCTTAAGCAGCAAGATATTGAAGATGATTATATTAAAATATCTCTGCAAAAAGAACATGGAAAACAGGTCTATGATGTTTTAACTAATGCCGTTTTGTTAGATAAAACGCCCGCTGTTTTTATGAGTTTTAGAGATGTGAGCCATAGCGATGCGATAGAAAAAACTTTGGCGGAAACACAAGGGAGATTTGATCAGGTTCTTGCCGCCTTAGGTGATCCTGTTTTTATTTTAGATGATAATAATAACATTATAGATGTAAATAAAAATGCTGTAGATGCTTTAGAGCAGGAAAAAAATAGGTTATTAGGTTCTAGTATTTCTGAATTTGTGACAGAAGAAGCTTATCGTGATTTTATACACACTTTAGTAGCTTTGCATAAGTCAGGCAATACTCATGTTTCATTTGAAATGACCTTTATGATAAGCGACTATAAAATGTTGAATTTTGATATTAGTTTAAGTGCTGTGTCTTCAGGTGAAAATGGCTATATTTATTTACTCGTATGTCGCGATTTGTCTACCTATAAATTTGTGCAAAAAGAACTCTATCGTGCACGAAACTCATTACAAGAAGCTTTAGAAGCGAAAAGCCGTTTCTTAGCAAATATGAGTCATGAACTCAGAACACCAATGAATACTGTTATTAATATGGTTGATGAAATTAACCGCAAGGTTAAAGATAAAGACTTGGAAATTTCTGCTGCTAAGCTTGATATAGCATCTGAAACATTATTGGAGTTAGTTGAGGATATGTTTGAACATGCTCAAATGGATGTTCAAAAAATTGATCTTGCTCAAGAACCGGTTCATTTATCTGAGCTTCTTAATCAGGTGTATATTGCTTATAGGCTTCATGCGGAAGAACAAGATATATCTATTAAAGTCAATCACCCCAAACAGCCTATCGAGCCTATTGTGAGCGATGGCACACGCTTAAAGCAAATTTTTCTAAAAATTGTTTCTACATTGTTGCAGGTTCAAAATAAGGGTGTGATTGATATTGATATAGATTATAAAAATGATCCGGAAAATAAAAATGCATTGTTAGTTGACGTTGTCTTTACAAATAAATCTGAGCTGGTTGATGAAGGTTATTTGGAGCATTTACAAAGTATTTTAACAGATACAGATGCAGGGCTTTCTCAAGAATACAAAGGTGTTGGGCTTGCGATTGTACTTGTTAGGCAAATCGTGGAGCATATGGGGCTAACGTTAACACTCGAATCTGAAGAAAAAGGCCTTAAATTTACTCTTTCAGGTGCTTATAGAAGAATTTTAAAAGAACGCACAAAGAAAAAGCAAGAACTTGGATTAGAAGAAATGCTTCTCGCTCTGAAAGAGCGAGAAGCTATCAAGGTTCTTAATGTAGATGATAGTCCTGATAATCGATTTATTGTTAAAATGTTGCTTAAAGATATAGATGCAGAAATTACAGAGGCAGAAAATGGAGAAGAAGCGATTAGAGCTTTCTTTGAACAAGATTACGATATTGTTTTAATGGATATGCTTATGCCTGTTGTTGATGGCTATGAAGCAGCATCCCGTATTAAAAAACAACAATTGGAAGAAGAGTCTCGCATAACACCAATTTTAGCACTTACTGCAAATGCGTTAAAAGAAGATGAACAACGTTGTATTGATGCCGGTTGCGATGCCTATTTGGCTAAACCAATTAAAAAAGAAACATTAATTTCTAAAATTTACCACTTGTTACATAGTGAAAAATAAAAAAAGAAGCCAAAAATATAAATGAAAGGTGCTCAAAACAATTGATGATTGGTAAAACAATAGTTATATACTTATTGAAGAATAAAAATATGAGTGCCTAAAGAGGAGACGACAAACATGACTCTAAAACGCTATGAAGTTCGATTATATAATGCACGTGTACGTGACTTGCTTGAATCTGGTGAAGAAAATAATACAGGCCTTAGTGATGAGTGGGCAGATGCCTACTATGAAGAGGTTGTAGCACCAGATGAAGAGGAAGCGAAACGTATGGTTAAAAGCTCATACCCAACATCACAAGGTTTTGTGATTACCGAAGTGACAGAACAAGAAGAACACTATTAATTGTATTGATGTATTTATTTTGCAGGTGGCAGGTCTGTTGTTGAAATAATTTCATGTTCAGCATAGGCTGCCTCTGTAAAATATAATCCGTCAGGCATAAGTGTAACACCAGCGTCTTCTCGTTTATGAGATGCTAATGCTTGCTGTATTTGGCTTTCAGGTAATTTACCACGACCTATATCTACAAGAGTTCCCATAATAATGCGGATCATGTTGTGTAAAAAAGCACGACCATGAATTTCTGCTGTAATAAAATGCCCTTCTTTTGAAAGCTTGAGGCTGTAAATTTCTGTGTTTGGAGATTTGGCTTCACATTTACTACTTCTGAAGGCATTAAAGTTGTGGGCCCCAACAAGATGTTGTGCAGCGCGTTGCATTTTCTCAAAGTCTAGTTCATAGCGTACGTGGCCTGCGCGTTTGACCCAATGAGGGGACATTTGCCTACGATTAAAAATAATGTATTTATAACGACGACCGATGGCGCTAAAGCGGGCATGAAAATCTTCTGTTACTTCTTCAACTTTATAGATTGTAATTTCGGGGCCTGTTTGTGCGTTTAGAGCGTTCCTGAAGGTGTGGACATCAAAGTCACGTTGAGTCTCAAAATGAGCGACCATGCCAGTTGCGTGAACACCTGCATCGGTGCGTCCACTTGCAATAATATCAACAACTTGTCCTGTCATACGTGTGACTGCTTCTTCCAGTGCTTGTTGCACAGAGGCAAGAGGAGGATTAAGTTGTTTTTGCCAGCCGTGGAAAGAAGAACCATCGTACTCGATGTGTAGTTTTATGCGTCGCATCTATCACCTACATGAAAAGAAAATCCGTTAATAACATCTGCAATAGGCATTGGCTTTTTACCTATGCGCTGAAGTGTTTGTATGCACATGCTTTTGGTGGCGCAGGCAATAATAAGCCCATCTTTGGAAGCACTGATAATTTCGCCTACTTGCCCGTTGTGTTCTGTTACTTCAGCATCTAGTACTTTAAAAAGTTCACCTTTATAACTGAATGTGGCGCCAGGGAAGGGGCTTAAGCCTAAAACATGTTGTACGGCTATATCGGCAGAGGTATTAAAATTAATGGGTTTTTCATCTTTTAATATTTTAGGGGCATATAGAGTATCGCCGACTTGCTGTTGAGCATTGTTTTTAAAAGAAGACCAGTTATTGATGACCTCTAACATAAGTTCTGCGCCTGTTTGGCCACAAAAATCGTGCCATTGACCTGCTGTTGTGCCTGCGGCAATGGGGTAATTTTTACGTAAATAGACAGGACCAGTATCGAGGCCTTTTTCCATATGCATAATGCAGATATCTTGTGTTTTTTCTCCGCCCATAATGGCGCGTTGTATTGGTGCTGCACCACGATATTTAGGTAAGCTACTTGGGTGCAAGTTTAGACAAGGGTAGCTGGTGACTAAGCGTTCTGGCAATAAAAGGCCGTAGGCTGCAACAACAATAAGATCTGCGTTAAGAAGATCTAGTTTATCGAGCTCTTCTGTTGTAAGTTTTTCGGGTGTATATACGTTTATATTATGTGACTCTGCTTTAAGCTGTACGGCTGTTTTTGAAAGTTTTTTGCCACGTCCTGCTGGGCGTGGTGGTTGTGCATATACAGCAATAACCTCATGTTCTGAGCCGATAAGAGTATTGAGTGTTGGGACTGCAAAATGGGGTGAGCCCATAAAAATAACGCGCATAGAAGAAACGTCCTTAAATTATTCGCTTTGTATGTCGGTGAGTTGTTTTAAAGCTGCTGCTGTTTATGTTTAGCAAGCTGAGCTTTGATTTTTGTAAGTTTTGTTAAAATACGGCTGCGTTTAAGGCGGCTAATATGATCAACAAATAAAGTACCGTTGAGGTGATCCATTTCATGTTGGATGCAGGTCGCCAGTAGTCCATCGGCCTCAAAAGTAACCTCTTCGTTCTTTTCATTAAGGCCTTTTACTGTAATTTTTGCGGGACGCTCTACATCTTCAAAAAAGTTGGGTAGGCTTAGGCAACCTTCTTGGTAGACAGAAAACTCTTCTGATTCTGCAACAATTTCTGGGTTGGCAAGTTTAATAGGGTTTGGCTTTTCACCTTCTTCTGTATTCGCGATATCGACAACAATAACACGCTTAAGCACACCTACTTGAGGTGCTGCAAGGCCAATGCCTGGTGCGTCGTACATTGTGTCGAGCATGTCATCCATAAGTTTTTGGATTTCAGCATCTACTTTTTCTACGGGCTGGGCTTCTTGTTTTAAGCGTTCATCTGGTGCGACAAGAATGTTAAGAATAGCCATAAAAATTCCTTTACCTGCGTTTATTTAAAATTGCTTATATGTTTAAGATACAATACTACCTTATCTCAATATAGTGACTTGGCATAAAATCTCAACAAAATTCGGGCATTTTATGCTATGATTTATTTAAATGAGATTGATTTAAAATATCTATTGAAAGAGTTTATTGTGCGTATTTTGGTAACTGTAAAATCTGTTTTAGACCCCTTTTTAACACCAGAGTTAGATATAGAACATGCGCAGCTTGCTGTAACAGGGCAAAAGCATTGCATGAACCCTTACGATGAAGTTGCCTTAGAGCAAGCGCTTAAATTTAAAGATGCAGGGCTTGCAACAGAAGTTATTGCCTTGACAATAGGTGCAGATGAGCAGGTGTTGCGTACGGCTTTAGCTGTAGGTGCTGACAGAGCGTTAATATTTAAAGCAGATAAAGCATTAGGGCATTTAGCCCGTGCAGAGATTATGGCAAAAGTTGCACAAGAAAATGAGGTGGATTTAGTGCTTATGGGTAAGCAATCTACTGATTTTGAAAATGGTATTTTACCGAGTATGCTGGCTGAAATGCTAAAAAGACCCCATGCTGTAAATGCCCGTAAGATAGAGGTAGAGGGGCGTACGTTGAATGTAGAGGCGGAAGCAGATGAGGGTGTGGAGTTTTTTAAACTCGCGCTTCCTGCAGTTGTTTCTGCTGATTTGAGGCTTGCTAAATTGCGTTTTGTGGCGATGCCAAAGCTGATTCAGGCACGTAGAAAGCCTTTAGAGGACATCACCTATGCGCAGACAAAATATGAAGAGGCTATTTTGCAAAAATGTGATCAGCAAGAAAAACAACGTCAGCAACATATTTGCCAAAATATTGATGAATTTGCGCAACAGCTTAAACAGCATTTAAACCAAGTTAAATAAAGGCATATGAGAGTGAAAACGTTAATTGTTCTTGAATATGATTTTGATAAAAAAGACGTCGCTTATGTAAGCGAACGTGCTTTAGGTGCCCTTAGATTAAGTGGGCAAGTGGATGCTGTTATTTTTGCGCCAGATATTGAAAATATGCGTTTTTCTTCACCTATTACACAGGTGCATTATGGCTGTACACAAACAAATAAACCTTTGGCGAGCGACGCGGTGGTTGATGCGCTTGCGAAAATTGCCAAAGATTATGATGTTGTTTGTGCGGCGCAGACAACATGGGCGAAAGCAGCACTTGCGCGTGTGAGTACTCGGCTTAAAAGACCTATGATAACGGGGGTTTCTAAGATAAAATCTGAAGGAATTCTCATACGTAGTTTGTATGCTGGTAACTTAAATGGTGAATATACTGTAAATACGCCTTATTTGATGACACTGCGTGCAGATGCCTTTGAAGCGACTGAAAAAAATGAACATGTAAAAATTGAGCCATTTGAATTTAAGGCTGTTGAAGGTGCTTGTGAATCTGTTGATTATAAGCCGAGTAAAGAAGATTTACCATCTCTTGTAAATGCGCAGGTTGTTGTGGCGGGTGGTCAATCTGTTGGGGCTGATTTTACGCCACTTAAAAACTTAGCGCTAGACATGCAGGCAGCTGTAGGTGCAACAAGGGCAGCGGCTGATTTAGGCTATGTGCCTTATGATTGGCAAATTGGGCAATCGGGGCATCGTATTAGCCCGAAAATTTATTTGGGGTTAGGTGTATCGGGCGCGGCGCAGCATATCTGCGGTATTAAGCAGGCAGGACAGATTTTTGTGATTAATAAAGACCCTGAAGCGCCTATCTTTAAACAAGCAGATTACGGGCTTGTGGCAGACATGTTTGAAGTACTACCTGATTTGAAGCGTAAGTTAAAAGAATAATTGACATTGTTTGTACTTCTTCCTCACAATGGAGGGGACTAACGACGAAGAGTAAGAGTATGGATATAATTCATTTCAAAAATTAAGAAAAAATAAAGTGAAAAGATAAAATGAGCATTCAGAAAATTGGTATTATTGGTGGTGGTCAAATGGGTAGCGGTATCGCTCATGTGGGTGCGCTTGCGAATTATGATATTGTTATTTACGATATTTCTGACGATTCCATCAAAAAAGGTATAGCTGCGGTTGAAAAGAATATGAACCGCCAAGTTTCTAAAGAAGAAATTACAGAGCAACAAAAAACAGAAGCTCTTGCACGTATTCAGTCTTCAACTGAAATGGAGTCGTTACGTTCGTGCGATTTGGTTATTGAAGCTGCAACAGAGCGCGAAGAAATTAAAAAGCAAATTTTTGAAAAACTACAAGCAGTGTTAGATGATGATGCTCTTGTGGCTTCTAATACGTCTTCTATTTCTATTACACGTTTAGCGACGTATTCTGGTCGACCTGATAAGTTTATGGGCATGCATTTTATGAACCCAGTGCCTGTAATGAAGCTTGTAGAGCTTATTAAAGGTATTGCAACAACAGAAAAAACATACCAAGAGGTTAAAGCTGTTGCAGAACGTATGGGCAAAGTTTGTGCAACGGTTGAAGATGCGCCTGGTTTTGCTGTAAACCGCATTTTGTTGCCGATGATTAATGAAGCGATATTTACCTTGCAAAATGGTGTGGCGGATGTGACATCTATTGATGCCGCGCTTAAGTTAGGTGCAGGTTACCCGATGGGCCCGCTAACACTTGCCGACTTTATTGGTTTAGATACTTGTTTAGCGATTATGCGTGTATTGCATAATGAATTAGGGGATTCTAAATACAGACCATGTCCGTTACTTGTTAAGTATGTAGATGCGGGCTGGTTAGGTGTTAAATCTGGTAAGGGCTTTTACGATTATTCTGGTGAAAAACCTGTGCCGTCTAAGTAAAAATATTTTATTGAAATCTATTTAAAAGAGCCTAGTTATTAGGCTCTTTTTTTATGGCGTTGGCATAAAAAAAGGGCGCCTAGGGGGAGGCGCCAAAGTTGCTTAAAGGGGAGAAACTTTAAGCAATTCGCTCTAGAGAGTGGGTAACCCCTTTCGGGGTTACGTGCTCAACGGTGGGTGCTACATAGCAAAAACAAAATGATTTTGGCATATATCACGAGTCGTTGATCCTTAACTTACGCAAGCGTATGTTAAGACTTTTAGTGCCCTTATAACCACATAAAGTGGCAGATAGAGGCTGCCTAAAAAGGGTAGATGAAAAGCTTAAAAAGCTTTTGCCTGTTAAACGTGATTCGAAGAGAATAGGATTTGTATACCATAGTCTTTTAAAATGCAACAAAAAAGAGACAGCAATATATGTAAACTTTGGCTTTTGCTGTTCATTTGCTTAAAAGCTGATTAAAATGGTGCTGTTATTATGATTTTTAGATTATTGATGATTAAGGGTTATCTTTTATGTTTTCAATGGTAATTGGCTTACTAGTTTGTTTAATTGTTATGGCCGTTTATTTGGCCTTAGGTCGTGTTGTTGCAGCCCACGTGGGTTGTGGCTCTATGGTGACGCCATTTAGAGCAATGTTTACAGGTTTGGGCTTATGGTATTTATGGACGTTAGTGTTCCATATAACCTTAGGTGTAAACTTAGATATGACATGGTTTACTTTTTTTGTTTCTGCCATTGTACTTGCCATTGTTTTAACAAAAGCCCACGCTATTGAAACAGAAAAAATTAGGCTTTTTTGGGTGCAGGTTTTATTAGCGCTGGCGTTGCTTGCCCCTGTGTTATTATTAGCTAGTTTTGATGTACCGACGAAGCTTTATGAGTTTTTAGACACGCTTAATAATGCTCAGGTATTGGCGGATACAAAAAATTTACCAGAAGGTGGTACTTACCAAGCCTTGGGTTATTTTGCGCCAGAACAACCGCAGTTGCTACAAATTATGGCGGCACCTTTTTCTTTAATGTATGGCAAATTGCCTGAAGCTATTTTTACGATTCTTAATCTGTTAATTCTGGCAAGTTTAACGGGGGCTGTTTCACGTACTGTGGGTGTGGAGCTTAATGGTAAAAATGTTGTTATTGCGACTGTACTTGCTTTATTAGGTTTAACATTATTTAACCCTGTTTTTGATGATAGCCTTTTGTTAAGCGCTAATTATAATTGGCTTACTGCAGCACTCTTTTTTGCAGTGCTTACACCTGCGCTTATGTCTGAGCCTATTGTAAAATGGGTGTCGGTTTTACCTTCTGCCTTTATTGCAATTGCTTTAGTAGGTGTGCATGAAAACGGCTTATACTTATTTGGTTTTGCTTATTTTGTGTGGATTGTGCGTAGCCTTGCTGAGTATAAGGGTGATCCTAAATCTTTAATTGGTTTATTGGCTTTATTTGTGCTGCCTGTTTCGGCTGTGTTTGCTTGGGAAAGCTATACATTAGAACAGGGTATGGGCTTTGCTTATGCCAGATATAATTTTGATATTGCAAATGTATCTAGCGCAGTTTCGGCACTGATTTCTGTGATGATGTATCAGCCATTAACAATGTTTTTAGTGGCGGTGATTATTTATGCACTGGTAAAAGATTTTGCACAAAACGTACGTGGTATGCGTACTTTTAGTGAATTTTTGAGAGAGAAATCTTACCTTTGGGTGCCTGCTTGTGCCTTTTTGTTCTACTTTGTATATGTTTCGGTTATGGCGGCGACACAGCATCCGGAAGTGGCTAAAGCTATGGCGATTACGCATTTACAGCACATACAATTTTTATTATTGGTACCACTGTGGCGTTATTTAGTGCATTTGTATGCCGATAAGTTGGATTTAAAAGGGTGGTTAAGCCAAATGCCAACGCGTGTTTCTGTGATTGCAATTGCTGTCTTTGTAGGCCTTGTGTTTATTAATAGAGATCATTTTACAGATACACAATCTGCCCCTGTAGAGCATACAATTGTGGTTGCTAAAGATATTGAACAGCGTTTTAAATCTGCACAAAAGATAGCGGTATTGGATAAAACTAATTTAGCGCCTTTGTATGCTTCTATTTTACAGTATGGTTTGCAGCGTAATACCATAGCTGAAAGTGTTGCTGTGACTTTTTATGAGCAAACAACTCAGATAGAAGATTTCCATAAAGCCTTAGTGGCAGATAGGTTTGATTACTTATGGGTGCATGTACCAGATACGGATGTGCAGACGCGCATTGACCCGCAGCTTATGGCTGATCATTCTTATTTATTTAGGGTGACGCCGACGTATTTACAGTTTGTTGCGAAGTATCCGCATCTTGCTTATCAGCAATCTTTCTTAAATACATCTAAGTAAAATAAAAGCGCCTATATGGCGCTTTTTTATTTTTTGAAGACACCAAAGGCATCGGGATTTTGCCAGAGTTTTGGTTGTGCATAGGGTTGCTGCTGTTGTGTGGGTGACTTTTTAAAGTTAGGACGAAGATGTGCAGGGTTGTAGGTTTGATCGATATAGTCGGCAAGGCCGTATTCGAGCTCTGATTTAAGGACAAAGCGTGCATCTTTAGAATCCCAATTTGTGAAACCTTCTATAATACCAATAAGCTGCATGTCTCTATTAATCACCATTGTGTAGGGGAATTTTTGCACGTCTTGATGTAGGGTGACGGCTGCTTTTTTATCTCGGTATACGCCGAGTTTATCTACACCTAGTTTGGCGAGGTAGCGGGTGATTTTTATTTCTGAGTCACGAGGGTCTGAATTTAGAGGGATGACTTTTAGACCTAAAGGTTCAAACTCTTTAGCGATTTTGTTGAGGTCGGGCATTTCTTTTAGGCAAGGAGTGCACCAGGTTGCCCATAAATTAAGAAGAACAACGTTGCCTTTAAAATCACTTAAGCGGACGCTTTGGTTATTTTGGGTGTAAAATTCAAAATCGGGGAGCTCTTTAGGGCGTACCAGTTGCTTATAGTTTTGGAACGGGCTTGTTTGCGCTGCGACAACTGAAGACAGAAGTACTGTTGACATTAGTGAGATCATGACGCATATTTTATGCATAGAAAACTTCCCCTTAAAGCTATTGTTGTATATTCTAATATGCATTGTAGAACTGGAATTTGAAAGGTTAAAAATGAAAAATTTTGCATTAATTTGTGCTGTTCTTGCTTTTGCTGCACTTATTTCGGGCTGTGGACATCGTGCTAACTTAACGGCACCAGAAGATCAGATTCAAGATAGTCGATCTTATTAAATCTGCCAAGTTTTACAATTTATAAACTCTTAAACTAGCCGGTTAGGGCACACATGCTTTATATTTCTTACACAGTATCTGTTGTTTTATATTTTTTAAGTAGTATTGTGCCGCTTTTGTTTAAGTGGTTGTTGCCTTTTATTGTTTATGGGGCGTTGGTAGGCTTTGGCTTTTTTAATATGTTGCCTGCATTTGTACAATTTGTAGCCTTTTTGGCCGCAGTTGTTGTTGCGACATGGGTGGCGTTAAAAGATAAGAGATTTATGAGAGTTGCTGTACCGAGTAGATCTTTCTTTTTAAGGCAGATAGAAAAGCAAAATGGTCTAGAAAAAGGTGTGCTTTCTTTTGGTAAAAAAAAGCCAGCGGCGCCTTTGAATCCTTATCAAAAACAATTGTGGCAAGCGTACTTCTCTAAAAAAAATCAAAAGTTTAGTTATTTTTTAAAGCCTGCGCCTTTTGCTGTGCATAGGGTTTATGTATATGGTTGGCCTTATGCGCTGTTAATGGTGCTTGTTGTGGCAAGTTATGTGGGTAAGGGTGTTTTTAACCCGTTACCAAGGCTTTTTTCTGTAGATGATATTTACCAAATTCAGTTGGCATATACGCCCCCTGAATATACTCAGGTTGCTGAAGGTTATTTAAAAGAAAATAGGAAAACATTATTACCTGAAGGTACAGAGGTGTCAGTTCTTTTGCGTGCACGTTCTGAGCTTTTTGTGCGCCCTCATTTGTTAACGGATGAAGCTCGTGTGGCGTTAAATGAGCAAGATAAAACCTACAGTGCCACCTATGTGCTGAAAGAAAGTACAAAAATTGAAGTGACCTTTATGGGGTATCAGTTATTTTCTGCTGATATTGATGTTGTTAAAGATACGCCGCCCACCATTAAAATAAAACAACCTGTTAAGCAGACAGACCAAAATGCGCTTGATATAGCTTATGTGTTTAAAGATGACTACGGCTTAAGTTCTATGGATTTGATTGTGGATAGAAAAGGTACGGAAAGCCGTTATCCGATTTTTAATTTTTCTAAATCAAAAGAAGGTGAGGCGGGTTTTGTAAAAGATATTTTAGAACACCCTTATGCAGGGCTTTCTGTTGATTTATCATTAGAAGTAACGGATGCTTTTGGCCATAAGGTGATTTCTAAATCGGAACCTTATATTTTACCAAAACCACGTTTAGAACATCCTGTAGCGCAGGCGTTAGTAGATATTCGTAAAGAGCTCTTTTTGGGGCAAAAGCATTGGCATGAGTTGGCGTATCAGTTAGAGCCTTTTATTAGGCAGCCTCAATTATATAAAGAAGATAAATTTGCCTTTATGACCATAGCAATGGCGCAACATTTATTGCTTATGGATGAGCGCAGTAAAGAAATGCGTGTAGGTAACCACCTATGGGAAGCGGCAATGCGTATTGAAAAAGGGCCGTTAGGGCAGCTTTTAGAGCGCGCTAAAGAGCGTTTAGAATACGTACAGCAAGATATCCACCAGCAGCGTAGCTACTCAGATACCAAACCAAATTACATTGCTTTTGAACAAGCTTTAATGGATTTATTAGGGGCGGTTGCTTTTCATGGAGATAGTTTGTGGGGGCGGCAAGCAGGTGCTTTAAGGCGAGATGACTTTTTAAGATTGCTTACCAAGTTGCATCAGGAGCTTGTTGGAGCCAATTTAAAGGCCGCTTTAGGTACAGCGGATAAACTTGCGCGCTTATTGGGAATGATTAACCCAAGTAACTCTGATAAAGCTAATGAGCTTTATGAAGCACTTAAAAAAATGCTAGAGCAGTTTATGTCGGCTGAGCAAGATTTGGCCTCTTTACAGGAAAAGGCCTTTAAGGATGGTAAACCGCAAGCGCTTACAGAACAAGATTTGCAAAAAATTGCCGAGCTTATAAAGCAATTGCAGCAATTAAAGCAACAGATGGAAGGTGCACCAGAAGTGCAGCAAATGCTTGAGCGTGCGATGCAAGCGCTGGGGCAAGCTACTGAGCTTTCTAAGCAGGGTAAGCATGGTCAGGCGCAGCAATTTTTGCAAGAAGCCATGAAAGGCTTAATGCAAGGCAGGCAAGGGTTTTTAGAACATTTGCGTAAGCAAATGGGCCAAAGTGGTATGGAAGGTATGAAAAGAGACCCTTCTGGTAATTTTGTAGGTGAGGATGAAGCTGTTGTGGGGGATGAAAGCCCTGCGGAGCTTTCTAAGAAAATTAGAGATCAGCTGTTTGAAAAATCTGCAGATCAGGAACGTCCGCAAGCTGAAAAAGATTACTTTAAGCGCTTGTTAGAACGTTTTTAGTTTTGTTCTTGTAGCTGTTTATCTCGGTAAGATTTTATATGAAGCAGCCCTTGCTCTGCTTTTTGTAGATAGAGTTTGGCGGTATTTAGCAGGGCTTCTTGGTCTTTTTCATCAAAGTTTTTTAGGTAGGTTTTTGCCTGAGCAATAAAGCTTTGAAGTTGTTCTTTATCCATCTGTGCAAGTTCTTGACGAATTTTATTGAAGCTTTCTTCAACTGTCAGTTTTTTATATTCATTGTATTTGTTGAGTGCTTGGTTGCTAAACGCCATGAGTTTTTCCTGCCAAGGCTCTTCAGCCTGAGCGTTTAGGCAAAAAGTGAAGCCTAATAAAAGGTAGAGGGTGAATTTATACATTGTTTGTGGCCTTTATTGTTGGTCTACATTATGCCAAGGCAATTGGTGCTCTTCTAAGCCTTTTTTAAGAGATTCGAGGTCTTGATCTGAAAGGTTATGCTGTTCTTTTGCAATATCTAAAATATAGGCGTTTGCCTCGTCTTGCATGGCGCGGCGTTGGTCATCTGTCATATTACGCATACGGTTTAGTATAGTTTCTGCTAGTTGATCAGCGACACTGTATTTATCGCGGTTATCACGCAGTTCTTCTACAACTTTATTGGCTTCTGCTTTTACGTCTTCCGGTAGGCTTTCATAATTGGCACGGGCTTCTGCCTCTAGGTCTCGGCCATTGTATTGGCTTTGGTCGCCTTGCCACTCGTAAGGATCGTCTAATGCAAAAGCTGGCGCTGAAATGATAAAGCTAAAGATGAAAATTTTTGTCCACATCATGTAAATTACCCTTTTTTATTACCCTAATTGTTTATGGGCTTGGGCACAAGTTTAAAACTTAAAAGAAACTGTCAGGAAAACATAAAGGGTTGTTTGTGGGGGGGCGCATAAATGACTAACAACAACTCACTCCTCTTGGAGAGGTACCTTTTTACAGAATCTGCTTTTAAAGTGGGTTTTGATAATTTGTGTATCGACTTCGGAGGATATCTTCATGACGCACTTCACTTGGAGGTGATTTATGCGTACTATACTGTTTTTTGTTCTTCTAGTTTCTTTTGCATCTGCTTCTGCAGGTGAGAGTTTTGGAGGTCATTTGACCTTCGAACAAACAGAAGAACTTAACATAAGCTGGCATGCGGAGGAGGCACATGATGCCTTTGCCCGTATGCCAGCTGAAAAGAAGGAGGCTTTTTTGAAGTCTTCGTTGTTTGATATGCTGGTAAAGAGACTGGATAGCCTTAAAGGATGTCCGGTGATGCCAGAGGCAGATAGCTTTTGCTATTTGCAACGTACCAAGCTGGAGGTTACGATCAGTGACATCCAGCATTATTAATAAAAAGCACCTCTTCTCCTCCGAGAGAGGTGCTTTTTTTATGGAGAAAGATGCCCATACTTGTTATGATGCAAGCCTAATAAGGAGAATAAGAATGGTTGTTATCTATCATAACCCACGTTGTAGTAAATCACGCCAGGCATTGGCTATTTTAGAAGCCAGTGGCGCGCAGGTGGAGATTGTTAAATACCTTGAAACACCGCCAACAAAGGCGACTTTGGTAAAAGCACTTAAGTTGTTAGGACGAGATGTGATGTTGCGCAATAAAGAAGAGGCCTTTAAAACAGAAATTAAGGCAAAAATGACTGATATGACAGATGAAGAACTTGCTGAGCTTATGCTTAAAAACCCGACAGTTATTGAGCGCCCGTTGGTTGTGAATGGGGATAAGATGGCGATGGGGCGTCCGCCAGAAAATGTAACGGATATTCTTTAAAACTATGATGATTCTACCAGAACCACTTGATAAATTAATGCAAGCCTTTGGTAAATTGCCTGGGTTGGGGCGTCGTTCTGCGCAAAGAGCTGTACTGCACTTGCTGACAGATAAGTCCGCTATGGAAATTTTTTGTCAGTTATTACAAGAGGCGCAGGAAAAGATAGAGGTTTGCGCATGTTGCGGTAATATATCGAGCCAAAACCCTTGCCACATTTGTGCAGATGAAAAGCGCCAACTCAAAAGTATTTGTGTGATAGAAGGTGTTGCCGATTTGTGGGCGATGGAAAAAGCACAAGCTTTTGAAGGGCGCTACTTTATTTTAGGTGGTGTGATGAACATGATGGCTGGTGTGACAGCTGAAAAACTTAATATTCCGAAACTGGTTGAGCAGGTAAAGCAAAATAATATAGAAGAAGTTATTTTAGCGCTTTCTGCTTCTGTTGATGGGCAAGCGACCGCGCAATATATTGCTGAAAGCCTAGAAGGAGTTGATGTGAATGTAACGACCCTTGCTAAAGGCATACCTATGGGTGCTGATGTGGATTATATGGATGAGGGTACGTTAAGCCTTGCTTTAAGAGGGCGTCAGAAATTTTAAATGTATACTGGAATGGTATTAAGTTCTTTATAATAAAGAAAAAGAGGTAAAAAATGGCACTTGTATATACACCAGAAAGTCAGACGTTAGAGAAAATGCCTGCCTTTCGTTTGCTTAATGTGGATGATGTTGAATATAAATCTGCTGATTTGGTGGGTGAAAAGGGTACTTTAGTTATATTTATTTGTAACCATTGCCCATATGTGAAAAAAATGATGGGCAGCTTTGCTGAAGAGCTTGAAAAAGTACAGGCGCTTGGGGTTTCTGTTATAGCGATTAATGCGAATGATGCATCGGTGTATCCTGACGACTCGTTTGACAATATGAAACTTTTTGCGAAAGAAAATGGTTTCAACTTCCCTTATTTGTATGATGAGACACAGCAAGTTGCAAAATCTTTTGGTGCTGTTTGCACGCCTGACTTTTTTGGTTTTGATGCTGAGGGTTCTCTTGTGTTTAGAGGCTGTTTTGAAGAGGTTTTGCCTTTTTATGATGCTTTATTAGCAGAGAAAGAATTACCAGAAAAGCAAACACCTTCAATGGGTTGTTCTATTAAATGGCGTGAGTCTGCTTAAAAATAACTTGATTTTTAGACATATTGTTTTTATAAGGGTATACAATTAACCTCATCGTTTTATATACTACCCTGTAAGGAGGCGTTATGACACGCTTAAGTGAAACTGCTTATAGGTTAGAAACCTACAAGCTGATTTTTCAGGTGATTGGCGGTGCTTTGCCCCGTGATTTTAACCAACCGGGTTCTCGTTGGGTTTTAAGCCAGTATCGGCGTGCTGATAAAGCAGGGAAAGTTCTGCAATTTAAGGCAAACCCCGCACTTTGCGACCTAATGAACAGCCGTTCAGGCGGTAATATTTCTGTTGATTCAGCATGGAAAGAGCCCAGTGTTTGGGATACGGCTGTTGATGCGGCCTTGTGTTCAAAGAAGCATTTTTCGGAAAAAGATTACAAAGTTTTATGTCGTGCAAATGTGCCGGCAGAAGATTTTTTCTGGATGTTTTTTGTGCGTAATGCAAAAGCTGTTGGTAAAACGCCATTGGAGGCTGTTTTAGACGTTGAAGAAAAGCTTAAAGCTTATCGCTTTGATCGTCGGCAATCTATATTTAGAAGCCGTTTCGAGGGCTTTTTTGAGGCGCTTGATATGATGAAAGAGCAGAGCCCTGATGGTAGCTTATTAGGTTACTTAGCTGATGTTTGGGGAGCTGTACCAGTTGGTTACCAAAAAAATACAGAGCAATTTTTGCTTGAAATTTATTTGGTGGCATTTAGCGAGGCGCCAAAGGAATTTATTTCCTTTATAAACCGTCAGAAAAAAAGCAAGGGTACACGTGCTTTTGCTGAAGTAGTTCTTGTTGCCGGTTTGGCGAAAATGAGTGACGCTCTTGATTTGCTATCAGCGCATTTGGAGGTTTTAGGTTATGCTTATGGACGTAGTTTGATCCGAGGCTTATACAATAAAGCTCAAAAATGCAGTGCTTAAAAAAGCCGCCCCTAAGGGCGGCTTTTTTGTGTTTTAAATTGAGCTTAGTTGTTTATTTAAGTTGGCCCTTAAGTTCAAGTGCTTGCGTGACAGGAATAAGTGCAAGGTTTTTTTCTGCCAATGTTGGTGCCCAAGCTTGTAATACTTCTAACGTATTTTGATGAGGGTGACCAATAGCAATAGCGATACCATCTAACTGAGCGATTGTTTCTATTTTTTTAAGTTGGTTTTGAATATTTTCTTTTGATTGAGAATGGTCTAAGAAAATATCACGCTTAAGAAGTGGTAAGCCAACTTCTTTATTAGCTTCTTCTACTGCTGTTTTTCCGAGTGTAAGGCTGTCTAAGAAAAACATTTGCTTATCTTTAACTACTTTGAGTACCTCTACCATACCTTCTTTATAAGAGGTAAAGCGAGAACCCATGTGGTTGTTGACACCAACAGCTAAATGCTCAAGAACAGAAATGTTTTTTTCTGCGATTTTTGGGATTTCTGTTAGAGGTGTTTCTGTATAAAGGGCATATGGACCTGGGTTGATTGTGCGACCGTCCTTGCGTGGCATTGGCTCCATAGGGAAGTGGATCATAATTTCGTGCCCTAGTTTAGCGGCTTGTGGTGCTTGTTCTGCTGTGCCTTTAGAGTGTGGCAAATAGGCGAAGACAACTTCTTTAGGTAACATTTCTATCGCTTTTAAAGATTGGCCTACGTTTTCACCTAGGTCATCAATAATAACAACAATACCTTTTTTGTCTGTAAGATCTACAGCTGGTTGTGCATGTGTTTTATACTTAGGTAGAGAAGCTTCTTGCTGTTGCAGCTCTGCTGTATCTGTTACAGGCGCGCTTTGTGGAGCAGGCTCTTGCTGAGGTGCTGTTAGGCTTTGTGTGCCTTGTGTTGGCGCAGGCATAGATGCTTCTTCTGTTGTAAGAGCTGTTGTTGATCCGGGCTCTGCTGCAACAGTTTCTTCACCTACATAGCTGTAATCTTCATAGGTTGCTTGCTGGTTAACAAGTGCATCATTAATTTTAATGCTCTCTGTTTGAAGGCTAGGGGGTGTTTGTAGTTTAGGGTCTTTTTCTACTTCTACCAGCGCGACTTCAGTAGGCTTTGCTTGTGCTTCTTGCAGGCGGTGATAAAGTGCAGAAAAAACAGCTGCAGATAAAATGGCTGTAACCATAAAACCAACAGCAAAACCTAGAAAAAATTTAGTATTCATTATTTATTATCCCAAACTGTAAGTGCTTTTAAGATTGCTTCGGCACGTTCCAGCTGAAAATCACGGAACTCTTCTTTTTCTTCAGACTCTTGATCTGCTTTAAGAGGCGATTTGTTTTTATTATCCGCCGGTTTTTCAATTTTATTGCCTTTTTCATCTACTTCAATATGGCCTTTAAGTGTGGCTTCTGAGCGTAGGTATTCACTTAGCTCAAATTCTTCGACTTTGGCTTGCTTTACAATTACATCTGGCTCAATGCCTTTGGCTTGGATTGAACGACCAGAAGGTGTGTAATAAAGTGCTGTTGTAAGACGAATGCCCGCACCACCTGGTAGGCCAAGGATTGTTTGAACAGAGCCTTTACCAAATGATTTTGTACCAACAACAACGGCGCGTTGATGGTCTTGCAAGGCGCCTGATACAATTTCTGAAGCAGAGGCAGAGCCTTGGTTAATAAGTACAACAATTGGTTTACCATCGAGTTTATCGCCAGCTTTGGCGTAAACGCGCTGGTTTTGGCTTTCTATACGGCCTTTTGTAGACACGATTTCGCCTTGTTCTAAGAATGTGTCAGATACTGAAATGGCTTCATCTAAAAGACCACCTGGGTTGTTGCGGAGATCTAAAATAAGGCCGTTAAGCTCTGATTTGTTTTCTTTTTCGAGCTTTTTAAGTTCGGCATGTAAATCTTTTGTTGTGGCTTGGTTGAACGTTGTAATACGTACGTAGCCTAGACCACCTGCTTTAAGTTCTGAACGAACAGGGCGGATCTTGATTTTATCGCGTACAATTGTCACATCGAATGTTTTGCCTGTAGATTCACGGAAAACTGTAACAGTAATTTTTGTTCCAACAGGGCCACGCATTTTTTCTACAGCATCAGAAAGAGATTGGCCTTGGATATCTTCACCATCAATTTTAATGATATAGTCGCCTGCTTCAATGCCGGCTTTATCTGCTGGTGTGCCTTCGATTGGTGCAACAACTTTAACTGCGCCTTTGCCTGAAGTGACTTCAATACCTAAGCCACCAAATTCGCCCTGAGTTTGCTCTTGCATTTCATCATATGATTTTGGAGGTAGGTAGCTTGAATGAGGGTCGAGCTCTTGTAGCATGCCGCTAATGGCGTCTTCTATCAGTTTTTTGTCTTCAACTTCATCTACATAATAGGCATTTACCTTTTCAATGATATTGCTCATGAGCTCTAGCTGCGTGTAGATGTCATCTGTTGCAGGCTTGCTTTGAGCTTGGCTTATGCTTGTGAACGCTAAAACTGCAGCAAAGGCAGTTGTACGTAAAAAAGTGAACATGGTTGAATGACCTTTTTTATTATTGTGTTATGTAAGGGACAGGATTTACAGCCTGACCGTTTTTACGCACTTCAAAGTAAAGTGTTGGTTTACCTGAAGTACTTAATTCAGCTAATGTTTCTGCGACATTGACAACATCGCCAACCTTTTTAGGGCTCTTTTTAAAACCAGCATACAAAGTATGTAAATTGTCTGGATGCTCTAAAATTACTAAATAACCATACCCTCTAAATGGCCCGCTGTAAATGACACGGCCTGATTTTATTGCTTTAACAGGTTGTTTTTTATGGCCTTGGAAGGTGACGCCTTGAGAGTGCAACCCTGTTGTGTGGTCTTTTTGTTGGAAGCTACGAATGATTTTACCGCCAAGAGGGAGTTTAAATTGGCTTACTTTAGCGTTAAGGCTTGGCATTTTATCTGAAAGCAGATGGCTATGGCGTTCAAACAAATCTTCTAAATTTTTGGCACCAGACATAAATTCAGCATTGCTGAGAAGTTGCTTGCGCTCTTTTTTATTGGCTTTAAAGAGAAGTTTTTGCTGTTCGAGCAGTTTAAGGATATCTTCTTCTTTATTTTTGATTTGCTTATATTCAGCATCCATTTGTGCTTTAAGTGTGGCTTGCCTATCTAGTGTTTTAATAAGGCTTTCAAGACGAGATTTACCATTGATCATCTCATCATCAAGAATATCACGGCTTACATTTAAAAGGGCTTGGCGTTTAAGTTGTACGTCTACAATATCTTGTGCAATAAGCGCTTCTGTAGGGATACGTTCTAGGCGTACCATGTTCATAAGTGTTAAATAAAAGTTATTGACGTCTGCTTTAAGTTTACGGGCTGTGCGTTGCTCTTTAACTTTAAGTTCTTTAATTTTATTTTGTAGTGATTTAATTTCTGCTTGTTGTTTATCAGCTTCTGCTTGGATTTGCGTTAAAGAAGCATTGATTTTAAGGATTTGCCCTTGAATACGCACGCGTTCTGGGTCTTCCATTTCATCTGCTGTAAGGTTTTGAGCCATAACAGTAGGTGCATTTAAAGCGCAGAAAGCACTTAAAATAGCAACAAAACAAAGATAAGAGAGCTTAAATATGTGTGATCTTTTCATAGAGTAAAGTTTTACACTAGCTTAGCGAATTTTGAAAGCCTTAATCTATGATTTTTGCTAAATTTTTGCCTGTCATTTCTACGGGCTGTTCAATTCCCATAAGGCAGAGGACTGTTGGTGCTAAATCACAAAGGGCTCCTTTAGAAAGAGAAAGCTTTTTAGGTCCAAAATAAATAAGCGGTACTGGGTTTAGGCTGTGAGAGGTTACTTTTTCACCTTTATCATTGAGCATTTGCTCGCAGTTGCCATGGTCGGCTGTAATGAGCATTTGGCTTTGTGTGTTTTTAATGCTGTTTGTTATTTCAGTTAAGAAAGTATCAATCGCTTCGCAGGCTTGAATAGCAGCGTTTAAATCCCCAGAGTGGCCAACCATATCACCATTGGCAACATTACAGACAATAAGGTCATATGCTTTTGAATCAATCGCATCTTTAAGATGGTTTGTAAGTTCAGGCAATGACATTTCTGGTTGCAGGTCATAGGTTTTAACCTGTGGTGAAGGAATAAGAAGTCGGGATTCTTTGGTAAAAGGTTCTTCTCTACCACCATTTAGAAAGAAAGTGACGTGGGCGTATTTTTCTGTTTCGGCGATGCGTAGTTGGCTGAAATTTGCATTGGCGATGGTTTCACCCAGCGTATTATGGATGACTTCTGGCTGAAATAGGATATCGACATGGCCTGTAAACTGGCTGTCGTATTCTGTAAGGCTGACCAAAATTTGCGGATGAACATGCGCTTGAAAAGCATCAAACCCTTTAATAAAGGTGCTAACAAGTTGGCGCATGCGGTCTGCTCTAAAGTTACAGAAAAAGACAGCATCACCGTTATGGATTGTGCCTTCAGTACCTTTTAAAAGGCGTGTTGTCTGAATAAATTCATCACTTTCATCTGCGGCATAAGCTTGTTTTAATGCGTCTTTTACAGAAGAGGCGTGTCTTTGAGCTGTTGCTTCAGTATACAGCTGATAGGCTTCTTGTGTGCGTTGCCAGCGTTTATCTCTATCCATGGCGTAAAAACGCCCTGTGATGTCGGTGATATGACAGTTAGGGATAAGATCGATTTGTGCGGCAAATTCTAGAAGCTGTGTTTGTGCGGCCTGTGGGGCGGTATCTCTGCCATCTGTAATGGCATGGATATAAATATTTTTGCCTTCTGCGCTTAATATTTTAGCAAGCCCAATAATATGGTTCAGGTGACTATGTACACCGCCATCTGAGACAAGACCAATAAGATGAATGTTTTGTGTTTTAGGTAAATATTTTTTTATTTTAAGATAGTCGATTGAGTGGCTTAAGCGATCTTCATCGATATATTTTTGAATGCGCTCGAGATTTTGTAGGGGGATGCGCCCTGCACCAATGTTCATATGACCGACTTCTGAATTACCCATTTGGCCTTCTGGTAAACCAACGGCCTGGCCATGTGTTAACAGCTCTGTATGAGGATATTGCTGTATAAGCTGATTATAAATAGGCATGTTTGCCTGTTTTGTTGCATTGCCTGCCTTTTGTGGGTTGAGCCCAAATCCATCTAAAATACAAAGAAGAGTTTTCATAGGTGTGCATCCTTTTTCTTATTGTATGCGGGTTGTTTATTGGGCGGGTTAGTCTCGGTGGTAGGGGTGCCCGCTTATTAAAGTATAAGCACGATAGAGCTGTTCCATCAAGACCGGACGTACAAGCATGTGCGGTAAAGTCATTTCTGATAGGCCAAGAAGAAGCTGTGCTTGGGTGCGTAAATGCTCTGTATGACCATCTGCACCGCCGATAAGTAGGCAGATATCACGGAAGCCATCTTCTTGTATATTTTTTATTTTTTGAGCAAATTTTTGGGAAGAGAATTGTTTGCCACGCTCATCTAACGCCATAATAAAGCTCCCTTTAGGGCAGGCTTTAAGAAGAAGGTCTGTTTCTTCCTTTTGCGCTGTTTTAGGGTCTTTTGATTTTGCATTAAGTTCCGTGATTTTTACGGACGCAAAAGGCTTAAGGCGTTTGGCATATGTGTTTACAAGGTCCAGAATGGCCTTATCGCGACACTTACCAATCGCTATTAAATGGATCTGCATGGCAAACGAAAATCTGTATTATTAAGCTTGTAGTGGGCTTAATATATCACCATTTGCAGAATCTTTATTATCTTCATCTGATGGCATTTTCTCTGGGAATGGTCGACCCCAAAGTTTTTCTAGATTATAAAGTTCTCGTGTTTCTTGTAGGAAAATATGAACAAGAACATCACCTGTATCTACCAATACCCAGCTGCCGCTGTCTTCACCTTCTACGTGGGCACCACGAATTTGGTTTAAGCGGTATGCTTCTACTACTTTTTCATAAAGAGAGATGGCATGACGGTTAGAATTAGCCGTACAGATAATCATCGCATCAGCGAGAGAAGATTCGGCACCTAACAGGACAGTCACAATATTTTCAGCTTTAAGACTTTCTAAAGCTTCTTGTGCCACATCCAGTGTTTTTTGAACCTCGGGTGCAAGCGGGGTTTGATCTTGCGTACTTATAACAAGTTCTCCTTAAAGTTATTCACTTATACTCTTATTATGGTGGTTTTTAGCATAAAGGTCAAACTTTTAGCATTAAAACCAGTTGGTCATATAAGGTACTTGATTTTGTTGCAAATACTGTACCACCTTGGGGTGCAGCATACTGCTCATGTGCCCAATTTTAAAGGCGTTGCGAATATTGGTTGCGCGACCTTGATGGGTAGAAGTGAATAAATACAGCCATTTGGGCGTAGATGTCAAGCGTTCAAACTGTTGACGCTTATGTTTTACATTTTGTAAAGCAGGAGATTTAAGCAGGCCATAGCGTTGGGGTTCGATACGGTCCATAATAATAATTTTATTTTTTTGTAAAATTTGGGCAAAATTTTGCCATTTATGGAGTTTTTTAAGATTATCGGCACCCATAAGCCATACAAAATCATACATAGGATATGCTTTTTTTAGGGCTTCTAATGTGCGTTGGGTAAAGGTATTGCCAATTTTTTGCTCAAAACGACATACTTTTAGGTAGGGCTTATCACTTAATGTGAGTTCACATAGGTGGCATCTTTCTTCAAAACCAACCATACCAGCAACCGATTTATGGGGGTTTTGTGGGCTTACAAGAAACCAAACTTGCTTAAAACCAAATTGCTTGCGCATGGTTTCTGCTAAATGAACATGACCTAAATGAGGTGGGTTAAACGACCCACCTAAAATGCCGATTTTTGCCTTGGGCATATGAATAAACCTTATGTTTTTTATGATGTAGATGCGGGCTGTTTAGTCTTCTATGTTTGGTTTTTCACCCAAGCGGCTAAACCAAATGCCTGTTGCACCTTGAATAATAAGTGTAAAACCAAACCAGCTTGCGGCCATTGTGCAGCCAAACAAGAAAGCATCAAAAAGGAGTGTGCTTGTCCAAAAATGATTAACGACAATAACAGAAAGTGTAAATGCTGGGATAATAGCTAAATGTAATGCATATAAAATACGGTTTTTAGGATTGCCTTTACTGTCTAGCTTGCAGACATCCATCATCCATAAAAAGATAAGTAAACTACCAAGCATTGTGCCTGCATAGCCTGCAATAAACCCTAAAATAAGACCAAAGAGCGGCGGGAAGAAATTACCAGCGACAAAGAAACCCGTACCTGAGAGCATAATAGCCACTAAAAGTGCAGATAAAATGCTAGACCTTGCCCATTGGCGGTTGGTCATTTCAACATAAATATCATAAAGAATGGATTTCATTTTTAGGGTTCTCCTTATTTTTATTGAGGCACTTTTAAGAGTTTAGACCTTTAAATGCCTAAATACAATTATAAGAAGTCTTTGTTTATTTTGCAAATAATCCGTTATTAACGACGTTTAACCCACATAATAGCTGCAAGGACAAGTAAAAGCACTAACGCAGCACCCATAGGGTATAAGCTTTTACGATAAGTTTGTATGATTTTATAGTTTGCTTTGGGTTTAAGGTTTATCCAACCCTGACCGATAGCGTTTTTATGGCTTATGTTTAATTTAAGTTGCTCGGGAGCTTTAAGTGTATGTAAGTACATTTTCCCGCCGCCACTTTCTTGTGCGAGCTGGTGTATGCTGTAACCAGAAGAAGGTTGCCATTCAAGGTCATTTACTTGGCCATGTTGATAGTAGCCATAAATAGCTTTGGCATTTTTAGGGGTATATTTAGCAATATATAAGCCTTGATTTTCAAGGGGCATGCTTGCTTGCCAGTTATTGGCTTTTTTAAGTTTAAGGCTTGTTGTTGTTAAATCAGGTCGTGTAAAGCTAACGTCAATATCTTCCTTTAAATGCCCGTTAAAGGCAACATTAAGGGTGTTTGTATCTGTATTGGAGAGGATAAACCTATTTTTTTCTAGCTCGGGTTCTTTCATTAACCAATGGCTGATACGACGAACAAGTTCTTGCATATTACCGCCACTATTTACGTTTCTGCCCCAAAGCCAGAGGTGATCACTTAAAAACATGGCAACACGCCCTTGTTCAAAACCACCTAATACTAATAAGGGGGCGTCACCTGCACGCATAAGGACATCTGCATCTTTGTGTGCAGTAGCTGTTGAAAGCTGGCCAAGAGGACTCCAGTTATGAAGTGTTTGCGCAAATGGTGCTGTGACAGGGTGCTCTTTACCTAAAGGGCTAAGCTGAGCCTGAAAAGCGTTATGAATACTTTCGTAACCTACGCGAATAGGCATAAGTTGATTTAACAAACTACGCCCTAAGCCTTGTCCTTGCGTGAATTCATTACCTGTTACAAACAAAAGTGCGCCGCCACTTGCTGTGTAGCGTTTAATGTTTTGCAAGTAAGGCATGCTTAAAAGGCCGCGATTTATGTAATGGTCAAAAATGACTAAATCAAAGTCGAACAGACGCTTCATAAAAAGCTCACGCACAGGGAAGGGGATAAGAGAAAGGTCTTCTTCTGCAACTGGGTTTTCGCTATTAAAATCACGTAAAATGGTAAAGTGGATCATGTTGACACTTGGGTCTGACTTTAAAAGGCGGCGTAGTGTTTGCGTGCCGTTGTGTGGGATGCCAGAGACAAGAAGAACATTAAGATTGTCTCGGATACCTTTAATAAGCAGTGTTTTTTTGTTGTTATCGGCGGTGCGTTCGTTGGCAACTTCTGGCGTAGAAATATGTAAAGACATAGGCCCTGCTTGTGGCAAGGTAAGGTTAAAGGTAACGATTTTATTGGTTTGTATGTTTTGGTTAATCACCTGATTGCCTGCAATAGAAATAAATAATGGTGCTGTTTTGCGTTTTGTATCTTCAATAATAAGGCTAATTTCTGCCTTTTCTTTCACAATGGCAAATTCAGGTGCTTTTGTGACTTTAAGTACAGGGTCGTAGCTATTTTCTGATTCTGTTTGCAAGAAAAATAAAGGTGTTTCTATATGTTGTGGCACATTATGTAATTGGCCATCTGAAATGAGTACAACACCGC
The DNA here is from genome assembly GCA_018623135.1 of Pseudomonadota bacterium. Classification (GTDB taxonomy): domain Bacteria; phylum Pseudomonadota; class Alphaproteobacteria; order UBA1280; family JAAZVW01; genus JAAZVW01. The sequence goes on from JAAZVW010000005.1 coordinate 47,318, forward strand.
TTAGGTCTGAATTTTTATTAAAAAAGAGGTCTTTATGATCCTGAAAAGGTGTTGATCCTGTGGCTGTGTTATCTGTAAAGGTGCGACGTTCTACCTGAATGTTTTTGCTGTTTAGTTCTTGCATGAGGCGGTCTGCAACTTGGGTTGTGATCTGCTGTAAAGATTCAGCGCTATTTGAACGGCTTTTATCGATAACAAGGGCTACTTTTTCTGGTAGAGATTCTTTTTCTTCTATCTGCTGTTCTGGGTTTAAAAGAACAATACATAAAAGAATCTGGAATAGTGCCGCCCATAAATTACGCTTAGGAAAAAGGCACAAAAATAGGCTTACAACGGTAAAGATAAGAATAATACTTAGGGGTAGGTAGGGGCTGATTTGGATCATTTTTGTCGCTCCATACGCTTAAATATTTCTTCTGTTTGCAATTGGTCTGTTTTATAGCTACCAAGTAGAGCATACATAATAAGGTTTATGCCAAAACGTAGGCTGTGTTCACGCGCGTTTTGGTACTGATGTAGTAATGACTTTTGATAGCCTTTGTTATTTTTAGCCCAAGCGGAGGTAAAATCATGCTTGGCGATAAGCACGGGGCTTGAGTCGGTATTTTTTTGCTGCCAAATATCTTCTGTATAGTTTGCACGCCCAACAAAGGTACCACGAAGTAAATAAAAGCTACGATTAAGGGTGTGTTTGTTATTTACGACTTCTAGGTTCTGGATGCCTAGCTGTTGGATAAGTTTTTCGGCTGAGATGGATTGATCCCCCTGTAGGGAGTGGCGATCAATAAAGAGCAAACCACCTTGGGCGATAAATTGGCGCAGAGGCTCTATATATTCTTTATAATCTTTATGATGCACACTTAAATAAATAAGGGGGTAAAGCCCAAAAGAATCTGTAGGTTGTAGCTTGTGGGCCGGTAATAAATCCAGTGTTGTGCGACGTCTTAGAACTTCGGCAAGTTCATTTAGGCCTGATTCAATAATACGGTCTGAGGTGCTATTTGCCGTCGGAATATAAGCGATTTGTGGTTGGTAGGCAGCTTCGTTAATGGATTTTGCTTCTGCTTTTGTGCCTAATAGACAGAAGCTAGATAAAATAGCAAAGATAAATGCTGCCTTCTTTAAGCTGTATTTATGTAAAATTTGGCTTGTAAGCAGGCGGTCTAAAAGCGCAAAGACAAGGGCAAGAAAAGCAAAAGTGGCTGTGTAGCTTTTAATTTTTTGTTCAAATAGATAAGGGGTGCCTTGGTTATATTGCTGTTGTTTTTTAACATCTTCTGATGTGTTTTTAACAGCGGAAACTTGTTGATAACCGTAAAAACCAGCATCTTCGGAAACGGTTGGTAGAGGCTCTTGTGCTTTAAGTAGGCTATTTGGCAACCAAAATGGGGGCAGGTTTTTTGTTTGTTCTTCTGATACAAACTGCTTAAGTTGACCTACTTGCTTAATAATTTGCCCTAATGCGCCAGATAGGGGTAATGATGACCAGCGGGCATCGGCTGCGACATGAATATGAACAACGTAGCCTTGGCCGTATTTGTGTCCTGAAATAAAAGGGCTGCCATCTTCTAGCTTTGCCCAAACATTTTTGGGGTTTGTTAGTTGGTTAAGAGGTAGTAGTTGCTGTGTTACTTTTATATTTTCATAGGGCTTAATATTTTTAAGCGGCCCTGTGAACTGAGTTACGTTAAGGGCACCAGTCCAGGATAAGCTACCAGATAAAAGACGTGGCTGTTGCTTAAGTGGGAAGGGTAATAAGTTTTTAATATAAGTGTTATTTGTGATTTCAGGGTTGGCAAATGTAAGTAGAATGCCACCTTGTTTAACCCATTGCGGTAGTTTGGAAAAATCTGCTTTTTCTTCTGATAAAATAAGCATATCTGTTTGAGATAAACGGTCTAGTTTATTGTAAAGTGTGAGGCTTTTTTGTTGCAGCGCATTCTTTAAAAAGTAGTCTTGATCGAGAAGGGGAAAGTCATCCTCTTGCCCAAGGATTTGTATATGAGGTTGAGACATAACAAAAGGCAGAGCATAAAAAGCGCCTAAATGTTCTTGCCCTTCTATGCCAATATAAACACCCTGCTGTGCCCCTTGTGGAATGTTTAACAGAGCCTTGTTGCTGTTTGTTGTGCTTTGGCTTAAAAGTTGTCCTGTTAGGTTACGTAAAGAGACTTTAAGCTCCGCTGCTTTGGGGTTGAAGAGGGAAACTTCTATTTGGTCATTCACTTGAGCATTTAAAATAGCTGCATATGCTTTTTTAGGCCTATGAATTATGCTGTTTTTATCGGTTATGACTTCGCTAAGTCCATGGTGTAGCACGACAAGTTGCGCTTGTTTAGGTTTGGCTGAGATTTGTATGCTCTCTATAGATTTTTTTTGTGGGACAAATTGGTTGATTTTATCTAAAGCAGCTTTATGAGAAAGCTTTTGATAGCTTTCACCTATTTGCAAATAAACCTGTTGGTTGTTTAGCTCTGCTTGCTGGATGAGTTGCTTTGCCTTTTTTTGAATTTCTGTATAAGCAAATGCTGTGCCCCAGTCATCTGGAATATAAAGGTGTATATTTTTTGTATGATGAGTTGAGGTTTCTGCCATATAAGGCTTAGCGCAAAATAAGATAAGGCTACTTATAAGAAGTAAACGTACAATAAGCAGTAGAAGAGGTGGTTTATGGGCTGTGACTTCCTGATTTTGTGGATTAAGCAAGGCCATAGGCGCAAAATATTGCACCAAAGGTTTTGGTGGAAGTTGTTTAATAAGCCAATAAAAAAGTGGTAATGCCACAAAAGCAATTAGAGCTAAAGGTTGTGCAAATAACACAGCTTGATGTATCCTATTATTTAGTAATCCCGTATTTCTTGCGTGACAAGAGTATGGCGTAAATTAAAGAAACAGGCAACTGCAATACGCCTGTTTACTTAACTCTTCTGTAGATGAGGATCAAAAATGCAACAAGAAGCCATTTTAAAAAGTTTTCAGTTAGAAGATATTGTTCCTGCTGTTTTTTCTGGAAGAACGGCCTTTTTAGGTGCAGGGCATGAAGTTATTTGTGAAAGCCCTATTGATAATAGCCATTTAAAATCTTTTAAAGGTGCAGCTGCGATGCAGACGGAAGATCTTATTAATATGGCAAAAGAAGGCTTTGAAAAATGGCGTAAACTACCTGTTGTGAAACGTGCAGAGGTGTTAGATACTTTGGCGCTTTCAGTACAATCACGTAAAGAAGAATTAGCACAGCTTATTTCTTTAGAAAATGGTAAAACAATAGATGATGCCCGCGCAGAAGTTAAAAACTTAATAGATATGCTTGTACATGCAAAAGGCTTAGCACGACATATTGGCGGCAAACAAATTGCGAGTGAATTTAGTAAACGCACAAATTTAGAAGTGTGGCACCCCTATGGTGTGATAGGGCTTATTACCCCTTTTAATTTCCCGATGTCTATTTGGGCATGGAATGCGGCATTAGCCGTACTTACAGGGAATGCGGTTATTTGGAAACCTGCACCACAAACACCTTTATGTGCGGTAGCGGTGCATAAAATTATTCAGTCTGTTTTAGAAAAACATCAGGAAGTGCCTGAAGGGGTTTTTAACCTTGTTATAGGTGATTTACAAGATACGGCATTAATTTTAACCAATAGTACAGATGTACCTGTTGTCTGTGCAACAGGCTCTAGCATTATGGGTAAACAGGTGGCCTTAGCTGTGGGCGCACGCTTAGGGCACCATGTGCTTGAATTAGGTGGTTCGGCGGCTGCTATTGTGACAGCAGATGCTGATATTGAACTTACGTTGCGTACGGTGTTTACATCGGCGCTTTCTAACACGGGGCAGAGATGCACAGCGTTAAGGCGATTAATGGTACATGAAACGATTTATGATGTTTTTGTTTCTCGGTTAAAGAAAGTGTATGAACAAATACCTTATGGAGAGATATTTGAAACAGGTTTTAAATTAGCACCGCTAATAGATAAAGAAGCGAAAGATCGTTTTAATCAGAAAATACGTAGTTTGAAAGACCAAAATTTTAGGCTTTACTCGCCAAGTAAATTTAAAACACCTGATAGAGGATATTATGTGCGTCCTTACCTATGTTTATTAGATGAAATGGCACACCAACCCCAAGATGAAACCTTTGGACCTTTACTTTATGTGCAACCCTACAGGAATTACGAGGCGGCGATTAAGCGTATGAACGCCACACCTTTTGCGCTTTCTTCTGGTTTGTTTTCTCATAATTTAAAAGAGGTTCAGTATTTTTATAGTGCAGAAGGTTCTGATGCTGGGCTTGCTATGGTTAATACAAATACGGGTGGTTTAGAAGTTGGGCTTGCTTTTGGTGGCAATAAAGATTCAGGTGGTGGCCGAGAAACAGGTTCTGACTGTTGGAAAAACTTTATGCGCAGACAAACTGTTGTTATGAATGTAGATGATGATATACCAGAAATTGAAGGTATTGATTTTAATATTGTAGATGAGAGATAAAGGGATATTAACATGCCACAACTTGCCCAACGTATGGCGAAATCTAAAGAAAGTGCAATTATTGAAATTGCCAATAAAGCGAGAAAATTAAAAGCTGAAGGCCGTGATATTATTAGCTTTTCTATTGGTGTGCCAAATTTTTTGCCAGCAGCCCATGTGAAAGAAGCTGCGCACCATGAAATTGAGTACGATAAAGGCACATATTTACCAGGGAGAGGTACAGAGCAGCTGATTAATGCCTTTATTAAGCGTATGGGTGAAAATGGTTTTAACTATACGACAGAAGAGGTTGTTGTTGGTAACGGCGGTAAAGATATTTTGTTTAAAGGGTTGCTTGCTGTTTTAGAAGAAGGGGATGAGGTTGCTTTTCCTTCTCCTTATTGGTCTAGCTACCCTGATATGGTTGAGTTTTTAGGTGGTAAACCTGTTTGTATTCAGGCATCAGCTGAGCAAAACTATAAAATTACGGCAGCACAGTTAGAGCAAGCAATAACAGAAAAAACAAAAGTGTTTTTATTTAACAACCCTAATAACCCTACAGGTATGGCATATACAGAAGAAGAGGTGCATGCTTTAGGTGAGGTGCTTGTGAAGCATCCTGATATTTGGATTTTTTCTGATGATATTTATGATCGTATGATTTTTGATGATTTGGGATTTCAGCACTTACTTAAAACACACCCGATACTTAAAGAGCGCACGTTGATGATGCAAAGTATTTCTAAAAACTACGGCATGCCGGGTTGGCGTGTAGGTGTGGGTGCATCTTCGGCTCAAATGGCTAAGGCGATTGTAACTTTAAATGGACAATCTGTTACCAATGTTTGTGGTGTTGCGCAGGCAGCTGCAGCTGCAGCTTTTGAAGAAAGCCAAGATTTTTCTGATACAGCACGAGATGAATTTGCTAAAAAAAGAGATATGGTGCTTAAGTATTTTGCTAAAGTAGAAGGTTTGAAATGCCCTAAACCACAAGGGGCTTTTTATGCGTTTCCTGATGTTTCATCTGCTTTTGGAATGTTCTATAAAGGTGCAGAAATTAAAACAGCAACAGATATATGCAAAATGTTGTTAGAGCATAAAAACTTAGCTTGCGTACCAGGTGAAGCCTTTGGGGAGCCGAAAGCGTTACGTATTTCTTATGCTTTGCCGTTTGATAAGTTAGAAGAAGGTTTAGAGAGATTTGTTGCTTTCTTCAACGATTTAGAAGAGAAATAACAACAAAAGCAAAATAGATAGATATAAAATGCCCCAGCATAGCTGGGGCTTTTTTTAGTGATTAAGCTAAAGTGTGAGCTCAATCAGGGCTCCAGAAGTATTATGATAACTTAATTTATAGCCTTCTACTTCTGCGCAATTGAGAGAGAGCATATTAGGGGATAATGCTGAGTATGGGGTATTAGGGGTTATTGGGTACTCAGTATTAATCGCGCAGTTTTGTATAAAAGTATCGTTTATTATTGTTTTTACTTTTGTAAACATCGCATGCGGGATTTCTAGGCGAATGCCAACTTGTCCCGTGGACTGCGATGCGGCTGTACCGTTAACAGCGGCAAAGGAGCTGTTTATTGCTATTATTACTCCTATTAAAGCTGTGAGTAAGTACTTTATCAAGTTATATACTCCTGTTTTAGTTTCATCTATTAATGTGCAGGTGCTGTACCAAAACGTCAATATGGTAAAAATTGGTATAAGTCATTGATATTTAATATTTTAAGTACTTATAAAGGGTATACTTACTAAGATGTATAGTTCTATTATGAAACATAGTGTATACAATATTGTTCTATAAGAATACGCTTTTAGGCAAGGTGCTTTGTCTTCTTTTATGTTAAACTGGTTAAGGTTTTTAAAAATAAATTAAATTTAATAAAATGGTAATCTGCACATGCGTATTATGACGGCCCAAATAAATCCTTCGGTTAAATATAAAGGTTCTTTTTTTGAGGCTTTAGAAAGAAATTATCACTTACATCTTACTTATTATCAAAAAGCGGTAGATTCAGGCGCAGATGTTGTTGTGTTCCCGGAATTAAGCCTTTGTGGATATCCGCCAGAAGATTTGCTGTTAAGACCAGATTATATAAAAGCGGTGGCAACGTATAAAGATAAGCTTAAAGAGCAACTTGTTGAATCAACCGCTATGCTTATAGGCTTGCCGATGCAAACAGATACAGGTCTTTACAATGCAGCGGCTTTTTTAAGTAGGGAACTAGAAACATATTATTATAAGCAAAAGCTACCTAATTATGCTGTTTTTGATGAGCAACGTTATTTTAAATCTGCCGATACAGCTGTGGTCATCCCGTATAAAGGGATTCATTTAGGTATTGCGATTTGTGAGGACCTTTGGTTTGAAGAAAGTTTTGAAAAATTAAAATCTCAAGGCGCAGAATTGATTTTGAGCTTAAATGCATCACCATTTCAGGAAAACAAGTTTAGGCAGCGTGTAGAAACTATGCAAAAAGGCGTTATAAAAACTGCTGTGCCACTTATTTATGTGAATATTGTTGGCGGGCAGGATGAGCTTGTTTTTGATGGCAGGTCATTTGTGATGACAGCAGATGGCGTTATCGGTAATCGGCACAAAGCTTTTGCAGAAGATGCCCTTATTATAGAATTTACAAAAGAAACAGGTTTTAAAGATTTTGAACCCTATCAGATTTCTGATAAGCCTCTTTTGGATATTACCTATAAGGCACTTATTTTAGGGCTTAAGGATTATTTGAAGAAACATGGCTGTGAGCAAGTGCTAATTGGTATTTCTGGTGGTGTTGATTCTGCTTTGGTTGCGGCTATTGCTTGTGATGCTATTGGTGCTGATAATGTAAAAGGTATTGCTTTACCTTCCCAATATACGTCTGAGCTTTCCATGCGCCTTGCTTATGAACTTTCTGAAAAATTAGGTTTTGAGCTTTTGCCTGATTTAAATATTCAGCAATCTGTAGATCAGCTGAGTGTTGATTTGGGGGGGTCTATGCAGCAAAATTTAAGTGGTGTTGCGGCTGAAAATATTCAGGCACGTATGCGTGGTAATGTGTTAATGAGTATTTCAAACCAGAAGGGCTGGTTTGTGTTAACAACGGGTAATAAGTCTGAGCTTTCTGTGGGTTATGCAACTTTGTACGGAGATATGAATGGCGGATTTAATCCGATTAAGGATGTATATAAAACCCGTGTGTTTGAGCTTTGCCATTATGTAAATGCACAAAAGGAACGTATACCGAGCCAAATTATAACGCGCCCGCCTTCTGCCGAGCTTGCAGCGGATCAAAAAGATAGTGATAGTTTACCTGCTTATGACGTGCTAGATGGTATTTTAAAGCACTTAATTGAGCGACGCACACCTTTGGATATTTTGTATCAGAAACAGGATAAAAAAGAGGTTGATAAAGTGCTTCATCTACTAGAGCGTGCAGAGTATAAAAGGCGCCAAGCCGCACCAGGCACAAAAATTACTGATGTAGCCTTTGGTAAAGATTATAGAATGCCTTTATAGGTTATAACAAAAGCCCCCTTATAAAGTAAGGGGGCTTTTGTTATATAGAGATTTACATTTTAGGCTTCAATTAAGCCTGTCTGGAAGAAATCTTCATAAAGTTTATAGGCTTCTGCTTGGTGTTTAAGTACAGCGTCTGTTAAGTTACCACCTGTTGGTTCGGCAACTTTAATCATTTCTGCCATGGCATTGAAGGCGCCTTTAAGCATATCGCCTGTAATTTCTTGAAATTCTTTTTGGAATTCAGGAGATGTGATGTCACCATCAAACTCAGTTAAGAGTTTTGTAAGCTCACCCATTGCTTTATCAAGTGTTTCATTTAAGGCCGCAGAGCCTTTTTCTGCCATTTCTAAAGCTTGGGCAAAATTAACCCCTGTAATATTAAATTGGATAGAAATTGATAGTTCTATTGAATAGCTCTGTTCAGTTACAGCGGTTTTAGGTTCTAGCTCACCAAATAGCTCATGTGCTGATTTTAATGCTTTAGAAAAATTGACCTGATCTGCCACTTCTTGTGGTGCAGCAGCTTCTTGTGCTTGTACAGCAAGACTACGAGATGCAGAAAGCGTTTCTTCTAAACCTCTGCCTTTTAGCTGCGCCTGATCAGGGTTAATGAATTTAGAAATATCCATAATGTTCCACCTATTACCTTAAGTGTTGTTACCTGTAAATGGTCTGCAACTACTTGCTGCACTTAGTAATAAGTATATGCCTTAGTTGGTTATATTTCAACTAAAAAGCCCTAGCTTTATACTAGGGCTTTTTGGTTTGTTGTGTTAATCCCACTCACAGTTATAAACAACATTTGTCCAAGTACCATTGTTACATGTTGCAGAACATGAACCCCAGCCAGAACATGTACCAGATGTGCCACCGTTAGGGGTTGCACTTAAGTTACAAGTGTCTTGATTTTGGGAGCTAACAAAGCTGGTATCATCGTGATAGGCGGCAGAGCAGCTTGTTAAGGGGCATGTTAGACCAATATCTGAGGCACTATCAAGTTCTTGTCGGTAGCATTCATTAAAGGCCATAAATACTTCACCATCATCATCATTATCATCTCGCCATTCTTTTGAGATTTTCCATTTTTTAGTAGATATATCGCATTGAATATCACCCACTCTAGAAGCGCCGGTATAGCTGCCTCCGTTAAGAATAGCGCCTACACCACGAGAAGGTAGGCTACTAGATAAATAGTCATAGTCAATTATAGTACCTGTCGAAGTTCCAATTTCTGCACCAATGCGTGTAGATGCAGAAACTGCAGGGCAAGACCCGTAAGGGGTGAAGTTTACATTTTTGTTGTTTATTATCCAGTTACCATCGTTACAGGTAAAAGTTTGGTTGGTTACATATGTTCCACTACTGTAATAATATGTGATACCATCTTGTGTACGTGTTCCAGGGCTTTGTGTGTATGATATGCCTGTTGCGCTACCTTGATGTGATGTGCCTGGTAAACTAGAAGCTATTAAAATATAAGTTTTTGAATCACCTTGGATTTTAAAGGCAGTGTGAGATGATTGCGATAGACAAGGGCTGTATGCATTAAAATCTGTTACTTCCCAGTCGCCAGCAGAGCATTCATATAGACAAGAACCATATTGTGTTGTGTTATTTGTATCATTAAAAAATTCACATTCAATGTTACCAACTTGTCCACCGTTTCCTAGGGCTGAAATAGCTTCTTTATTTTTATACTCATAAACAGATGATGCAGCATAAATAGTTGAGTTTGTTGACAGAGCTCCACATCCTTGAGCGCATGAGTTGTTTCCGACGCTCCAAGATCCGCGTTGGCATTGGTAGTTACATGCGCCGGAGAAGCCAGTAGAGCAGGTGCCGCTTGTTTGGGCGTGGTAGCCGTAGCCTGCTGTTGATGAACCTGTTAGATCACAATTATTTACGGTTGTTGATGGGCAGCGGTAGACATCTGCATTTGTGACAGAGAATTGACCTGTTGCTTCACAACGTACTGTAAGTTGACCGAGGTGCGTGCCGTCACGCATGGCTTCTACCGTTTGCGTTTGTCCAATAGCAGATTCTGGGATTGTTGCTTGCGTTACGTAAGTGCCTTGTCCGCTGTTGTATGAATAGCCAGAAGCTAGAGCAAAACATTTGTTTGGAGCAGGGCAGGCCTCATCAAAAGTAGAGCCTATCGCGCCGTTAAAGCAGGTTGATTTAGCGGTACAAGTACCGTATGTACCTGCGCAAGAAAGGTTTGCAGTATCATTATGTAAAACAGCGCCAGAGTTTGCAGAGCACTGCCCTAAAATACTACGAGAAACGGTTGTACAGTTTGCAGGAGGCGGGCATGAATTAGACACTTCTTGCCAGTTACCATCGCGGCAAATTTGTTCGTTAGAACAATCACCATATGTACCTGTACAGCTTAAAATGCGTGTATCTGCATGGTTACCTGTACCTGTTGCGGCGGTACATTGGCCTGTGCTCACT
>JAAZVW010000058.1 GCA_018623135.1 Pseudomonadota bacterium
AAAAAAACATTATTTAGTTCAGAGCGTCAGCTTATTCTATTAGCGCTGAATGATTTGGCGCTTCTGTCTATACAATCTGCATATATTCTTCCTGAAGCTTATGGGAAAGATTTTTGTAAACAGCATCAAAAAATACCGTTGCAAAAATCTATGGAACAACGCTTTAAACAAAAACATTTATTAAAACGTAAAAAGAAAATGTACTAACGTACATAAGGTGGCAAATATGTCTTTAAGTTCGTCTTCTTCTATTGTATCGGATGATACAAGTTGGAATTTTATTGTAATTGCGCAGCAACTTTTTATAAATGGCGATGTGCAGGCAGCTTGTGATGCCTTAACAAAAGGTAATATGTGGAAAACGCCACAAAAAGCGCCAGCTGCTTACTTAAAGTTTCAGATTCTGACATCTGAGGCTTTTGGTTGTGAACATAAGGTAACACCACGTATGATCTATGATGCTTTGCATGAAGCTGCTTTTTTAGGGTCTTCTTTAGCAATGCTTGAAATCTCTGAAGCTTATAGAATTGATAACTTGAAGTATGGTTTTGCAGAGTCTTACCCTTATGCATATGCTTGGTTATGTGTTGCGGTAGATTCAGGAGAGACAGAAGCGATACATAGAAAGCATCGACTCAAAGGGCAGCTTACTGATGATGAAGTTTTAGAGGCGCAAAAACTGATGAGCGATATTTTAAAAATGACAATGGGGTAAAACCCTATGGATTAAAGCCCCCTTTTTTGGGGGTTATTTTTTTTGGCTCACACAGCTTATAGCAAGTTTTGCGGAAGCTAGGTTAATGGCAATAGAAGAATATTTTAAATTTTTGTAGCTGGTGCCTTTGGGAGCATAAATGATGTATGATGTTGGTAGGGCGCCTTCACCAATAATACGTAGGTTTGCTTGTTTTATATCTGCAATTTGACTAAAGGCTGTTGAATGTTGGGGGTAAATAACATAGAGATATTGGCTATTTTCTGTCGGTATAAGAATACTTACTAAAAATAAAGCAAATGTAATCACAATGTATAAGGAGATCAAGGCTGTCTGTTTCATTGCATCTTTCGCTTGTTTTTGCTATATTTTATACCTATTATATACGTATAAAAATAATATTAATAAATAGGTTTTTACAAATGTTTTTACAGAAAATGCCTACAAATACTTTAGATCGTTTACGTTATATTGCAAATGTTTTGGTAAATGGCTTTAATATTCTTTTCTTGGGAGCTATTATTGTTGCGAGTTCTTGGTATGAGATAGAATCTTTTAACCATGTTTATTTAGGGTTAGGAGCAACAGTTTTTTCTGTTCTTTTGTCTGTGGTTTCTAAACATAAATTAATAAGTCATTTTATTGCTGTTGCAACACTTATTCTTAACTTATCTATTCAGGTATATGTTGCAGGCTTAAGTATTTACCAGATAGATGCACATATGTTGTATTTTTCAATGTTAGCAATCACTGTTTTATATATTAATTGGAAATTATTGGTTTTTGCTGCAGGCTTAATTGCGGTACACCACTTGAGCTTAAACTTTTTAATGCCTGTTTTCATCTTCCCTGATGGGTCTGATTTTATGCGTGTTGTTTTACATGCTATCGCTGTTGTTATTGAATCTTCTGTACTTGCATATATGGCTTATTTTTTAGAGAAATCCCTGAAAAATCTGGCCATTACTTCTGAAAAAATTGTTGAAGCTATAGAACATATGGATTTAGCCATTAGATTAGAATCTAAAGGTGCTGATGAAAGTGCTGACGTCGCCAAAAAATTAAATGAATTTTTCGGGAAAACGGCAAATGCACTTAAAGAAGCTAAAGATGTACTAGGTGCAGTAAGCCATGATGCTGATGAGCTTAAGGGGCTTACTGAGTCATTAAAAGGTATGAGCGCAGCGCAGCGTTCGGGTGTTGAGGAGCTGCATGTTGCAATTGATTCAACAACTGAAAGTATTCATGAGATTAATGAACTCGCCAGAAGTTCTTCGACTAAAACACATTCTATGGCGCAAACAGCAAGAACAGCTACGGAAAAAATGGCTGAAGTTGCAGGGAGTGCAGATGAAATTACCAAAGTTACAAATGTTATTATTGAGCTTAGTGAGCAAACAAACTTGCTTTCTTTAAATGCATCTATTGAGGCTGCTCGTGCAGGTGAAGCGGGTAGAGGTTTTGCAATTGTTGCGCAAGAAGTGAAAAAGCTGGCAGATGATACCAATAAATCTATTGCTCAGATTAAAAGCGTTGTGGATACGTTAAGGGATAATATTCTTGATACCTCTGGTGCTGTAAATAATATTGCAGAGTCTTCTGTTGATGTTTCAGAAAGTATTGAGCGTGTGTCTCAGTCTGTAGAGCAACAATCTGCAGCTATTGAGGAAATTTCTGCGACAACGATGACGTTTTTAAAGCAAATAGAGCAGGTGGATGTATCCGTTTCTTCAACAGGTGAGTGTTCTGAATCTTTAAGAGCAGAAAAAGATAGGCTCGAAAAGGCGTTATCTGTTTTTAAAGGTGTTTAGATTATTCTATATCCTTAATAATAGGTATAATCAAAAGGGGTAAACGTATGTTTATCCCTTTTTTATTTTTTATACAGAAAATCTCATTAACTTATTGATATTTATGATTTAATTTTGTTTTTGTATTGCATTGCACTAATAGTCATATCTTCTTTTTTATATACACTGTGCTTTGTATGTACATAGCATAACTTATTGAAAAAAATAGTTTTTTGGCTTTAATGTTTTATATGTGTAAGAAAGGAGGCGCTTATGGCAAGTATGTCTATTCATCAGTTACTCACAGATATGCCCTTTGTAACGAGACCTTATTTTGATAATAATTTGTTAGAAAAAGTCTATTGTGCAGAGCCCTCAGAACAAAATCGTTATTTGCATAGGTTTCAGGCTTATCCGCTAGATAGCCATATTATGAGCCACCGCATGCAATTGGAAGAGCTCGCCTTACGTTCAGAAAGTAATCGTTTTTACGATATGAGCGATATAAATGAATTAAGGTATTATTATGATTATGAAGAGCCATTAAGGGTTATGAATCCTCAGGCAATGCTTATTGAATCGACAGGTGTACATCAAATTTTAATGAAAGATGACCAAGGTGGCGTGTGGATGTATATGGTTTATCCTAAATGGTACAGGCTTTGTATTAAATAATTGCCTAAAAATTAGGCATTGGGTATTTTTGTGCTTTAATAGTTAGGGTTGAAGGTGTATGCAATTTAGTTGAAGACTTTCCTTCACTTACCTTTTAAAGGAGACAATTTATGTCTGATTACCTTAACCCTAACTACGCTCATTTGTATGAGCTGATTGATGAAAAACTGCGTGAAGAATTTCATATTATTCCTCAAACCCTGGTGGGAGAAGATGGGGTAAACCTCAATACGATTGGGGATATCCGTGAATATGCAGATGACCCTAAAGTAGACCCTGCTCGTGGTACTTCTGCTTATCGGGCTTTTTATAAGTCAGGTAAAGAAGTGGCTGTATTTTCTCAAGCGGGAGCGGTGCTGATGCGTCAGTCCGAAACCGGTTCGGTTATGCTGTTGAGCGCAAATGGTGAAGCCTGCTGGGTGAATGATAAAGAGGGTTTCGACCCTGAAGTTGCGCAGATTGGTCGCGATTACTTCACGTCTGACCCGTATAAACCCACAGGGCGGATTACAGATGCGACAAACGACATTTCTTTGGAATTGGTCCGTGTGTATGATTTTGGTCCTAAACGACCGAAAAGGCAAATCGACCAGCCTTTATTGGTAATGGTTGATCGTGAAAATAATCGTCATACGCTGATTTCGGGGGATAGCTTTACTGCAAATCAGTCAAAGCACGTCGTTGATATGCGTGCTGTGCGCGCAATCTTCTGGCAGGGTCGTACGCATGCGACACCAAGCGGTACACGTAAGGGTATCGTTATTAGTTTCGCCAAACCTTTATTGCGAGAGAAGAAGTAACCTTCTCGCCTTTATAAAAAATAGCCCTTACTGAGGGCTATTTTTTTTTGCGATTTTTTTGGGTGGGTTTAAAAGTTTATTAAGTCGGTCAACTTCTTTTTTAAATTCCACCATCTCATTTCTGGGTAAAGATTTGCCTTTAGGGAGTTTTGCGCGCATGGCATTTACTTTTCTACCATTTACAATAAGTTCATAATGTAAGTGTGGACCTGTTGAGCGTCCCGAACTACCGACGTAACCAATAATATCACCCTGTCTTACATAACTACCTACCTTTAGCCCTTTTTTATAACGATGCATATGGGCGTAAGCTGTTTCATATTTGGCGTTGTGTCTTATCTTTATATAACGACCATAACCACCATACCAGCTGCGTCTAACAATACGACCATCACCGGCGGCTTTAATAGGTGTGCCAGTTGCTGCTGCAAAGTCTGTTCCTTTATGGGCGCGAGTATAGCCTAAAACAGGGTGTTTACGTTTAGGGTTAAAGTGAGAGCTAATACGTTTAAAGTTGAGCGGTGTTCGTAATAGGCTTTTACGACGAGATTCACCTTTTTCATTATAATAATTAGATCGGCCGTTTTTCGGCTTGTAGCGATAAGCTTTTAATGTACCTCTGCGGGCTAGGTTAAGTTCCACAGCCAGAACAGGGCTATGGCGTAAAAAATGTCCTTTTTCATCTAGAATCTCTTTATATATAACTTTAAAAGAGTCCCCTTTGCGAAAATCTCGAGAAAAATCTATGTCCCATGCAAAAGGTTCTACCATTCCAGCAATAAGGGCAATAGGAAGTTTGGCATCTTCAGCAGCATTGTAAAGAGAACTGTCAATAATCCCCGTTCTATATTGTGTGGATGTTTTCAATCGTCTTTTGGATGTTTCTACATTATAAGAGTCCGCTTCTTTATATAAAGAGATGCGTTTATCCTTAGGTGTGTAAAAATCTAACCTAGCAAGTCGACGATTAGAGATAGGGGTATTAATGTCATCTGTAAATACAGTTACGAGCTCTTGCCCACGTTGTAGTTTTTTTAAGTTGTAAGCTTTATTTACTTTGTAGGAAAGTAGGTAAGCATCTCGTCCGTTAAACCCTAGTTGCTGTAAATAACTATTAAAGCTTTCACCGTTTTCTAATTTATCGGTTACTTCTACATGAATTGGGGGAATAACAATAGAACCTGTCTCTGCAGCAAAGACAGATGAAAGGCTACTTATATATATAAGGGCGCAAAGAAGCATCTTTTTCATAAAAAATATACTGCATGAATTTGTAAAAAGATTCAAATATTACGCATTTTGGAGCTTTAGGGGGTGTGTTATATCGGTGTCTATTAAAATAAGGCAAACTTTCTTAATATTAAAATCATTTAAAAACATAGGCTTATTTTTTTAATTCTATTTTTCTGAAAAAAGATAAGACAAAGTTGTTGACAAGGTGCGCTAGAACCCCTATATTCCACTTCACCAACGACGAGATGAGCTAAGCGAAAGCCAGCAAGTCAGCGGTTTAGAAGTTTTAAACAGTAGCTAAAATGCAACAGGGATAAAACTTTAAAAAAATTAAAAAACAGGTTGACAAGATGTTTTAAAATGTTATTATCAGCCTCGCTTCTAACGGAAACGAAACGAAGTAAAACATAAGAGTTCATTGACATAGAGAATAGGATAGAGGAAAAAGATTTGTGAGGCTCATATGGCCCCTTTATATAAAAGCACTTTTAAGTGCGCATATAGTAGGTACCTGTTATAAATAGTCTTACACAAATCTGTTTTACAGAAGAAATTGTAGTT
>JAAZVW010000033.1 GCA_018623135.1 Pseudomonadota bacterium
AGCATATGCATAAGGGTAAGACTCTGCAAAACCATACTTCAAGTTATCAATTCTATAAGCTTCAGAGATTTCAAGCATTGCTAAAGAAGACCCTAAAAAAGCAGCTTCATGCAAAGCATCATAGATCATGCGCGGTGTTACCTTGTGTTTACAGCCAAAAGCCTCAGATGTCAGAATCTGAAACTTCAAGTAAGCCGCTGGCGCTTTTTGTGGCGTTTTCCACATATTGCCTTTTTTTAAGGCATCACAAGCTTCCTGCACATCGCCATTTATAAAAAGTTGCTGCGCAATTACAATAAAATTCCAAATTGTATCATCCGATACAATAGAAGAAGACAAGCCTAAAGACATATTTGCCACCTTATGTACGTTAGTACATTTTCTTTTTACGTTTTAATAAATGTTTTTGCTTAAAGCGTTGTTCCATAGATTTTTGCAGCGGTATTTTTTGATGCTGTTTACAAAAATCTTTTCCATAAGCTTCAGGAAGGATATATGCAGATTGCATAGACAGAAGCGCCACATCATTCAGCGCTAATAGAATAAGCTGACGCTCTGAACTAAATAATGTTTTTTTGGATATAACTTCAATGTTATCCAGCTTTTCTAAAGCTTTAGAAAAAAAAGAAGAAGAACTCCCTACTACCACAACTTTTCTGTTGCTCATAAAGGTTAATCTCCATAAAAAAGGGAAGATATGTATCTTCCCTTTTTTTTACGCACAATTGCATACATTGTCAAGTTATCAAGAAACTGCTTGCAAGTTCGGCTGTGCCTTTAATAGAAGCTTGTCCTCTTTCACATCAACAATCACTTGCATGCCAGGTAGTATTTCCCCCTTTAAAATACTTTCAGCTAATAAGTTTTGTAATTCTTTCTGAATCACACGCTTAAGCGGTCTTGCACCGTATATCGGGTCGTAACCTTTATCCGCCAACCACTCTTTAGCTTTTGTGCTTAACTCCATACGCACTTCTTGCTCTTGTAATAGCTTTTCAAGGCCTTTTAATTGTACCTCTACAATTTCAGTCATAACCGAACGTTCTAATCTATTGAACAATAAAATATCATCTAATCGGTTTAAAAACTCAGGTCGAAAGGCGTTACGCACAACTTGCATCACGTCCTCTCTGGCATCTTCTGCTTTCTGCCCCTCTTTTAGTGATGTTAAAAACTCTGCTCCTAAATTAGATGTAAGCACAATCACCGTATTGCTAAAATCAACAGTACGACCTTGTCCATCGGTTAGCCGCCCGTCATCTAATACCTGTAACAAAATGTTAAACACATCAGGGTGGGCTTTTTCCACTTCATCAAATAGCAACACAGAATAAGGTCTGCGACGCACAGCTTCAGTTAAGGCACCCCCCTGTTCATAGCCTACATAGCCAGGAGGAGCACCAATTAAACGTGCAACCGCATGTTTTTCCATATATTCTGACATATCCATACGCAACATCGCGGTATCATCATCAAACAAAAATTCAGCAAGCGCTTTTGTGAGCTCTGTTTTACCAACACCTGTTGGACCTAAACACAAAAATGAACCAATCGGACGATGCGGGTCTTGCAACCCTGCACGTGCACGACGTACCGATTGGGCAATAGCGCTTACCGCTTCACCTTGTCCAACGACACGGCTTGAAAGTAAGCTTTCCATTTTAAGGAGCTTATCTTTTTCGCCTTCTAACATTTTATCAATCGGGATACCTGTCCAATTAGAAACGACCTTGGCAATATCAGCCTCCTTCACTTCTTCTCTTAAAAGCTGTGTCTGTTCATTCTGCCTTTTACTTTCAGATTCTAACACTTGCTCCAACTGCTTTTCCAACTCAGGAATAACAGCGTACTGGAGCTCCGACACACGCTCTAAATTACCATGACGCGTACTTTGTTCTAGCTCTCGTTTAGCAACATCTAAATCTTCTTTAATTTTTTTACTGCCCTGAATAAGGCGTTTTTCTTCTTGCCATTTTTTACGCAATACTTCCGAGCTTTCTTCTAATTTTTTAAGCTCTATTTTCAGATCTTCTAAACGCTTTTTAGATTGAGCATCTTTTTCTTTCTCCAAAGCTGTTTGCTCCACCTTTAACTGGAGAATTTTACGGTCAATTTCATCCAACTCTTTAGGTTTAGAATCAATTTCCATACGAATATTAGATGCTGCTTCATCTACAAGATCAATCGCCTTATCTGGCAAAAACCTATCATTAATATATCTATCAGAAAGCTTAGCAGCACTTACTAATGCTGTATCTGCAATACGCACACCATGGTGCACCTCGTAACGCTCTTTAATACCACGCAGAATTGAAATTGTATCTTCAACTGTCGGCTCTGCCACATAAACAGATTGGAACCTGCGTGCCAGCGCTGGGTCTTTTTCTATATACTGTTTGTATTCGTTTAACGTCGTGGCACCAACGCAGTGTAGCTCCCCGCGGGCTAAGGCAGGTTTTAATAAATTGCCTGCATCCATCGCCCCTTCTGTTGCACCTGCACCTACAATTGTATGTAGTTCATCTATAAACAGAATAACCTGTCCAGCTTCTTCTTCTACTTCTTTCAAAACAGCTTTTAGGCGTTCTTCAAACTCACCTCTAAATTTTGCACCCGCAACCAAGGCTCCCATATCTAAAGAGAGTAATCTTTTTTCTTTTAAACTTTCTGGCACGTCATTATTCACAATACGCTGTGCAAGACCTTCTACAATAGCTGTTTTACCTACACCCGGCTCACCAATAAGCACTGGGTTATTTTTAGTGCGACGAGAAAGCACTTGCACAGAACGCCTAATTTCTTCTTCTCGGCCAATAATGGGGTCAATTTTACCAGCGCGTGCATCTGCCGTCACATCACGCGTATATTTAGCCAAAGCACCTTGCGTATCTTCAGCAGATTTAGATTGCGCCTTTTGCCCACCACGCTCATCTTTAATTGCTTTTACAAGAACATCTTCTTTTAATTTATGTTTGGTAAGAATTTCAGAGGCCTGATTTTTCTCTTTAAACATATTTAACAACAAAATATCCGCAGCAATATAAGCATCTTGCCATTCTTCTGCTAACTTTTCAGAAGTTGCAAGTACCTGTGCAAGCTCTTTATCCATATACACTTGGCTCGCACTACCACTTACTTTAGGTAACCTTTCTAAAGCTGTATCAACATCTGCTTTTAAAACCTCTATATTTACCTTAGCTTTTTTCAGAATACGCTCTGCATAACCTTCTGTATCCACTAAATAAGCTTTAAGTAGATGTAAAGTATTTAATCCCTGATGATTTTCCTGCAAAGCAATCGTCTGGCATTGATTCAACAAAGCAATTACTTTTTCAGTATATTTATCAACATTCATCTTGCGTACTCCTTTTGTTGTACTGCTCTTTTATTTATTTAACCTAAGAACATATTAGCACTCTAACCATATTAGTGCCAAGTATTTTTTAGCACTCTTTATATTTGAGTGCTAATTTTAGGTTTTTCAAGTCTATAAACTTGTAATTATATCAAAGCCATACTAAACTTTTAAGGCAGAGTGTTAAACGGGGTGTTTTAAGGGGATTTAAACATGACATCAGCGTATCAAGCTAAATACTTTAGCGCAGAAAAGCAATGCGAATACATTATTCGCTTAAGCGAGGATTACCCTTTAAATAAGGGGTTTGAAATGGTCACCTCAAATAAAACACATCCTAACCTTAAAAAACCAGATTATAATAAAGACGGATTTAAAACACTCTACGGCATGTTCCATGTTCTACAAAACAAGCAACAGACACAACCCGAAAAATTTGCACTTATGTCAGAAAAAGACTTTCATAAAGCACACCCAAACCATCAAGCATCGCAAAGCACACGCATTTATATCTCCGAAGATAATCCTTCAGATAAACAAGCAAACACTTATACATTTCGCACCACTAAGTGCCCCGAAAATCCAGAACAACTTATCGTATTAACCGATTCTATTGCTATTTCTCAAAAACAAATTGAATTTTTCCAAAGCATGTCCGATGAAAATAAATGCGCCTACATCCAACGTGATGATCTTTACCAAACATACCACCGTATGATCAAAGAACAATTACCAGAGCTACAGCAAACCCCTGTTCCTAATTCACATTCAACAGAAGTAACCCCTTCAATGGTTGCCGATGCAAAAGCGCATGAGCTTTTCATCTGTTCGCGCAATAACAATGATGACCAAGAGATTGAAAGATAAAAAACTTTAGTTTCAGCAGATAATATGCTAAAATATTTCATCTTATTTAAGCAAATTGGAGAATAAAAATGCAGAACCTAATGGCAGGTAAACGCGGCCTTATTATGGGCGTTGCAAACCAAAAATCAATCGCCTATGGCATTGCCGAAAACTTAAAAAAAGCAGGTGCAGAATTTGCTCTTTCTTATGCAGGTGAAACACTTAAAAAACGTGTAGACCCTATTGCAACAGAACTGGGTTGCCCTCTTGTTTTTGAATGCGATGTTACATCTGATGAAGCGATTGAAGCTGCTGTTAAAGAAGTAGAAAAAGAATTCGGTAAAATTGATTTTATCGTACACGCCATTGCCTTTGCAGATAAATCTGGCCTCGGCGGTAAATACTACAACGCAACACGCGCTGGTTTTGCCCAAGCTATGGATATTTCCTGCTACTCATTTACCGCAATTTGCGAAAAATTTGCCCCTATCATGAATGAAAACGGCTCTATTATTACACTTTCTTATTTAGGTGCAGAACGTGTTGTCCCTAACTACAACCTAATGGGTGTTGTCAAAGCAGCGCTAGAAGCATCCGTTAAATACCTTGCTTGCGATATGGGTGACCGTGGTATTCGTGTAAACTCTATTTCTGCAGGCCCAATTAAAACACTTGCGGCTTCTGGCATTGGCGAATTCCGTAAAGTGCTTAATTATAACGAAGCAAATGCTCCGCTTAAACGCAATGTAGACCAAGACGAAGTTGGTCGTACTGCTGTTGCCCTTCTTTCTGACCTAACAACAGGTATTACAGGTGAAAATATTCACGTAGATGCAGGCTTCCATGTTATGGCAATGAGTAAAGATTTAGCTGTTACAGCTGAATAAACATATGCTTTTTTTAAAACTGCCTCTTAAGAGGCAGTTTTTTTTATACCCTCATGCTTGAACTTTCAAAAATAAGATGCATACTTAATATACTTAAACTTTCTGCATTGTGCAGGCATCCCTCTTCTTACCAATGGGCTACCGCCCTGGAGAACCTTATGAAAACTGTATTATACGTGATCGCAATCATTGCCACTGCTATTGGCGGTTTTTTCGCCTATAATTATGGACTGACTTACGAAGTGGCTCTCTTAAGCCACATTGGCGTAAATCAAGTCCAACAGCCCTTGGTAATGGGTGCAAGCACATTACTGGCGTTCGTTATCGCTCTTGGCTACATTCGTAACCAAGACAACGGCTCGCTATTGCTTTTCGCAACGCTTGCATTTTCTTGCATTACCGCCTTGGTTGGTATTAACCTTTATAGTAACTTGAGCGAATCTATTTTGCTCATTCCTATTGGGTTAATTTCCGCTTTTGCGGTTATTTCCCGTTTTGGTGCAAAAGAACAGCAAGCTACAGGCTTTCTATTCTTTTTATTTGAGCTGGGACTCTGCTTCGGTATGGGTATTTACATTGCTATTCAATACCAAGACTCTGGCAAACTTGCTGGCGAAATTGTCAGTAACAGAGTTGGTGTCACCATAATATTGCTCTTTGCTCTTATGGCATGCAGTAATATTATTAAAGCTCTGCTTTGCCGTCCACCCAAAACAACAGCTGCAAACCTTGCAGCTGAATAACGACTCCACTCTTGGCCCTACTTCGGTAGGGTCTTTTTTTATTTTAATTTTTCAGGAATAATTTTAGAAAGAACAAAGCCTGCAACACGACCTGCATCATTTAATGCTGTTTGAGGTGGTTTAGGTAATTCGTCTGCATTTTTATCAAAGCGCTTGCCATAACCTGCATCAAAAAAGTTTTGGTAGTAACGTAACATTTTACCTTTTGTAAAATACTCCAACCCCCACACAAGCACAGGCTTACCTGCTGTTGCCGCCTCCGAAGGCATATTAACAGAATCAGCCGTTGCCAACACAACATCTGCACAAGCTAAATACCCCATAAATGGGTTTTCACCTTCACCATCAAAAAAGTAAGCTGCCTCTTTAAAAGCATCTTTTAATATTTTATTCTGTGCCTCTCCTGTTCTACGAGATGTTGTCACCAAAAGCTTTAAGTTATGCTTTTTTGCATAAGCATTCACATCTTCTGCTAAGGCTTTAGCACGCTCAACTGTAAAATCAAAAGCTTTAGATGTACCACCAACAAGCACAGCTAAAAATGGCCCGTCGCCAAATTTAGAACACCATTTTTCTTTTTCTGTTGCCATAAGTTCCGAAGTTATTTTATTACAAGCACCTAAAGTATAAACCACATTCTGGGCTGATTTTGGCACACGATTTTGATTATGCATTGGCACAACCACAACATCATAACCAGATAAACTACCCTGTGGGCGGAACATTTGCACAATTTTGGTTTGCGGGCTTTGGCTTTTAATGTGTTTTGCTACATCTTTTGTTAAATTACCTGTTGCAATAACCAAATCCGGATAAGGTGGTTTAGGTAAATATTTAACAGCCCAAAGCGGATGAATGAGACGCCAAAACTTATAACCTTTTGTTGGTTCAAGTTCTATTATTTTAGGTGTTACGCCTAATGCTTGGCTTAAACCAATAGACTGATTTAAATGACCGACTTTACCATCAGATAAAATCCACACATCTAAATTTTGAATATCCTCAGCTGAAAAACCTTCAATCATCTATTTTCTCCGCGATAAGCATAAATTCTATATTTGCTTTATGGTCTTTTGGTTGAACTGGGGAAATTTGAATAATTTTATACCCTAAATTTTCAACAGAATTTTGGACAAGATCACAGGCACGTTGGCGAGCCTCATTGAGTCTCACTATGCCGCCTGAACCGATATCCTCTGGTTGCAACTCAAATTGAGGTTTAACAAGCACTGCAAGCTGCTGAATCGTTGGGATTTTTGCAATAAGATCGGGTAAAATTTTGCGAATTGATATAAAACTGACATCAGAAACAAGCACATCCGGTAATCCGTCAGTAAATACATCCTTACTTAAATCTCTTGCGTCGGTTTTTTCAAGAGATATCACTCTGCTGTCAGCTTTTAAGCGTGGATTTAGTTGATCTGTGCCTACATCTACGGCGTAAACTTTTTGGGCATGTTGCTCAAGACAAACCTCTGTAAAGCCACCTGTTGACGCACCAACATCAATAACAATGGCATCTTTTAAAGAAATAAGATCAACAAAGGGTAATAATTTTAAAGCGCCTTGAGAGACATAATGGATATCTTGTTCCAAAAGCTCCACTCGCATATGTTCTGTTACATCAAAGCTGGGTTTTGTTACCTTTTTTCCATCAATTTTAACCGCACCTTTTTTGATGAGTTTTTTTGCACGGTCTCTACTTTGTGCCGCGCTTTCTTGAACAAGGTATTGATCTAGGCGCATTAGTAACTACGAGACACCACAAAGCGTGCAAGAAGTTTTAGAATTTCAGCACGTTCACCATAAACAGAAATTTGGTCAATTGCTTGAGTTACCAAAAATTCTGCCTGACGACGGGCTCCATCTACACCCAAAATACGTGCAAATGTTGCTTTACCGCGCTCACGGTCTTTATTAACGGCTTTACCCATTTTTTCGGCATCGCCAATTTCATCCAAAATATCATCAACCATTTGGAAGGCAAGACCAACATTTTTTGCATATGTTGTTAGGCGGTTCCAATCCGATGTACTTGTCGAATTTAAAATAAGCGCCGCTTCGGTAC
Organism: Pseudomonadota bacterium; assembly: GCA_018623135.1. GTDB lineage: Bacteria > Pseudomonadota > Alphaproteobacteria > UBA1280 > JAAZVW01 > JAAZVW01. The sequence goes on from JAAZVW010000033.1 coordinate 7,900, forward strand.
AAGCTGTAAACAGTGCGCCTGTTTTTTTACGTTGCAAACGTGCTAAAGCGCCTTGGTCGTAAGTATCGGCGTCTTTTTGTTCTGCAATCAGATCAATCATCTGCCCGCCGCACATACCCAAAGGCCCTGCACCGACAGCAAAAGACTGCACCAATTTCGCACAGACTGCTGGGTTTGGGTGTGTATCCGCTGAAGATAGAATTTCAAAAGCAAAAGTTTGCAGTGCATCACCCGCTAATAGAGCCGTGCCTTCATCAAACTTTTTATGACAAGTTGGTTTACCACGACGCAGGTCATCATCATCCATACATGGCATATCATCGTGCACCAAAGAATAGGTATGCAAACATTCCATTGCTGCTGCAACACGAATGGCACGTTTTTTATTGCCACCAAAAATATTATTCGCTGCTAAAATAAGAAGTGGGCGCACACGTTTACCACCTGCAAATACAGAATAACGCATCGCTTCAAAAAGCCTTGCATCATCAGAATCTGCTGGTTTTGGCAGTAAGGCATCTAGTTCTTCTTCTACAGCCAAAGCAACAGCTTGGGCATATTCTTCAAACTGACGCAGGTCTTCTGCGCTCATTGTCATTTCAGCACTCATAAATTTTATTCTTCCATCGGTTCGGCTTTAACGCCTGTATCTGTTTTAACAAGTTTTTCAACACGTTTTTCTGCTTCTGTAAGCTTTTGCTTACACTGCTTAACAAGCTCTACACCTTGATTAAAAGCATCTAAAGATTCTTCTAGTGGCATATCACCACGTTCGAGCTGACCAACAAGCTTTTCGAGCTGACTCATCGCTTCTTCAAATTTAAGATTTTCTGTTGCAGACATCTTTTTCCCTTAATGTAAATTTTAGCTTTTATACTATAACTTTTTTAGTCTTCTTGCTCAAGCGCTTCTTGTTGCGCGACCTGCTGTGCCAGGTTATGGAACTCTGGGAACAGGTTTTCTGTAGGCAATTGGCCTGTAATATAAACATCGTACCAACAGGCAAACATCAGCATCATAAACACAAGCCTTGCAGCTTCGGCATTAAGCTCTCGTTTAAAGAGATTTTTAAGTTCTTTAATCACAAAAACTTGTCTCATACCTGCATGGCTTGTTAAGTATTGCGCAATAAACTGGCGTCGGTCATTCAGCCAAGCCTCAATTGGCATAATCATCGGTTGCAGGCTACGCGTACTATCTATTGTTGGGGCCTTTTCATGTAATGCTTTACGCAAAATTTGTCGACCTTGTTTATCTTTAATTTTATCGCTTTCTTCTAGCGCATTAAAATATTGGAGCATAGATTTTGTTAAAAATGGCATATGTGGTTGCCAGCGATAAGCGGTATAAAGACGGTCTAACAAAATAAGATCTGAGGCTGGTAGTGCTTGCGTAAGATCTTGCCACTGCTGATCTTTCAGCTTTTGCTTAAAGACTTTTTTAGCATCTGACTTACGCCAATTTGGAATAGAATCATTTTTAAAGAGTTCCGCAAACCCTGCTGTATAACCACGTTTTTGTTGTTGGTTACGTTTAAATAGCAATGTCATCGGGTTCGCGCTATACAAATATCTATCCGCAAATAAAACCTCTGCGCCTGCTGTATCTATTGCTGAAACAAAATCATCGGGCGCTGCTTCTATTGTTTTGAGCTTAAAAAGCATGCGTTCATCCACCACAAGATCATCTAAAATGGCAGAAGTACCCGGGATTTGCATCCAGAAATCATAATCTGAAAAGTGCTGCTCTAAATGATCTGTTTGTAAAAACTGCTGCGTTTGTACAGCACGCAAACGCATATCTGCCGACGCAAAATCACCAAAACTAATTGAGGCTGTCTTAAGATCTTTCTGATGGCTTTTAACAATAATTGCCGTAAGAGATTCTTCTATTTGACCTGAAAGAGACATAAAAATTTTATCATCTTTAATAGCAGAAAGCCCTGAATCTAGAGCAAATTCAAAATGCTCTGTTGTTGGCTCATAAGTGGTTGGGCTTTGTATTTTCTTTTGCAGATCATGCTCTTTAGAATAAAGCTCTTCACCATGCCTAAAGACCTTTACCTGCCCTGGAAGCAGGCGATAAACACCTTCAAAAAGCGTTTGTGCGCCAGTAACATAGCCTTGGTTCCAAAACTCAGGCATGGCAGATAGATTAAGCGTTGATTCAACAAGACCAGACCTTAAGATAGCTCCAGCTTCTGAAGCAACAACTGTACCTAATTCCGTTGGGGCAAAATAAAGAGGACGCACACCAAAAGAATCCCGCGCAATAATGAGCTTTTCTGTTTCTACGTGGTAAATAGCCAAGGCATAATGGCCTTCTAAATACTCAACAAAATCAGGACCCAAATTTAAATAGGCTTCTACAACCTTTTGGCAAAGCGTTTGTTCTGGTTGCCCTAAATCGGATTCATTCACAAGATAACCATCAAAAGCAATAAGGCAACCTTGGTAAATATCAACAACTTCTGCGCTTTCTTCTTCCGAATTTGGGCGCATGCAAATACCACCAAAAGGATGCGCAAAAAGATTGGCATCGGCAGAAGCGCGATGACCCATTGTTTGGATTAAATCTGCCAACAGCTCCGGCTGGAATGATTTACGACTAGAAAGTGCAACTAAGGCTGACATTTATTATCCTTATTATTTTTGGTCTTTAAGTGCCTTGTTATAAAGCGCCATGTATTTTTCAACCACAGCTTCTTTTGAAAAATGCTCCATTAAGTAAGCGAGCCCCTTTTGAGCAAGAGAAATACGTAATGCTTTATCATCTACTAATTTTTGAACTTGCTGTGCAAAGGCTTGTTCATCTTCTACAGGGAATAAAAGCCCTGTTTCACCATCTTGAATAAGCTTTTTAGGACCAACAGAGGCCGCCGCAACAATAGGAAGCTTGTGCGCCCAAGCTTCTAAAACTGAATTACCTAAAGGCTCTACACGTGCTGGGTGCGCCATAATATCGGCAGCGGCGCAAAATGGTGTCATATTATTGACCCAACCTGCAAAATGCACACGGTGGTTTAAGCCATCTGCTTCGACCATTGCTTTTAAGTTTTCTTCTTCTGGGCCTGAACCTGCGACAATCATATGCACATTTTCTGGTAGGTATTTTAAAGCACAAAGACCATAGTCGTAGCCTTCATGCTCATGCAGGCGACCGATCATAAAAACAACAAAATCTTCATCCGTTAAACCGTATTCTTCCCTTACATCCGATGCAAAGTCACGGTAATCCTCTGGTGGCATATCCGGGAAGTTAGGTAGGTAGGCTACATGAGATTCTGGGTGACCTTCTTCTTTCATATAACGGCAGATATCCTCTGTATTACCGACAAGGTAATCTGCATTTTTATAATATTTAAGAGGATAATAACCACCCATACGCGCCACAGTTGGTGTATCTGTTTTAGGTAAGAATTTACTGCCCCTACTCATCCAACCTTGGATCACATCGGGTTGAAACTGTTCGGCTAATTTTTGAACTTCTTTATGGGTTTTAAAATCAAACAGACCGCCAAAAGTAAATTCATGCACTTCTATGCCTGCTTTTTTTAGGCGTTGAGCAATCCAAGAACCTTTACGCACAGCAAAGGCTTGTTCGTTGGTTTCTCCTAAGGCTTTAACCATACGGATAAAAAACTTTTCCGCACCTCCAGGACCTTTAGAACCGATAAGATGTAAAATTTTCATTTACCTAAAAACCTTTTTAATTATGACTTCGCTTCTGGCTGACAAAGACGTAGCGATAAAATAACACTAAACAACCAAAAAACCAGCCAATGCGCATGAAAGACATTCGCTTGGAAAAAACTACCCGCAACAAAAGCAAAACTACTGCACAAACCTGCAATGGCGTATACATTAAGCTGCGCATGTAACCATAATTTTTTAAACACATGCCTTAAAAAATAAACAAATGGAATAAAGCCCAATAAGCCTGTTTCCGTAAGCACCTGAACAAAGGCGTTTTGTGGTTGATGCGACCCCACATACGGTGCTTCTAATTGCCAATATAAATAAGGGAAGTTATTTAAGCCCACCCCTGTAAGAGGGTTTTTAAGAAAGCCTTCTAGGCTTAACGAAAGATAATCTGTAAAAGGTGCACGGTAAAGCTGTGCCTGCGCAAAAATATCAGAAAGGGCAACACGTTCTGTAACCGTATAAAGAAGTGGCCCCCCAATAAGAACCAAAGGCATAAAGACCCATTCTTTACGATGCAAGACCACACCGTGCCATTTACCCGTTAAAGAAAGATAAGTAACCATAGCTACCAAAGCCGCTAACCAACCGTTATAACCACCAGCAATGAAGGCAGACCAAAAAACAAGAATACCTAAGGGTACTGTCACGACTTTCGCAAGCTCAAAATATTCGCGGCGTTTTTTAAGAAACCATACCCAAGCAAATGGCATAAGTACGGCTAAATAATTACTCATAGGCTGTAAGCGATATGGATCATTCCACCTTTTACCGTATAAAGTTCTGGCAATACGCTCATCATCTGTCAGGGTATCGAGATAAAGCAAGAACGCAATAACAACAGTAGAAACCGCTAAGACTTTAAGGCTATATTGCACATATTTTGTAGGCATATAGCGGTAAACCATATAAATAAGAAAGCCACCCAGGCCAATACCAATAAGTTCAAGAAGCTTATTAAAAGCGCGTTCAGTATCTATAGAAAAGATAGCGCCAACAAGTGATGCACAGAGAAAAGCGCTAACAATAAGCACTTCTTTGTGCTTAAGTGTTTGTCGCCAATTCACTGTTTTACCAGCTGAAAACAGGGCATAAAAACCAATAACAACACCTAAAACCAACCATACAGCCGTAACAGCACGACCTAACATAATTAAGGGCAAGCCTGCACCTAAGAAAAATGCCGAAAAACGCCATAAACTATTTTGAGCATTCATGTTATACGGCCTCTTTTTCTTTGTTGTAAAGTTTATACATGCGCAAAAATTCTGAAAGTACATCTTCTACCTGAATATCATCAATCACACGAGATGGTGTTGGTGGCACATAGCCTGTTTGCTCATAAGGCACATCTGGCGCAATCACCACATGGGATTTATGGCCATAAGGCCTATATAAACAATCTGGCGTTGGCCCAAAAAGGGTAAGCGTTGGCACATTAAGAGCGGCAGCGATATGGGCAAGACCTGAATCGTTCCCTATAAAATAATCTGCCTGCGCAAGTTGCGCCTGCACATCATCTAGCCCTTTTGCGTCTTGATATAAATTCACCAAACGCTCTTCTGGAATATGTTTAAGGAGTTTTTCTACTTGAGGTGTTTCATGCGGGGCGCCTAAAAGCATATAGGTTGCGCCTTTAAATTCTTTTGTTTTTTCAAGGGCATCGAATAAGGCCATAAAGCGTTCTTGTGGCCATTGTTTTTTATCCCAATTCGCAGTTGGTGCCCAAGCAATAATTGGCTTTTGTAAAGATTGATAACGTTCTTTAGCTGTAGCTTCCAAAGCTGGGTTAAGCCATAAAACTTGCGAAACTTCGTGCTTAGACGGCCATAAACGACCAATTTGTTCTGCACGGTGTAAACGATCATCCTTTTTAAACATGATTTTAGTTTTACCACGCATAATGTAACCAGTAAGTGCTGTGCGCAAATCAACAACCACATCATATTTATTGCCCCAAAATTTTTGAATAACTTTAAGGTGGTGCATATGGTGCTTCATTTTTTTAACGGCGTGCAAGCTTCTTAAATTAGGGAAGTCTTTAAACAAAACAGCAGATTTTGCACCACAGACAACATCTACCTGAGCATCGGGATAATCTTTTAACAATGCGTTTAATAAAGTTGTAGAAAGAACTACATCACCTATGTTTGTGAGCGTGATAAATAAGATAGACGTGGGTTTTCGCATAATTCTACTTTAAGCTTACCTTTACAAATTAACGTTTTTGTGCTTCAAATTAAGCCTTAAATGCTTTAGCATTTCCATATAAGTTAGACTATGTTTATAGCATAAAATTCTGAAAAAAGGTAAGCAATTCATATGATTTTACTATCAGATCGCAAATTATTGGGACTACAGGGTGAAAAAGTAAAAGAGTTTTTAAACTCTATGTGCACTCAAGAGATCATTAAGATGCAAAATCATCAAAGTACATTTGCCGCCTTTTTAACTGGACAAGGTCGTATTTTGGCTGATTTTATTGTTTACCAAAAATCGGAAGATTTTTTAATTCTAGATTGTCATGAAAGCCAAATGATGCCCCTTGCTAAAGCATTACACGGTTATGATTTAAATCAGCAAATCGAATTTCATGATCTGTCTGATACCTATCAGGTTTACCAAAATGACCAGCCATTAGATAATCATGATAATAAGAATAATATCTGCACCCCAGACCCAAGGCATACAGCACTAGGCTTTAGAATATATAGCAATGATTCAGTACCGGGAACAGACGGTTTAGCGACATATCACCGTAAACGCATAGAGCTTTGCATACCAGAAACTGCATACGATGCGATTTTAGGCAAAACATTGCCAAATGAACTTTGCTTTGAAAACCTAAACGGGATTCATTTTGAAAAGGGATGTTATGTTGGTCAGGAACTGACTGCACGCACAAAATTTAGGACTCAGCCTAAAAAACGCCTTATGCTGCTCACCTTAACACCAGAGCACGCCAGCTTACAGCTAGCATTAAATGAGGAACCAAAACTGATTATGCGTGGCACGCGTGAAATTGGGCACTGCTTTTCTATATACGGCAACAAAGCAATTGCACTTGTACGCATCGCGGAAGCAGTTAAAGAAGGCGAAATAACCCTTGATGGTGAAGCTGTAACAGTAGAAAAACCCACATGGGCAGACTATAGCTTAAGCTAAAAAAACAAAGACAACCAAAAAGGAACTAACTTAAGAACTTGTTTTGAGTTTTTCTGCCATATCAACAAACAAATCAATAACCTTGTCATTAGAAAGATCTTCTGTTTGCTGCAACAAACGGTTAAGCCATAATTTACCAGACTGAAGGGTAAAAGAGCAAAAAGCATGGTCTTGCCCTAGCGCATCTAATAGCGGCAAGGCAATCGCACGAATTTTTTCCGCCGCTTGTGGGTAATGACACTGCAAAGAAACCTGAGCAGCATCTGTAACCAATGTTTTATAAAGCGGCACTGTATTTTCTTGATTTGTAAACTGATCTTTATCTGTAAATTGGTAGCAGTTTTTAGCAAAAGAGCCCATTGGCAAATGGCCTGCTTCTAAAGCGAAACGCTCAAGCTCAAGGTAGCCAACGCCAGAATCTGTACCTATGTTTCCTAAAAGCTCGGCCTGCAGAATAACAGCTGAAGGTTTTTGATACCCCTGCTGAACATTACGCCTAATCGCATAGAGCATAAGAGCTATTTGCTCTTCTACAGACTGTGGGAGGCTTAAAGCCGCAGAGCGAATAAGTTGCGTTTGGTAACGCTCAATAAGATAAATCCAACCATCTGCATTAATAAAATCAGGGTCAGAAACACCCATTCTTTGCATAACAAATTGCTTTTCATTTTCCAGAAAATCTTGCGGAACATCGCCAACCAAACGGACAAAATGTGCAATATATTGAGCATATTCAGCCCAAGAAAAACGGCCATTACCTGTGGCTAGGATAAGCTGCGGAATATGGTCTGTTGTACAGCCCACAAAACGCATGGACTCTTTTTCTATTTCCGGTTCTGAATAATTAAGCTGGTATAAATTTATATGGTCTTTACCGCCAACTTTCATTAACGAATTAAGGAACTTAAGGCCATTTGAGATTTGTTCTTCTAGCCCCATAGGCTCTTCTTTTTGCGTGAAGAACTCTATAGGAATAATAAAGCCTGGCGCTAAAGGCAAATTAGATAAACCCATTTGATAAAGCGCACTACCTAAAGAACCAAAAGAAGATTCAGATGCATGAGACAAAGGGCTTACTTGAGGGTGCCCAAAAGGATATAGCCAGCGTTTATTCATTCGTGCATCTCCTTTATTTTTGTTTCATGCTGTTTATAAATTAGAGCACAAAAAAAAGAGCAATCAAAGTGAATATTTGGGATACCTCAAAATAATATTTTCAATGAATTCAACAAGATACACACCGAATACACAGTTTCATCATATCTTTTACCATAAATTTCAATCAGTTAGCTTATTTAACAAATGTTGTTATTAAAACCACTTTGTCAACCAAACTTAAACAACGCCTGTGACAAAAAAATCTTACACACATAATAGACAAGCGTAAGAACTTGCCTAGTAGCTTTTAATAGGGGCATCTTTTTCACAACTTTGTACAAACATCGGATTATTTTGTTTCTTTTCAATAAGATATAGCCTTTATTCAGCATATTATATAACATTATGCAAATAACACTTTAGTTATATTTAACGTATACAAAAACACTTAACCCCTAATAACTCAAGGCTTTATTTGGCTATCCCCAAAAACTGTGGATAACTTTGTGCATAAAAGCGCTTCCGTAGGCCTAAGCTTACATAAAAGTTACTCTTTTACAAATTGACTAAAAATTAGGCATATATTTTTATTGTTTATTTTCAACAACTTACACCACAAACAGACAACTTAGATGGCAAGTAGGCAAAAATTTCCCTTGATTTTAAGTATATGTGGATAATCAACCTCTTGTATACGATGCTTTTTCAGACTCTTAACGCATCTCAAGGCTTTTTTTCTTGAATCTACTTAGTTTTAAATGTAATTTCATCATGCAAACTCTAGATAAATAAAGGACATATCATATGACAAAGCTTTCTGGTCTTGTTGTTGCACACAATGAAGAGCTACTTTTGGAAGATGCTCTTATTTCTTTGAAGCAATGCTGTGACGAAATTGTGGTTGCTTTAGATAAATGTGTAGACGGCTCAAAAGCGATTGCTGAAAAATATGCTGATGTCATTATTGAAGGCGACAATAGCATAGATTGGGATATTGAGGGCAAACGCCGTAATGATGGTATTGCTGCTTGTTCTGGCGAATGGATTTTAGAGCTTGACGCCGATGAACGCATTACCCCTGAGTGCGCTGCTGAAATTAAACAGAAATTACAAGAAGTGACAGATGGTTACTTTTTATTACCTATTTACAATTTTGTTGGCCGCCGTTGTGTTATGAACGGCTGGGGCGCAAGCTTTGGCGTACGCCGTGTGAAGCGTATATTTAAAAAGGGTAGTAAAGTTTGGAAAATGTCACGCGTGCACCCTGACTTTGAACTAAAAGGCCCTGAACACAAACTTAAGTTCGGCTTTATTCACCTTGTTGATGATGATTTAGATGATATGATTGACCGTATGCAGAGCTATTCTAGCGCTATGGCAAAAGACCTGATAGAGCGTGCAGAAAAAGGCGAAAAGCTACCTCCTTTCTGGAAAGTAATCCGTAAGGGTTTTACACGTTTTATAAAAGTATACCGAAAACGCAAAGGCTATACAGAAGGCCCAATGGGTTTTTATGTAGCAACTATGACGGCACTATTTTTAATTACAGCTTATTTAAAAGCAGGCCTTGCAACAGGTAAATACCAAAAAGGCACCTATGCTTACAAACTGCCAGATGACATGAAAACTAAAGCGGAATTACGCGCAGAGCGTGACGCAAAAAAAGAAAATAAAAAGTCAGCTTAGAGCTGACTTTTTTATATTAAGCACCGCATATCTTTTGGCGGGTTTCTGTACAAAGTTCACCTGATACTTTTTCAGGTAAATAACGCCTTTGAAAGGCTTTTATAATATCTGTATCTGTTCCATGCCAGCCATAAGTTCTAAGTACTTCAAGTGGCTCCCCTGCCTTTACATGCCATGGGGCTGCAAGGGCGTGGTCTTCTAGCTTTTTCCAATTAAAGTGTGTACCTGGATCTTCTTTACGGTCTGTCGCAATATCAGAATGAGCAAGCACATGTTCTGGGCTTATATGGTGACGTAGCATAATATCTTTCAGCAAATCTTGTAGGGCGATATATTGCGCTTCTGTATATGGTTCACCCACCTCTTCACCTTTGTTCTGAATTTCAATACCTATTGAACTATGGTTAAGAAGCTCATCTTGTTGCCATTTACTGCGACCTGCATGCCAAGCACGTTTTTCTTCTAACACTAGCTGATACACTTGACCCTGTTCATCTATAAGATAATGCGCACTTACTTCTATTTCTGGGTTACATAGAAAATCATTAAGAGCTATTTGCGTTGTAGCAACCCAAGTACCATGAATAACCACATACTTAATTGCTTCTTTGCGCTCATCAAATGAAGAAGATGGGTACCAAAGCGCTTTTGTATAATCTGTTGCCTGATTATTCATAACGAATCAGATCGCTTACGTATGGAGCGTTTTCAAAAGGTTTACCATTAAAAATAAAACGACCTTGCTGACCTTCTAGCTTTAGAGTTTGAAGATCCTCTGGATGTTTAAGGATATCTTGAAAATGAATGCTTTCTTCCAAATCAAACTCTGAAATCATATCCAATGAAACAAAATCTTTCAAAACATCTGCACCACGGTTTGTAATAAGTGTAACACGTCCGCTTACACGTTGGGTTTCATCTTGACCTAGGTTGCCTTTAACAATGAACCAACTATCTTTATTTTGGAATTTAAGTTCTTCTAATTCCATCAGATCATCTGTTGGATACTTACGTAAAATTTGCGCAATTTTCTGGTCGTCATCTTTTGTTGTTGTAAGCTTATAGCTTAATAATTTAAGCCAGTCTGATTCTTTTAAGCGGTTTAAAACACCTTTAAGATGTAGGCTTTCATACTCTTTACCCATGCCCATAAAGTCGGGATGATCGAAAACAACGTTGTTCATAGAAAATTCCCACTTGGCTTCTTTAGCATATGGGAAGCCTACGTAAGCTAAACGATCTATCACCAAATCAGCACCAGAAACATAAGTAAATTCACGATCTCTTACCGATGCATTCCAAGCTTGAATGGTTATTTTATGAGGGCCTTTATCCCATCTAATGCGCATTTCACCACCTTCTAAAGACACTTTTAAAGAGCGCACAGAGCCATCTTCTGACTCCAGTAACACATTAAAGGTTTTTGGTAAGTTTACGGAAACAACATTTTGGGCAAGTAAAGAGGCATCTACATACAACTGATCAAACTGTAGCTTGCTATTTTCTGTCACTAAGCGGACATCATCAAACCTAAACTTAACCTTAAGCGGAAAACCCATTGGCTGCATAAAAGCATAACTGACTTCGTGCCCTAACTCTTTAGAAACGATATCTGTTAAAAGTGTTTTGGCGCGCTCAATGTTCATATACCAATAACCAACGTAAAGTACGGCTGATGCGGTAATAGCAAAAAATAGTGCGCTTATTATTTTAATCAGTTGGCGTCCCATAAGTCTTCCTACTTTTTTATTTTGTTTTTATTTAATAATGGCCTAAATAACTTAAAAACTTTATGAATTATTACGAGATTCAATCATTGATTCTGGACGTACAATACGGTCAAAATTCTCTTCATCCATAAAGCCTAGCTCGATAGCTGCTTCTTTAAGTGTTGTGTTATCTTTATAAGCTTTTTTAGCAACTTGTGCCGCTTTATCGTAACCTAAATAAGGGTTTAATGCTGTTACAAGCATAAGTGAGTTGTTTAGGTTTGATGTAATATTTTCACGGTTAGGTTCGATACCTTCTACACAGTTTTCTGCAAAACTTTCGCAGGCATCTGCCATCATACGTGC
>JAAZVW010000006.1 GCA_018623135.1 Pseudomonadota bacterium
ATGCAGTAAGTTATGTTATTGTTTTACAGCTCTTAGTTTCTTTAAGCTTTGGTATTTCGGATCCGATGTTTACGGATTTGATTAACCATAGAGTTTCTTCTGATATTCGCGCTTCTATGGTTTCGGTACTTTCTTTAATCAATCGCTTGGGTATTGTTCTTTTATCTTTACTGATGACGCCTTTAATGGGGATTTATACGGCATCTGACTTGTTTGTTGGCTCGGGCGTATTGGTATTGTGTATCGCTTTACCTGTTATTGCGTTATTACAGAAAAAAGGTGTGTTTGCACAGATAAGCTAGATAGGTATTTAGCGAGAGAGATCTGCACGCTGTTTGGCATTAATAAGCCAAGAGCGCCATTTAACTTCATTTTGTTCGAGCCAAGTTTTGATAACCTCATCAATGCTTTTTTTCTCAATATCTACAGCGAGAATAAGACGCATAATTTCAGCCTCTGTTAATGAAAATTCTTTTGCGAGATAGTATGCTTCTGCGGATTTTTTATATAAATTTGTGCTACCTATAACCATAAGGTTGGATGTGGTTCTATCACAGTCATATGTTTTTTCTGGGTTGACACCCCAGCGTTTGTTGTTAAGGCATGAGGCTGTAAAATTCGGAAAATTAATAAAAAACCCAGGGTGCATAAGAGGGAACCAATGTGGGGTGTAGGCATAAATAACAATAGGTTCTTCTTTTGCTTTTGCTTTAATAAATCTGTCGTAATTTTCTTGTTCATGTTCTGGATGAATCATTTTAAAATCCAGCCCTAATGCATCTATCATTTTATCGTCATGATGGCTCCAGTTTTTAGGTGGGCCGTAAAAAACACCTGTTTTTGACTCGGAGTTAGCATCTTTAAAAATATGAGAGCAAGCTTTAAGCGCTTGCCAATCTGGTAGACCAGGACATTTTGAAATTATATAAAAAGGAACAAACCAACCTTCTCGGGCGTTAACTGAATGTGTGCTTAAAAGAGTAATCTGGTCAAGGGCTTGTGCATTTTTAACACCCTTTGCTTCGGTGCTTTCCCAATATTCGGGTAAAATATCTACTTTTTGTAAAATCGCGCCTTCGAGCTCTGCTGTGGCATCATTATATTCTATATAGCTTACTGTATGCCCTTGTTTTTTTAGGAGTTCAGCTAAGAGCTGTCTTAAAATATCTTGGCTGACCCAGTCTCTGTCTGAAAGTGTAATATGCACAGCAGATGCATATGTACTCGTTAAAAATAAAGAGCACATAATAATTAGGCTTAGGATGTTTTTTTTTAATGTATGAAGCATCTATGTTTTGCTTTCATTTCTCTTGTTATTCTTTTTTATTATAGGGTGTGCTTCTTGAACTATCAATTGCTTTGCCTATAAAGAGAGAAAGGGTTAGTTCATTTTATGTTTTTTACAGAAAAGTCATATAAAGGATATATAGTCATCCGTTGTTAGGTGTTATATGTATCGTTCATAAAGAGTTGTAAAAAAGCCGCTCTCATTTTTATAATAAAGCCCAAACCCTCTGCAGTGTAGTTGTTCGATTTTGAGTTCTTGAAATGAGGCAATAAGCGCTTCTGCTTCTGTTATGGGTATGTGCGGTTTGGGGCGAATAATAGAAATGTGCGGGGTGTAACGACGTTGCCAAGTTGGTGGTGTTTTATAGCCATTAATAGCCCAAATTTTAGAGCTAAGATTTTGTTGCCAATCAAGAAGATAAGAGGGATGAGTAAGAGGTAAGTAGATGGTATGAACTTCTGATTTTTGATTTGTGAAATATTTTAAACCCTGAATATCAAAATTAAAATCGGGTAAATCTATAGTCTTGAGGATATCTATTATTTCTGGAATAAAAGGTTCTGCCTCTTGCCCTAAAAAAGCATAAGTGAGGTGTATATTTTCCGGCTTACAGGGGCGCAAAGGCGCAAAATTTTGTTGCAAATTTTTGATATAGGATCGAAAAGTTTCATCCTGAAAGAGATAGCCTATAAAATAGCGTTTAATATGTTTTTGCATGTTTTTAGTCTTTGTTAAAAGCTTTTTGAATAATATCCCAGTTTAAACTTATGTGTAGCTTGTGCTCTTGATGGAGTTTTTGAACTTCATCAAAGCTATAAAGAGCATAGTTTTGAGCTTCCTCAGTATTATGTACTTTATTTAAAGGGTTTTCATCCATAACAAGTTTATAGGCAAAAAGAACGCCTGACACATTATGCATTTCTATTAATTGTGCCCCGTGGTAAAAATAATGATCAATATATGCCAGTTTATTATATTCTTTTTCTGTTAACTGCCAGTTTGCTTCTTCATAGATTTCTCTTTTTGCAGCGATGCGCTCATTTTCTTGATGCTCAAAATCAACAAAACCACCGAGTAAGCCAAGTTTGCCTGCGTTTTCTATATTGCCGCAACGCTTAGAAAGAAGAACCTTGTTGTTATACATAACAAAAACGTTAATAGAGACGCCAGCATGTTGCCAAGGGCTTATGTAATGTGTGGGTCTTTTAAATAAAACACGGAGCAAAAGCTGCGCAATACGATAGCGTAGGCTATGAGGTATAATAGGTATCTGTTTCATGAATTGGAGCCTCCTTGAAAAAAAGAGCGCCTAGGCGCTCTTTCATTTCTTATTTCTTTACTTTAGCCCAAATCGCTTTGTAGCTCTTGTAGCATAAGAAGGTAAAGAGAACGAGGTATAGGAACACAATAACCCCTAGACGTTTCTTCTCAACAAGTAAAGGATCTCCAGTCCAAGTTAAGAAAGCAGTCACGTCTTTGGCCATCTGTTCAACGGTTGCCTCTGTACCGTCTTCATATTCTACTAAATCAGCAGAAAGAGGGTTAGGCATGGCAATACGGTAGCCAGGGAATACCTTATTAAGGTATTGGCCATCGCCTGCAATGATTTGCTTACCGTATTCCGTCATAAATGTTTCGCTACTTACGTAGTGAGTAAGCAGTGCGTAAACATAATCAGGACCTTTAGCACGTGCTTTGGTCATAACGGATAGATCTGGCACTTCTTTACCATAAGAATCTTTAGCATCTTCAGGTGAAAGAAGAGACAAAATAGGATCGTTTAAGCCTAAGTCTAATGCTTCTGCCATTTCTTTAGCTTTAGCTTCCGTAATACCGATATTTTTTAGGTTGCGGTGGCTGATGTATTTAAAGCTGTGGCAGCTCATGCAGACTTCTGTTGCGACTTTGTAGCCGCGTAGAAGTTGTTCACGATCCCAGTTACCACGAATGCCATCAGTAGACCATTGTTGTTCTTCTATATGTGGACCGTGGTCAACATGTGGCGGGAAGAACATGGCTTTAAGTGCCATAAAAGTTACGGCTACAAACATACTCCAAACAAGTGTAAGTGCTGCAAATTTTTTCATTTGAATATCCCCTTAAATACTTGTTGGTAGTTGTTTTGGTTTTTCAATCTTGCTTACAAAAGGTAAAGCAAGGAAGAACGCAAAGTAAATAGCAGTAGCGACACGGCCAATTGTAATAAAGTCGCCTTCTGGTGGTTTAGCACCGACCCAACCTAGGATGAAAAAGTCGATGATAAATGTCCAGAACATAACTTTATACATTGGGCGGAAACGTGCACTGCGTACTTTTGAACGGTCTAGCCATGGCAGCACAAACAAGATAGCAATAGCCACAATCATTGCGACAACACCTAAAAGTTTGTCTGGAATGGCGCGCAAAATAGCATAAAATGGTAAGAAGTACCACTCAGGCACAATATGCGCAGGTGTTACAAGTGGGTCTGCAGGGATATAGTTATCCGCATGCCCTAAGTAATCTGGCGCAAAGAATACCATAAGCGTGAACGGAATAAGGTACACACCTAAGCCAAATGCATCTTTAACTGTATAGTAGGGGTGGAAAGGTACAAAATCACCTTTTTTGGTTAAATCAATACCTACTGGATTGTTAGATTTATTATGGTGCAAAGCCCATAGGTGAAGAATAACAACACCAACAATTAAAAATGGAAGTAAGAAGTGCAGGGCGAAGAAACGGTTAAGTGTTGGATCATCAACAGAGTAACCACCCCATAGCCAAATTACGATTTCGTCACCAATAAAAGGAATGACCGATAAGAGATTGGTAATTACTGTTGCACCCCAAAAAGACATTTGTCCCCAAGGAAGTACGTAGCCCATGAAGGCTGTTGCCATCATAAGGAAGAAGATGACAATACCCATCCACCAAAGAACTTCACGTGGGGATTTGTATGAACCATAGTAAAGACCACGGCCAATATGAATATAAACAACAATAAAGAAGAAACTCGCGCCGACAGCGTGCATGTTACGAATGAGAAAACCCCAGTTCACGTCACGCATAATATGTTGCACAGAATCAAAAGCGAGACCAACATCTGGTTTGTAGTGCATAGTTAAGAATAAACCGGTTAAAATTTGCACAACAAGTGCCACAAGTGCAAGAGAACCAAAGTTCCACATGTAATTGAGGTTTTTCGGTGCAGGATATTCTGTTGTTGAGTGCTTAACAAGGCTTACAATAGGTAAACGCTCATCAAACCATTGTAGAAACTTATTCATCGAGTTTTTCCACTTTTTTGTTTTTACTTCCACCAACTTTTATAGGGGTTGCCTATAAAAGAATCCTTTTTGGCTAAGATTGAGTTATCTCTTTAGCCATTAATATTGCATCTTCGTAGTCGCCATATTCCATTTTTAGGCATTTTTTTAAGCGACCTTCTTCTTCAAAACCATGCTTTTTATAAAGGTGTAAAGCATCGGTATTTGAGGCGAAGACTTTTAAACATATTTTTTCTATATCTAGCTGGTCTTGGGCCCATTCAAAAAGGGATTCGAGTAAAAGAGAACCAATTTTTAATCCTCTAAACCCCTCTAGGAGTCCTAAGCCAAATTCACCAGCATGGCAACAGCGGACTTCTTGATAGCGGTTAAAGTATAATGAACCTGCAAAGATACCATCTACTTCAGCTACTAAAACCAATTTATCCATACTGTTTGTCGCCTGCATAATAAGCATGCGTTCTTGGTCTTCACTTAAAAGATACTCGTCAATCGTTAGCGGATCATGTATGCCTTCAATAAGGAGTTTCCGTTTAAGTTTTAAAATGTTTTCAGCATCACTTGCGCGGGCAGTTCTTATAAGGATGCTTTTGCCATTAACTTCTGCCTGAGCAGAGCGCGCGTGCACCGTCTTTAGCCAATCTTGATAGTTGAATCATCAAGGAAGGTATAAGGAGGCACTTCTAAGTTTGTAGGTGCTGGGCCACGGCGTACACGACCAGAAGCATCAAACTGTGAACCATGGCATGGGCATAGCCAACCATCAAAGTTACCGCCTTCCATAGGCACACAACCAAGGTGCGTGCAAACAGCCATTGTAACAAGCCACTCTTTTTTCTGGACACGGCTTTCATCTGTTTGTGGGTCTAGCAACGCACGTTCACCTGTTGCAGCATCATCTTTTTCCATAGCTGAAATTTCATCTGCTGTACGGTGACGAATAAAAACAGGGCGACCGCGCCACATAACTGTTTTTGTTTCACCTTCTGCAATTTCAGAAATATCTACTTCTGTTGTTGAAAGAGCTTTTACGTTTTCTGCTGGGCTCATAGATTTTACAAATGGATAAGCCGCGCAAACAGCACCAACAGCACCAACTGCTTGTGTTGCGCCAATCACAAAATCACGGCGATCTTGTTCTAATAGATCTTTAGTGTCTTTTTTTACTTCGTTAGACAAGGGATTATCCTTTTATTCTTTTTGTGCACAATTAAACTCTTGCAAAGTATACGCAAAGTCAACAGCTTTGCCAAGTATATTGGTTAAAAAACCTCATAATGTATGTGTCTTTTTAGGCATAAAAAAAATCCCAGATTTCTCTGGGATTTTGAAAGGTAGCCGCGCGTTTCTTTTACATGAAAAGATCAGACATTAAATAAAGATTTAAGCAACTTGTTGCTTAAACCATGTTTTAAAGATCTTTAAAACATCTGTAAAAGATATTTTTTGTACTCTGTACGTTGTTTCAGGGCTGTGGCTAAAGCCTTGTTGCTTAAGTAAAAAGGCTGCTGATAGCGCATCGTCGTGGTTTGCAAAGGTCACAAAGAGATGATGCCCGCGCTTTTTAAAGTCGAACAGTTCAAAATTTTGCTCAAGCAAAGCTTTAACATCATTCTTGTTGTGATGAACCAACATAACCAGTTCGGCAGCCTCCGGCGCCTGTGAAAGATGTTTGGAGGATTTATGAATGATAATTTCCAGAGGATATTCTGTTTGTGCCTTTGTTGCACAGGTGGTGATATCGTAAAAATTATTATAGCTCATATAAATGCCTTGCTGAGCTATTTCTGGGTCGGTTGTTTCAAAGTGTTGCAACTGTTCAAAAGAAAGTTGGAATTTTTGCTGTTTATTGATTTCATCAAAAATTTGCTTCCAGATTTCTTTGCAGAGTTCACGGAGCAAAAATTCCTTTTTATGCGCATTTTTATTGCGCTGGGCTGAGATGACTTTTTCCTTTTGCCATAAAGCGCTTGAGGGTGTTCCGTTTTCGGAAATTGTGAATCCTTGATCTACCGCTTCAAAGAAAATAAGCAGTTCAAGATAAACACGCTTAGCGACTTCTGGATCATTACCACAGAGAAAAGCACCATTTTTTTGCCAGAATCGGCTCACAACTGTGCCACGCAAGCCTTGAAGACGAGCTGGTGGTGTGCAGTATGGAGGGATTTTTTTTGGTATTAGTTTGAAGGGCTTCTCATCATCGGTATTCAGGCAGAAGTGAAAAGGTTTGTTTTTTGTTTCGAAGCGGAAAAGCAGTGCTTCCAAGGCCGCTTCTACATAGAGACAGAGCTCTTTACTGTTTTCAGGAATAGACAGCAACTCCTTAGCTGAATTAGGCATAAAAGTATACCTCGTTAAGGTAGGTGGAGGGAGGGTGTAAAAATATAAAACGGTATGTCATAAAATGACAGAGGTTGCATTATACATATTAAAATGCGTAATGCAACCTCTGATTTTTTAAATCATTTTAACACTTATTAAGTGTATGTGTATAAATAGTTATACTTTATGCTGTGTTGTATAGGTAGGGTTTAAAATGATATGTTGGTAGCCTTCGCGGCTAGCAGAATCTATAACCAATGGCGCACGCAGATTTGCTGTAAGATGGTTATTGTCACCGCCATCTGAATGCAATGTAAGGATTGTTAAAAATTGTACATTGCCAGATGTTATTTTAAGTTCGTCCATGGCACGTTCTTTTTCTTCATCTTCAATTGTCAGACCAATCATGCTTGGATCGGCAACAAGAAAGATGATTTCAGGGTCATTTACTGATTGAAGTAACATAATAGGAGAGTTTTCTGTACCCGGCATTTGGCATAAACCAAAAACAGTGCAGGCAGGAAAACCTAAAATACCATGCGGGAAGCTAAGTAGACGATCTTCACGTAGGCGAATATCTCCAAAGCGTGTGCTAAATTCTAACGCATTTTGTGTAGGTGCAAGTTGAGCTGTTTGAGGTTGCATAGGCTATTCTCCTTTTTGCCCCAAAAGTTTGTTTAAACTTTCGGCGTTAATATTAAGCGCCCCACGGTTTTCTTCCTGAATTTTCAGAAAAAGCTCTTTACGATAAACCGTATTGCCCTTTGGGTAGTCAAACCCTAGTTTTACACGACCACCTTTAACTTCTAATATTTTAACCTCGATCTGTTCATTAATGATAACAGATTCATCTTCGCGGCGTGTAATAAGTAGCATTTTCTATCCTTTAGCTTTATGAAGTTACCTACATTAAATAAGTTAATGTAGATACTATGCCAAAGCTAGCGAATAAAGTCTAGTAATGAAAGTTGGTTTGTTCTTGTAATAACAAGCATTGATGCTTCTAACTGTGCTTCTACCTGAGAGTACTTTGTTAGAGCTTCAGAGACATCCACTTTCTCAAGTTCATCGATACGCTCATTGGTAAATAAAATAGCGTTTTGATGACGATCTTTTGTTAAATTTAAACCGTTAATAGCACCACCAACTTCACCTGAAAGGTTGTTGAGCTGGTTTTCTGCTTCTTCAAGTAGGGTGATTGAGCCTTGGATATCAATATCTGAATCATTTTCAAGACCAAACCATAAGGCCTCAATACCTGCTTTAAATGAAGCAAAGGCGGGGTGATCACCCGTAACACCATAGCTTTGCAGGGTGCCTGGGCTTGTTAAACCCTGTTGGCGTGCTGTATCGCCTGAGTAATAAGTTGTTGGTGCAGGTAAAGGCACGGCAGGGTTTGCGGTAGCCGATACTGTTGTAGGCGGCTGCTCCGAACGTTGACCAGAAAAAATGTAACGACCTTCAAATTGCGTATTAAAAATATTGTAGAAACTTTCTGCGATACCCTGAGCTTTTGGTGCCATAGAGGCACGGGCTTCTGGTGATGTTTCACTGTTAGCCAGTGTACGCAAAGAAGCAGCTTCTAATGAAAGTTCCTGAATAGCTTCTAGGGCATTTTCTGTAGCTTCTAGGCGTGTCACCATTGAACTAATGTTGTTGACATAAGTATCAGAGGCACGCGTAAAATCTTTAAGATTAAGCATTTGGTTGGATTCATTTGCATAATCTTCAAAACGGTTACCTTTAAAACCAGAGGTAATTTGATAAGATAACTCGGCAATTTGAGAATTGGAGTTTTGAATACGCTCAAGGGAGGTATCGAATCGAGATAAAGTAGAAACACGCATGTTAAAATCCTCCTAATTATACCACTTGTAAAATGGCATCAAATAATTCATCAATTGCGCTAATCATACGAGCAGAGGCTTGGTATGATTGTTGGTAAATAAGTAGTTTGTTTAATTCTTCATCTAAGTTTACGCCTGTAATACCTGTGTGCCTGTCGTATAGGTCAGATAAAATGGCATCACTAAAGTTGGCGCGCTCTGTATTATCTTGCAAACGCACGGCAAGGTTAGAAACAATTGTACCGAAATAACCTTGCATATTATTGTTTTGAGAGCTTAATGAGCCTGCAGCATCAAAAGAGAATGTG
The DNA here is from genome assembly GCA_018623135.1 of Pseudomonadota bacterium. GTDB lineage: Bacteria > Pseudomonadota > Alphaproteobacteria > UBA1280 > JAAZVW01 > JAAZVW01. The sequence goes on from JAAZVW010000006.1 coordinate 9,035, forward strand.
CCCTCAATCATGCCTGCAAGTTCAGCAATATTTTCGTTGTTGTTAAACGATAGGCCACCGTCTGCACGCATGCGTGCTGTTGCTATGTTAAGAGGTTCGTCTAAAATTTCTTGTCGAACAGAAATATCGTTGGCATCTGTACCTCTGAAGAAGTTGTTAATACCGATTTTGCCCATAACATTATTGGCATCGTTACCCCAAACAATACCTGAATTTGGTAGAGCAGAGCTATCTAAGTTTAATACTTCATTACCGTTGGTATCTAGCGTAACGGTTGCAACAAGGTTACCGCCAAGCTGTGCGGCAGATGCTGTGTTAATATCATTTGCAAGGTCTGTCATTGTATAAGGTGATGCACCTATTGTAACCTGTGCGGCAGAACCAACTGTTGTAAAAAGTGGTGTACCTGTTGTTGTATCTACTAATGATAAATCAAATGTGCTACCAGGTGTGAGGTTAAGGTCTGTAATAAGATCGGCACCAATAGCTGACATTTTATGACCGTTTGCAGAGGTCATATTATTAAGCGGCGGTGTACCAACACCTTTAGAATGCACAAGGTTGATTTCATCAATAAGTGTTTGAGTAAATTCATTTACCTGTGCGGCAATGTCGGGCACTGTTTCATCACGTACTTGAATAAGTGCTTTAATTTCACCCGCGTCAGAAAAACGGTTTGTGTTAATTTCAATCACTGTAGGAGATGGTGAGCCATCTGAAAGTACAGTACGCGCACCAATACCACCAAAGTTAGAAGGAGGTGTGGCAGCTGTACGTTCTAATTGAACATAAGAACTTGATACAAGTAATTGACCTGTTTCTACAGAAACACGCAAGTTACCACGATCATCTTCAAGTGTTGTGATATTAAAGTTTTCAGCAAGAATATCGACTTGGCGTTGGCGCTCATCTCGTAGGTCGGCGGCGTTACGGCCACCTAAAGAGTTGCCTTCAAAAGAGACGATCTCTTGGTTTAATTGAGCGATTTTTTGAATCGCAGTATTAATTTTTACCAGGCGACTATCGATCTCGGTATCTACAAGTCCTTGTACATCTACAAGCTGCTGGTTAATAGATTTAACGCTATCTGTTAAAAAGTTAGCCGCTTCAATCATGTTTAAGCGTTGCGCAGAAGATTCTGGCGTGTTTGTAAGTGCAGAAGCCTGACTAAAAAAGTTGGCTGTAATTTCATCTACAGAACTGCCTGTTGTTGGTGAACCAAAAACAGATTCAATGTTCTTTTCAAATTGTGCCACAGCAGCATCAAAGGCTGTTTCAGAACGTTGCTCTGTTAAACGGTTTAGCAAAAGCGGGTCAAGAGTACGTGTAATACCACTTAAAACCACACCGTTACCAAAACCACCAATACTTTGGTTAGCTGCTTGTACTTCTTGGCGATAGAAGCCCGCAGTGTTCACGTTAGAGATGTTGTGAGACACCGTATTCAGTGCAGTTTGTGAAAACTGTAATGAACGTTGTGAAATATTAAGTGCATTTGATAAACCTGGCATCTCTCAATCTCTTTCTTGTGTTAAATCGTTATTAAAATAAATCTTAAGTTAATAAAAGCAAATACCGTGCCAAAACTTAAATAGAAGTATTAATTAGGCAAGAAGTTGCCTGCGCTTTTTCTTCTACCTGACCAGAATTGCCATATGTTTTGGCGGCAGGGCGGTTTTTGTTAATGGCATCACGCACACAGTCTAGAAAATTTGTTGTACTTTGGTGTGCTGCGCGTAAAAGCATTTCGTTGCGGCGCATAGATTTTTCATATGTACCCCAAGAAGCTTCTAGTTCGGGTAATAATCCACGAGATTCTGGGTTTGATTTAATAATATGTGCTTGTGATTTTACTTCGTGCAGAAGTTTGTGCAGTCTGTCTGACATATTTTTCTTGCTTTCTAGAAGCTCTCCAACTTTTTCAAATTGATGCTCTTTTAGTGCAGCGTTTTCTTCTGCGAGTAAAGATTCTAGAGTTGCCATTGTCTTTTTTGTTTCTTCAACAAGTTGTTTTGGGTGGATCATCTTAGTATCCTTTCACTTCTTGAGTTTTAAGTAGTTCTGCCTGAATGGCATCGGATATGCCAAAAGGGCTCTTTTGTGCAACTTCTGCAGCAATATGTTCATTTAACATACTGCGGAAGATTGTTTCTGCATGTCCGCCACCAAAGTTATCGTCAACTTCTATGCCGCTTTGCATATTCTCAAGCATGCTGTAAACAAAAAAGGATTCAAAATCTTGGGTTGCTTTATCCATTTTTTGTTGATTTTTGCCCGAAAGTTTGCCGTACATGCTTTGTTCCATAGCGTTTTGAATTTGTAGGTCCATGTTTAAAATCTCCGCTTCTTATCTCTTTATTTAAAGAAGAACAATTTCTGCCTGCATGGCGCCAGCAGCTTTAATTGTTTGTAGAATGCTAATAACATCGCGTGGTTTAACACCTAGGTTGTTTAAGCCTTCTACAAGATCAGCAAGGTTGATACCAGATTTCATGATATGGAATTTACCGGCATCTTCATCCACTTCCATAATGGCGTTGTTTTCTGTTTCTGTATCACCTGCAGCGAAAGGGTTAGGCTGCACAACATCTTCTAGTTCTGTCACTTTAATAGTGAGGTTTGAGTGTGAGATAGCCACATCTGAAATGCGTACATTTTCACCCATAACAATTGTGCCTGTCTTTTCGTCAATAACCACACGTGCATTTGTTGCAGGTTTTACTGAAATATTTTCTATTTTTTGAATAACGGCAACTTTTTCCGCTTTGTAACGTTCAGGGAGAGTGACGTCAATTGTACCATTATCAATAGGCGCGGCAATTTTTTCTTTAAAAGCTTCGTTAATCGCATCGGCTGTGCGTTTAGCTGTTGTAAAGTCAGGGTTGCGTAGCATAATGCGAATACGCTCTAGCTGAGAAAGTTCAAAACCTGTTTCACGCTCAACTGTAGCACCATCTGCAATACGGCCTGCCGTTGTATGGTTTTTAGTAACAGAACCTGCATTACTTTCGGCTGTAAAGCCACCTAAAATAAGTGAGCCTTGTGCAAGGGCGTATGTTTCGCCATCGGCAGCAAGTAGGGGTGTTGCCAGAAGTTGCCCGCCTTCAAGAGATTTTGCATCACCTAAAGAAGAGACGCTCACATCAAGGCGAGAACCTTGGCGGGCAAATGAAGGCATTTTAGCTGTAACAATAACAGCGGCCACGTTTTTCATTTTAAGGTTTTGTTCGGCCATTTTGGCATTTACACCTAATTTACCAAGCATAGAAACAAGAGATTGGCGTGTAAATGGAATAGCGTTGGCACTATCGCCTGTGCCAGAAAGACCAACAACAAGGCCATAACCTAATAGAATATTGGTACGTACACCTTCAAAATCACTCATATCTTTAATACGGGTAACGGTGTTGGCTTGTGCTTGTAAAGCTATTGTAAGTGCTAAAAGCGCTGTTATAAGAAATTTCATTGTATTTTCTCCCCAAAAATTTTCTTGTCCTTACCATTTCAAAAAGCGTGCCAACTTTTAAAAACGAGTCAGTTTATGTTTTTGTTTGTTGTGTTTTCGGAAATTGGCACGGCTTATGCATTTGTGTTGGGCATAAAAATAAATTGAATTGGGGAGATTCAAAAAATGGCACAAAGTTTAGTAAATGCATTTCATCATAGACAAGATTTTTTGGCGGAACGTCATAATGTTGTTTCTGCCAATGTTGCTAACGCAAATACACCTTATTATATTTCAAAAGATTTGAGCTTTCAGTCTGCTTTGAAAAATACAGGTCAAATTAGCATGATGAAAACAGATGCAGGTCATATAGGTGCAGGCACAATGCCGACAACAGGTAAGCTTGTAGAAGATAAAACGCATTTACGCCATGATGGGAACTCTGTGAAATTAGATGAAGAAATGTTAAAGCTTAATGAAATTTCTATGCACCAAAATATGGTGACAAAGCTTTATGCTAAACACGCAGGTTTATTACGCCAAGTTGTGCGTACAGGTCAGCAATAACAGATTTAGGTAAGGGAGAGTGAAGTTATGGATTTAATGCAATCAATTAATATTAGTGCTTCTGGTATGGCCGCGCAGTCTACACGTATGAAGATTCTTTCTGAAAATATTGCCAATGCAGATTCTGTTGTGACAGAAGAAGGTGGACCATATCGTAGACAAACAGTTAATTTTGAAGCGTACCTAGATCGCAACACTGGCACAACAAAAGTACGTGTTTCTGAAATTGGTAAAGATTATAAAAATGACTTTAAGCGTGTGTATGAGCCTGGTAACCCCTATGCAGATGCACAGGGCTTTGTGGCTTATCCTAATGTATCCCCAACATTAGAACGTGCGGATATGCGAGAAGCTTCGCGTGCTTATGAAGCAAATATGACAGCTATTGAAACAGCTAAGCAAATGATGGTAAGATCATTAGACCTACTACGTTAAGGTAAATAAATATATAATTTTAAGTAAAAGGGTTAAATGATGGTTGATACTGTAAATAAGATTGCATCTTCGATTGGATCAATTGGTAGTATTGATGGTTTAGATAAAACCCCAACAACGGGTCAAAACTTTACAGACCTTTTACAAAATGCAGGCCAGCAAGTTGTAGATGCACAAAAACAAGCCGAAGTAATGTCTTTAGCGGTAGCAAATGGCGAAAATATTCCGATGCAGGATGTGATTGCTGCGGTAACACATGCGGAGCTAAGCTTGCAAACAATGCTTTCTGTACGTGATAAAGCCATAAGTGCTTACCAACAAATTATGCAAATGCCAATTTAGTGCTTATATAAATATTATATGTTTTTAAGCCACTCCTAAGCGGGTGGCTTTTTTATGTTTTTGCGCATTGCAATATAAATACCTCTAAATAAGCTATTGTTCTTTTTAATGATTACACCCATACTTATTTATGGTGTGTTTGTTTGCATCCGAACAGACATGTAACAAAAATAGAAAGGGTGATGGTATGATTGAAGGTGTAGGAGCGTCGCCACTGGCGCCGAAAACCCAACAGTCTCAGACACAAGCGGTACAAGTACAGCAGTCTGAACCAGAACAAAATGTGAATCAGGTAGATGTCACCCAAAAAGCGCAAGAAGCCTCTCGTGAAACGCAAGTACGCGAATTTACGGTGGACTCTATTGCCTCTGATATTACGGTTAATACTGAACAAAGTAACCGTGTTTCTGGCATTAGTGCTGCACAAGCCTACCAAAGTGCTGATGCGCTTTTAAGCAATAGTAAGGATAAAGAATCAGCTGAAGGGAGCCTAGCTCTTATGGCTGGTATTTAAGTCACTATCGCTTAAGTAGTATCGTATATACGCAAGAAAGAAGCTGGCATTTGCCGGCTTCTTTCTTTATGGTCAGTTATATTATTTGTGTGGATGTCTATAAAGTATTAGAGGTTAAATAATTACTTAGGGGTAATTTGATATGAATATTCAAAAATGTTTTTTGTTTTTTTTCGCCATATTGGCAGTAATGCCAATAGTCGCAAAAGCCCAGCAGTATGGTGTGGCTGATATTACAACAGCAAAATCAGGTGCGATGAAAGTGCAAATTCAGCAGTTTGAAGCAACGGTCAAACAGCTACAAGATACGATTACAACTTTAAATGCTCAGCTCCAACAGCAGGAAGCAACGCTTACAGATGTGGATACACGTGTCACAACAGTTAGCACAAAGATAAATGACCCAGTTAAAGGTGTGGATGCTATTAATAATAAAATTCAAGGTATGGATAGTCGTCCACCAGAAATTGCAACAGCCAAAACTTATTGTACGACAGCAACAGGATCTATGTGTGATTTGAACTGTCGAAATTATCCACGTAATGGAGATGGTACGGTGAATCGTCGTTATCATCCTTATAACCAAATACATGCAAGTTATGATGTTCCTAGGCATACAAGTGGTAGCCAGTTTGGTGTGAAAATATTGAGTGCACATATGCAATTTAACTCAAAGGTTGATTTAAATCCGAATAAATCGGGTACGGAAAAGATTGTAAAACTAGGTGGTGTTGATTATGACGCAGGGGCGACATCTGCAAATTGCCGAGCCACACAAGTTGAATACTGTACTCAATATGAACAAGTTTGCGTAGAAAGAGAGGCGGCAACACGATATAACAGAAATCCAGGTTGTAAAAGGTATGCAGATGGTTCAGTGTGTGCAAGTTGGTCCAAAAAATATGTAGCAACTCAATGTGAGGCTACTTGCGGTGTTGTTGCATACCGAAAAGCTGGTAAGTAAAACGTTTTAGAGGTGTAATGTATGTATTTAAGAATGTTTAGTATAGGTATAGTGGCGGGAATACTATCTATTCCAGCTCAAGCGCAGCAGTATGGTGTGACTGATATAGCAGCCGCTAAATCGGGTGCGATGAAAGTGCAAATTCAGCAATTTGAAACAACTGTTAAGCAGCTACAAGATACGATTACGGCTTTAAATGGTCAACTACAAAACCAAGAAGCTGCTTTAAATGTGGTTCAAACTAAGGTGAATGACCCAGCTAAAGGTGTCGATGCTATTAATCAAAAAGTTGAAGATCTGGAGCAAAAAGCACCTGAGTTTGCGCAAGTAAAGACTTATTGCCAAACAGCAGGGTTTAGTTCCTGTGATTTGAACTGTCATACATATTCCAAGCATGGTTATAATGGGTGGAATATGAATATGCATCCGACAAACTATTTAAAAAGCCGCTATAATATTATTGGTGTTGTTAAGATGATAAGTGCAAGTATGCAATTTACGACAGGTGTGAACTATGATCCAAACAGTACGCAGGATTTGCATAGAATCACCCGCTTGGGTGGTGTGGACTACGACTCTGGTTCCACGTCAGCTAATTGTAAGGCGAACCAAATAGAATATTGTACAGAGGCCTCTAAAACCTGTGTTGCTACTAAGTGTTCAAAAACTCATCCGAGAACGGGTACCTGCCTTGAAACATCTTGTACCAAGTATGTGAATACAGGTTGTAAAGTTTGGGCTAAAAAATATGTGCCAACAACTTGTGAGGCTATTTGTGGTGCGGTTGGTTACAAAAAATAAACTGTGCACAATATGCGTAAAATTTAATCAAAATACCCTTGTTAGCGGCAAGGGTATTTAAGTTTCTGACAGGTGCTTTTTGTAAGTGGTTGTATCTGTCAATTTGCTGTCAGTTTTTTGCAACAGCTGTCTCTAAAGTAGAGCCCCAATATCTAGTTTTTTTATGTTTTTTTTGTACGACAAAGCAAGGGGTATAGTAAACACGCATACCATATGTTGTGTTGTATGATAATTTACGGCACAAATTGTTGTTTACATGCGGGGCTGACATGGGTATTCTAATACTTAGCAACAAACAAAGAATATTAAGAAAAAGATAAGGCATTTATATAACGGGTGCTTTATAGGACCAGAACAACGGGGACAGAATAATGAAATTTGACGTTCGTACAGACAACTCTCGCGACGCTTTAATGACAGATTTTGGTATTGCAACTTTAAAAGATCGATACCTTCTTCCAAACGAAGAAACACAAGACCTTTTTGCACGTGTATCTGCCGCTTATGCAGATGATCAGGCACATGCTCAGCGTATTTATGACTATATGTCTAAGCAGTGGTTTATTCCTGCAACGCCTGTGCTTTCTAATGGTGGTACAGAACGTGGCCTACCAATTTCTTGTTTTTTAAATGAAACTGAAGATAGTCTAGATGGTATCGTTGGTTTATGGCAAGAAAACGTATGGCTAGCTGCTAAAGGTGGTGGTATTGGTTCTTACTGGGGTAATGTACGTTCTATTGGTGAAAACATTGGCCGCGTTGGTAAAACATCTGGTATTATTCCGTTCATTCACGTAATGGATTCCTTAACACTTGCTATTTCTCAAGGTTCATTACGTCGTGGTTCTGCTGCTGTATATCTACCTGTTGATCACCCTGAAATTGAAGAGTTCTGTGAAATCCGTCGCCCTACTGGTGGTGACTACAACCGTAAAGCCCTAAACTTACATCATGGTATTGTGATTACAGATGAGTTTATGAAGGCGGTTGAAAATGACGAAGAATTTAAACTTCGTAGCCCTAAAACAAAACATGTTGTACGTACTGTAAATGCTCGTGATCTTTGGATCCGTATGCTAACTGCCCGTGTTGAAACAGGTGAGCCATACATGTTGTTCTCTGATACCGTAAACCGTGCAATTCCAGAACACCAAAAGAAACTGGGTCTTTCTGTTAAAACATCTAACCTTTGTGTAGAAATTACATTGCCAACAGGTATTGACCACAATGGTGTAGACCGTACAGCTGTGTGCTGCTTGTCATCTGTAAACTTAAAGCATTATGATGAGTGGTCTAAAGATGAGATGTTTATCGAAGACTTGATGCGTTTTCTAGATAATGTATTGCAAGACTTTATTGATCGCGCACCATCAGATATGGACCGTGCTAAATATTCTGCAATGCGTGAGCGTTCTGTTGGTTTGGGTGCTATGGGCTTCCATACATATTTACAAACAAAACGTATTCCGTTTGGTTCTCCAATGGCTAAAGTATTCAATAAGAAAATGTTTAAGTTCATCCGTGAAGAAGCGGACCGTGCTTCTGTAACTCTTGCAAAAGAAAAAGGTGCATGCCCAGATGCGGAAGAGTGCGGTGTAATGGAACGTTTTTCTAACAAATTAGCAGTCGCACCTAATGCTTCTACATCTGTTATTTGTGGTACAGTTTCTCCGGGTATTGAGCCAATGGCTGCAAACTGTTTCACACAGAAAACACTTGCTGGTACATTTAAAGTGAAAAACAAAGTACTAGAAGAGTTATTGGAAGAAAAAGGTATGAATGATGATGAGGTTTGGTCTTCTATTATTACAAACCAAGGTTCTGTTCAGCATTTAGACTTTTTAACAGATGATGAAAAAGAAATTTTCCAAACATCATTTGAAATTGATCAACGTTGGATTATTGAACACGCTGCTGACCGTGCAGAGTTTATTTGCCAAGCGCAATCTTTAAACTTGTTCTTGCCAGCGGATGTATCTAAGGCGCGTTTACACCAATTACATTACCAAGCTTGGAAAAAAGGTGTGAAGAGTTTATACTACTGCCGCAGTAAATCAATTCAACGTGCAGAAGTTGTGTCTATGGATAAATTCAAGAAAGAAACAACAGAAGCAAAAGCAGAGCCTCAGTATGAAGAGTGCTTAGCTTGCCAATAAAAAATTGAAGTAAAGGATACGGCCATGGCATTTGAGATTTGTTTTAAAGTACAAGGCCAAGAGGTGCAAATAGACCAGATAGAAGATCTTCTGTCTCAGGCGATGCATCGCGCTATACAAACGCAAATTGAAGATGCCGTGAATCCTTTAATCAGTGAAAATTCTCAGCTGAAAGTGATTGCAGAAATCACAGAAGGTGAGCAGCTTAAGCTTAATTTAACAAGTAATGACCAAATTTTGGTTGATAAAGCGAAAGCTCGCCTAGATGCTAAAATGGCTAAATTTAAATAGCAAAATAATTAAAAATTAAGGAATAACAACATGTCTTTACTAGAAGCACGCGCAGTCTATAAGCCGTTTCGTTACCCATGGGCGTACGATGCATGGCAAACGCAACAACGTATTCATTGGTTGCCAGAAGAAGTGCCACTTGCAGAAGATGTACGTGACTGGGGCCAAAAGCTTTCTAAAGAAGAAGTAAACTTGTTAACGCAAATTTTCCGCTTCTTTACACAGGCTGATATTGAGGTGAATAACTGTTATATGCGTCATTACTCTCGTGTGTTTGGTCCGACAGAAGTACAAATGATGCTTGCTGCTTTTTCTAATATGGAAACAATTCACGTTGCTGCTTATTCGCATCTTCTAGATACAATTGGTATGCCAGAAGCTGAATACTCTGCATTTTTAGAGTATAAAGAAATGAAAGATAAGTACGACTACATGCAACAGTTTGGTTGTGATACAAAAGAAGGTATTGCCCGTACGCTTGCTGCATTTGGTGCCTTTACTGAAGGCTTGCAACTTTTTGCATCTTTCGCGATGCTCATGAACTTCCCGCGCTTTAATAAAATGAAGGGCATGGGACAAATTGTAACTTGGTCTGTACGTGATGAAACACTTCACTGTAATTCTATGATTCGTTTGTTCCGTACATTCATTAATGAAAACCCAGAAATTTGGACACCAGAGTTTGAGCGTGATCTAGAGGGTATCTGCGCAACAATCGTAGAGCATGAAGATGCCTTTATCGACCTTGCTTTTGGTATGGGCGGTATTGAAGGTATGACAGCGCAAAATGTAAAAGATTACATTCGTTGGATTGCTGATTTACGTTTAAAACAGCTAGGTCTTGCACCTCTTTATCATATTAAAGCGAATCCGCTTCCATGGATGGATGAAATGATTAATGGTGTAGAGCACGCGAACTTCTTTGAAGCACGTGCGACAGAGTATTCTCGTGGTGCGACAGAAGGTAGCTGGGATCAGGTATTTGATTCTGCTGACGATGAAGGTAACTCTAAAGCCTTTAAAGGTTGGTAAGTATATCTTTATTGTAGGTAAAATAAAAAAGCCAGGCATTGTCTGGCTTTTTCGTCCTTATACGGACGTCTTTCGTTAATGAATGCCTTGGCCAGAGGTGGAACTGCCCAAAAGGGCTGCACCTCCCAGAGCTTCAGCTCCCAGGTTATCAGTCATAGAACCGGAAACGCCGGTGTGCGCCATAAGCGCAGTAGTGTCAGCGATATGGCTTTTATACGATGCGACGCCCGGTTCGGGGTGAGGCGCGGCAACAGGGCCAGTGACTTCGGTACCAGTATCAATAATAGAGGCGCTTGCATCCAGAGCCGAAATATCGGCTTGCAGCCCACCTACTTTCGGGATGGCTGTAGCTGTGCTCAGGATTGGTGCGCTGTGATAAGATGTGACTTTCAGAAGCGGTGTGTCAACCGCTAGGGCAGGGAATGCGCTGATGGACAGGAGCAAAACTCCTGCGATCAGGCTCAGGGATTTCTTAAACATAAGATCACCTTTGAGGTTAAGCCCAAAATGGGCGGAAAAGTAATGATACAAACTACGTATCGCTACCAATTATGGCGTGTTTCTGCTTTAAGTCAATAAAAAAGCCAGACGAGATGTCTGGCTGATAGATGCAATACGATTAAAAAGGTACACAAAGCACTTTGAGAGAAAAGGCAGGCAATTTGGCAAGTTGTTCTTCTGGCCAAATTTGGGCTTTTTCTTTTTGTTCAGCTTTCTGTAAGCAAGAACAGGCACAAAGGCTTGATACAATTATGATAGAGAAAATTATTTTTATCATAACAACTCCTGTTCTTTTGCTAAGGGCGCTCATTTATGGCTTCCCCAACTTGTTCTGGTAATATGCCTTTTTGTGACAAAATTACCAAATCATCTTCGGTGCCAATAACAACAAAAATAAACTCTTTTGTGCATGTGTTGTAGTAGATATAGATGCTTTTAAGGCGGGTTTTTATTTTTTTCTCACCTTTAAAAACATCGGCGTAACTACCAACGCAATTGAGAGCAGAATAATCATAATCCTCATAATAAGGGTTATTTTTTAGGCTGTTAAGTGCGAAAGGAATATCGCCTGTGCAGCGGATCTGAGCATCTACAATAAGTTTTTCTTTACCATTTTTGCGCCCATAAGGTCGTGCTTGGGCTTGGCTTAATGTTATTTCTATAGTGGAAGTATTAGGGATGACAAAGCCATCGTTATTCACGGAATGGCTTAAATAAACCTGCTGGCGTCCAATGACATCAATAGCATCTTCAATATCTGTTTCTAAGTCCTTAGCCATTTGACTAATTTCTTTAAAATCATCTCCAACGTTCTGAATGCGTTCGACTGGGTTTTCTGGTTCGTTGATGCAGGCTTGTAGGTTAAAGCATAAAAAAAGTAAGATTAAAGTACGCATGGTACACCTCCTCGTAACGAGTCAGTAAAAAATCCATTTAAAATTTATTATATGCGTCCTTTGCAATATCTTTCTATTTAATCACAGCTTTTTGGGTATTGTCAAATTGCTGTATATGTTATACTTTTTTGTGAATTTGAAGAAAAAGGCTTAATGAATGACTCCTGAACAGTTGATGGATATTGCAAAATTATCAACCTCTACTTTATTGTGGATGATTATGCCGCTTATGATGGTGGCTTTGCTTTCTGGTTTGTTGATTGCTTTGTTTCAGGCATTAACCTCTATTCAGGAAATGACATTAACCTTCGTGCCTAAAATTATTTTGGTTTTTGTTTCTCTTATTTTGTTTTTACCATTTATGTCAGATAAGCTTTCTTTATTGTCGAATGAACTTTATGGCCGTATTGCACAAATTGCTGACCCACCATCAGATAACACACCTGCACAGCAGTAAGCTATAAGGGTGTTCTTTTGGAAAGCTTTTTAACACAACTTTTTGTGTTCCCCTTTTTTTTGGTTTTGGTACGTTTAAGTTCTATGCTTATGACGTTGCCGGGCTTTACCGATGTTGCTGTTTCTGCACGTATTCGATTTTTAATGGCACTTACAATGTCTCTTGCTGTATTTGCTGTTGTTGAGCAAACGCTACCACCTTTACCCCAAAAAACGGCTGTTTTATTATTACTGATCTTTTCTGAGATTATGATGGGTGTGCTTATGGGGATTAGCATTCGTTTTTTCGTGGCGGCGATGAATGTTGCTGGTGAACTTATCTCGTTTATGACTGGTCTTTCTGCTGCGCAATTATTTGATCCAAGAACGCAATCTCAAACCTCAGGTCCTTCTGTTTACTTGAGTTTATTAGGTGTTACGCTCTTTTTTGTGGCAGATGTGCACCATCTGGTCATACAAGCTTTTGTCGAAAGTTACCAAGTTTTCCCTCCTGGTAAGGTGCCTTATATGGGGGATACTGTACAGGCTATTATTAAATTGATGAGCGATATTTTTGTGGTAGGTGTTAAGCTTTCTGCGCCTGTTGTTGCTGTTGGCTACCTTATTTATGTTGCCTTTGGTGTGCTTAATAGATTAGTGCCACAGATGCAAGTGTTCTTTATTACCATGCCGCTTGCGGTCGCTGTAGGTATTTTTGTACTAACACTTAGTCTTTCTGCTATGTTAACCTTGTTTATGGACGAAATGATTAATCATGCGGTGATATTTGAAAATGAATATTAAAGTTACAGGCCCTAATAAAACAACGGCAACAGATAAAACAAAAAAGACGAATAAGCCTTCATCTACGGATGCATCTGCTTTTTCTTCTATGGTTGAATCTGCGCAATCTGTTGATGCTGTTGAAGAAAAACAGCAGTTTTCTGGTAGTGCTCAGCAAACATATATTCCTGAAGCAGAAAACAAAGTACCAGAAGATACAGGTGGGCGTTTAGAGTTTTTGTTAGATCAATTGCAAGAACTAGAAAAAGATATTCTTTCAGGTAATGAAACGCGTGCACTTGAGCGTATTAAAGAGGCACTCAAAACAACAGCTAAAGATAAAGATGCTATGCCAGCGCAGGTGCAAGAGCTTATGGATGAAGTTGAAGCACGTGCTGAAATTGAAGTTGCTAAAATGGAAGCGGCTAAAAAGTAATAACTTATAAAATATGGTTTATGAGTATATAGAACATAAAAAATCCCCGCGATTAGCGGGGTTTTTTTATGTGATGAGGGTTAATCTCATTTAAATGAGGATGAGGCTATAAGCAAATTGACTTAACAGAAGTATGGTTTTTTGTTGCCAAAAAAGTGATTGTATACTAGTGTTTGTGTGATTTATCCATTCCGTTTACTATAAGGATCTCTTATGAATGAGCACCCTGCTATATTCATTTTACCGACTGTTGTTATAACAGTTGTTCTGTTGACTTTGGCATTTTATGTTTTTGTGCTGCCTGTTATTAATGGCAGATTTAAACACAAACAGGAAGAAGCCACTTACTATATGCGTGCGGCCCAACGGCTCAGACGTAATATAAACCTGATTGTTTCTCAAGAATCAAAGAAAGAAAAACCAGATAAAATGGTTATTATGAATGCCATTTTTGAAAGTGAGGCGAGCACATCGCGTTTGGTTTTTGTACCTTACATTTGGGCATTGCCTCAATTTGATAAAATTAACACTTTGGTTGAAGAGCCACTTATTAAAAAGCAGCAACTGGGTGATGAAACTTATTATGTTTATGATCACGAAAACAGTACTCAAATAGCAGAGCTGTATCTTCAATACATGCAATCTTCTTCTGAAAAAAAGTAAGTTTTTATGGAATGTTTTAATTTATGCTAAGTTAAAAAATAACCTTTAAACGTAAAGCCCCCACTCCTAAAAGTGGGGGCTTTTTTGTGAATACTCTTAAATTTTAGGCATTTTAGGCATGCCAGGTATTTTACCCATCATATTCATCATGCCGCCCATGCCCATTTTTTTGACCATCTTCATCATTTTTTGCATTTGCTGATATTGTTTCATAAGCTTATTAATATCATTTACAGAAACACCAGCGCCTTTTGCGATGCGGCGTTTGCGCTTCATATTGAGTAGGGATGGGTTTTTACGTTCTTGTTTTGTCATAGAATCAATAATAGCAACCTGATGAACGATGACTTTATCATCTAGTTTGGAAGGATCCATTTTATTTTTCATGCCACCCATGCCAGGCATCATATTCATAATAGATTCCATAGAGCCCATTTTTTGGATTTGTTTAAGCTGGGAACGTAAGTCTTCCATAGTAAAAATGCCCTTAGACATTTTTTCAGCTGTTTTCATAGCTTCTTCTTCGCCCATCACCTCTTGTGCTTTTTCAACAAGAGAAACCACGTCGCCCATACCTAAAATGCGGTTGGCCACACGGTCTGGATGGAAAGGTGAAATGGCATCCATACCTTCACCAGTACCAATAAATTTAATAGGTTGCCCAGTTACTTCTCGCATAGAAAGGGCAGCTCCACCGCGGCCATCACCATCTACACGTGTTAAGCAAATACCTGTTACGCCAATTTCTTGGTTAAATGTGTCAGCTACTTTAACAGCGACCTGACCTGTAAGTGAATCTGCAACTAAAAGCGTTTCAGTCGGTTGTGCAACTTCTTTTACCGCTTTAAGTTCTGCCATAAGTTCTTCGTCTATTTCTAGACGACCTGCGGTATCTAAAAAGAGGACATCAACAGCAGATTTTTTAGCAGTATCAATTGCGCGTTTAGCAATTTCAACAGGTTTTTGCCCTTTAATAATTTCAAGCCCTAGTGTGCCTGTACGTTCTGCAAGTGTTTGTAGTTGTTCTTGGGCTGCGGGGCGATAAATATCAAGCGATGCAAGCATCACCTTTTTGTTTTGCTTTTCTTTAAGGTATTTTGCAAGCTTACCTGTTGTTGTTGTTTTACCTGAGCCTTGTAGACCCGTCATTAAAATAACAACAGGAGGCTGGGCGCGTAAATTAAGCTCTTCGCCTTCACCTAATACTTCAATAAGACAATCATTAACAACTTTTACAATTTGCTGGTCGGGGCGAATTGATTTAATCACCTCTTCACCTAAGGCACGCTCTTTTACTAAATTCATCACACGTTTTACAACGGGTAGAGCCACATCGGCTTCTAGTAAAGCCATGCGGATATCGCGTGATGCTATTTTAATGTCTTCTTCCGTTAAGCGCCCGCGGCCTGCCAATTTATCAAAGGTATGCTTTAAACGATCAGAAAGTTGCTGAAACATGTCTCACCTGCTTTTGTATCTTATATTTTCATAAACTATTTGCCTTAACCTACTATAAAAGAGGATAAAAAGGTAGTGAAACTTAACCTCTTTTGCTAATATGTCGCTTATGAAAACAAAAATATACTTATTCTTATTGTGTGTGCTCACCTTAACTGCGGTGCAGGTAAGGGCAGCCAACCCTGTTGCAACTGTTGACCCTACTGTGATGTCAGCAGAAGTTATTACACCTAAAATGTTCCCAGAATTTTTGGCAGAGCGTGGTTATAAAAATCAAGCTATTCAGGAATGGCTTAAAATGGCCTACCATAGTAGAGATCCGCGTAATGTTGCTAAGGCTTGGTGGCATGTAGGCATGCTGCACTTAGAGCAAAAAGAATATGAGAAAGCTTTGCTGGCCTTACAAGATTTTGGGCAAGAAGCTGCTGATAAAGATAAAATAGATGAAGCGATGTATTGGATGGCTTACGCCTCTTTAAAACAAAATCGTAGCGCCGATGCGCAGGTGTACCTTGAGCGTCTACAATCACAAAAAAGCCCATGGGGTGCTAAGTTGAAAGATCTCATTGCATGGGAAAAAGCAAAAAAAGGTGATACGCCTACAGGTTCTGAACAGCTTGATGCTCGTTTAGCTAAGGTACGTGATTTTAGTCCTTATGTTGCAGTGGTACTTAACTTTATACCTGGAGCTGGCTATTTGTATCTTACAGATTGGCGCACAGCGCTTATGAGCTTCTTTTTAGTTATGCTTATGGTTTGGGGTGTTTATTTTACACTTAAGCAAAAAGCTTGGGGCGCTACAGTTGTATTTGGTTTTGTGTTGTCATCTATTTATATGGGACAAATTTTTGGTGCATATTCATTGGCAAAGCGTGAAAATTTAGAACTTAAACAAGCGGCTATGTCTGTTTGGCATGATCTAAAGCCTTTGGAGAAATAAAATGCCGAGGCCTTGGCTTTATGGATTCTTTATAGCTGTTGTATTTGGTGCTTTTTTTGGCTATTTTTCAGCCGAAAAAGGTGTTGGCCAAACGGCGCTTAAATTATATAGCCAAAGTTTAAGCCAAATAGATGGCGATCGTTGTTCGGGTTATCCTGTATGTAGTCAGTATGCAAAACAGGCTTTTGATGCCCATGGTGGTTTTGTGGCGACAGCTTTTATGGTGGATAGGCTTTTAAGAGAGTGGCGTGAAATTTCGGATCCAAAACGTCGTATTTTTGCAGAAGGTAAGCCACGTTTTTCTGATAGGCTATCACGTAATGATTTTTGGCTAAAAAAGCAAAGTAATTAAAGTGATGAAATATCAAGAACATCAACCTAAAGGGTTTACACTTATAGAGGTTGTTATTGCGCTTTCTGTTGTAAGTATTTTACTTGTTTCTTTAGTGGCGCAACAGTCTAAAGCGGTGAATTCTACAGCTTATTTAACAGAAAAAATGGTTGCAGATATTGTAGCTAAAAATGTATTAGATGAACATAGGTTACGCCTTGATAAGCTTTTAAAAGCTCCTGTGAGCAACAAAACTGAAAATATTGAGATGGCAGGTTATGTTTTTAGGGTAGAAAAAAAAGTGCTACCAGCAGCTTTGCCGGGGTTAAAAAAAATAGTAGTAGATGTTTACGCTGCGGATGAAAATCGTAAAGCATCATTAAGAACATTAGATTTATACGTAGGGGACTAACATGAGCATTTTTCAGCGTATTAAGCAGGGGCTAAAAAAATCAACAGATTCCTTGTCTCAAGGATTAACGGAACTTTTTACGCATAAGCGTTTAGATGATGAGGCATTGGAAACGCTAGAAGAGGCACTTATTCAAGCGGATATGGGTGTTGAAGCTTCTCTTGCGTTGGTAGAGCAATTACGCCAAGAAAAATTTGAAAAAGAAATTACAGAACAAGAAATTCGTGAATTTTTGGCACAGCGTATTGCTCAAAACTTAAAAGCACATGAAAAGCCATTGGAGCTTGGTACAGCTTCGCCAGCTGTTTTGTTAATGATAGGTGTAAATGGTGCAGGTAAAACAACAAGTATTGGTAAACTGGCGCAAAAATATAAGCAAGAAGGTAAAAAAGTTTTGCTTGCAGCGGGTGATACTTTTAGGGCTGGTGCTGTAGAACAGCTTGCTGTGTGGTCTGACCGTGCAGATGTACCGGTGATTAAGCCAGAAAAAGAAGGTCAAGACCCTGCATCTGTTATATTTAAAGCGATTGAACATGCTAAGGCAGAAAATTATGATGTGGTGATTTGCGATACAGCAGGGCGTTTACAAAATAGGCAAGATTTAATGGCTCAGCTTGAAAAGATATTACGTGTTATAAAAAAAGCAGATGAAACAGCTCCTCACGCTTCGGTTTTAGTGCTTGATGGTACATCTGGACAGAATATTTTATCTCAGGCAGAAACTTTTGCAAAAGCGGCTTCCGTAACAGGGTTAATTATTACGAAGCTTGATAGTACTGCTAAGGGTGGCGCAATTGTTGCCCTTGCAGAAAAGCAAAAGCTGCCGATTCATTATATAGGTGTGGGTGAAAGTATAGAAGATTTAAAACCTTTTGAGGCAAATGCCTATGCGCAGGCTTTATTAGATATTTAATAAACTTAAAGCATATAAAGCAAAAAGGCTCCTTAACGGAGCCTTTTTTTGGAGTTAATCGTTTAAAAAGAATTTTATTTGCAAGGCTTTGGAAAATGCTAACCACATTTGAGCGCGATTGCTAATAGGAATGTAAGTATTTGAATAAGCAGCGCAAATAGAGATGTGTTGTGGTATTTGTTCCAAATCATCGGCTTCTGTCGTTTTAACCAAATATTCCATAATAATCAGCTGCTGCAATTCTTCTTCATGGCTGAAGCGCATGTATTGACCAGTTGTACTACGGAGTAAGGATTCTGGTTTATTGTTTGCAGATAAAAACCGAGCAAGTTTGGCTCTGTTAGACCACTCTTTTTTAAGATTTTTACGAAGTACGCTCAGGTGTTCTGCGTAAATTTCAGACGAGCTGAGTTTGTAAATAATCATTTCATTTAAAAGAGTAAGCAGAGCAGGTTGTAACTTTTTCCAGAACGTGATTCGGGTAATGAATCCATTTTTACGCTCTGGTAAAAGGGTTATGTAATTTTTAAAATATACATCTAAAAGACCAGAATAAATATTAGGTTGCTCAAGTGATAAGCCATTTAAAACAGCCTGAATATCTTGCGCAATACGAGTTGCTTGTGTTTCAGACTTGGCTTGGGATTGAGAGCTAAGCATGGGTACCTCTAGGGTTATTAAGTAAAACGGTAAATTAAGGTTGGGGGCAGATAAATAGCGGAAATAAAAATACTTTGCAATAAAAAAACGCCCCGAAGGGCGCTTTTTCTTCTTTCGTGAAATCAACAGGAAATTTCTGGAAAATGCTGATTGATGTTGTAACAGATGTTCTTAAGCAAATGACCAACAAATATATTCTGTCGCTCAAGTTCCTGAGGTTTTTGCATCTGTATACCTACAAACCAATCAATGCAGCAATTGCTGAAATCGATGCATAAAGAAAGATCAAGCATAGATGGGTAATCAAGCTTGTTGTCTTTGCTTATGCTTTCCGCCACCGTTAAGTTTTTTTCCAAAATCGCGTAAGCGGCATCTTCCGGGAAAAGAATCAACTTAAGTGCAGATGCCATTAATACGCTGTCTGCATTAGGGGCCTTCATAATGCGTGTGCCCAGTTTGTAAAGCTCCTCTTTAAAAAGTGGTGCATGCAAAAAGGGGTAGAGGTCTTGTTTTTGCTTGTTTACATCTAAGTGAGCGGCAAAATGCTTTTCTGCATAACCAATGAAGATGTCATCACATATTTTTTGATGCTTATTATGAGCACCTTTATGCTTGTCTTCACAGTTAAGCATTTGGCAATGAGCAAGGGCAGATTGCACAAATAAAGCCAGAAGCTGAACATCTTTATTTTGGTAAAAAACACTATCTTTTTTCCAAAATAGTTTTTCAAGCTCTTGCAGGCGTAAGCGCAGTTTAAGCTCCTGCTGTTGTGCCATAAAACTACTGCTTTCTGCTAGGCTTAAACAGCCAAGATTTATGCTGTTTTGCATAAACTGCAGGCTATTAATAGGCTGTGCGCAGGCTTGAATCCAAGAGTGCGCCATAATAAGCATTGTTTGCATCGCGGTATTCATAAGAATTACCTCGCTTTAGAGTTAAACCTAAATTAGGGGTAGGTTGTTAAGAAAGGGATACTTTGGTTAACAAGAGGTTATAATACCTAAGTATACAAATTTAAAGAAAGAAATGCATCTTTCTTATAAAAAAATATAAATTAGTTTGTAAAACACTTGTAATTTTGTCTCAACCCCCTTAAAAAAGAACTTGCGTTTTTGCGCTAAAACATGTATTTACGCATGCATGCTCAAAAAAATGGGCAGTCTTACAAACCTTAAGGTTTTTAAAGATTGCGTTTAGGTTTTAGAGCAATATAAAGAGTTTAAGATTAATACAGATACCAGATTAAGGTTACAAGGAGATTAAAATGTCTGTAAAAATTCGTCTAGCCCGTGGTGGTCGTAAAAAGCAACCTTTTTACCAAATCGTAGTTGCTGATTCTCGTCAAAAGCGTGATGGTCGTTTCCTAGAACGTTTAGGTTACATCAACCCATTACTAAAAGAAGAAGGCGCTCATAAAATTGACGCTGAACGTGCAAACTACTGGCTTTCTGTTGGTGCAGAAGTAACTGATAAAGTTGCTCAACTTTTCATTAAAGAAGGTCTAGGTTCAGAAAAACAACGTGCAAAATGGCAAGCGGCATTTGACCGTCGTCGTTCAATCGAAGAAGCGCGTCTAGCTGAAGAAAAAGCTAAAGCAGATGCTGAAGCTGCGGCACAAGCTGCAGAAGCAGAAGAAGCTGCTGCTGAGTAAATAAAGTAAATCCTATGCATAAATTACCACCTAAAAAAGAAGGCTATTTGTGTATAGGGGTTGTCGTTGGTGCCCACGGTATTAAGGGTGAGGTTAAAATTAAACCTTTTATCAACGATATTAACGGCTTTGTAACCTATGCTGTGCCCGAAACATATGAGGGCACAGCTTATCTGGTTAAAGAAGTCAGGCAAGGGCCAAAAGGTATTGTGCTCGCTAAGGTTAAGGCTGCGACCACGCGAACAGAAGCTGAAGCCCAAAAGGGTATTGCTTTATACCTACAGGTTGATCAGTTACCGGAATTAGAAACTGATGAATATTACTTTGCCCAACTTGAAGGGCTTGATGTTGTTAAAGAAGACGGTTCCTCGTTTGGGAAACTCCTCTACGTCTTCGATAACGGCGCACATCCAGTGTTAAACATCCGCACAGGTCGTAAAGAGGTTTGCTTGCCTTTTACTGAGGATGTTGTCTTAAGTGTAGATCTAGATACAAAAAAAATGGTTGTTTCTGAAATGGCAGATGCCTTTTTGGATATTTAGCGAATCACCTTGCGCTTTTTTTTAAGCTAGATTACTCTTCTTTTTATGATGAAATTTACAATAGTTACTCTGTTTCCAGATCTTTTTCCGGGGGCTTTGGCTCATTCTATTACAGGCCGTGCTTTACAAGATGGCTTGTGGTCTCTTGATACTGTGCATATTCGTGATTTTGGTTTGGGTAAGCACCAAAGTGTGGATGATTATCCTTACGGTGGTGGAGCAGGTCAGCTTATGCGTCCTGATGTTGTGGCAGCAGCTATTGATGCAGCTAAGCAAAAAAATCCTCAGGCAAAAGTTATCTATATGAGCCCCTGTGGTAGCCCGTTAACAACAAAAAAAGCCCAAGAACTTTCTCAAGAATCTGGTCTTATTCTTCTATGTGGTCACTATGAAGGTATAGATGCGCGTGTGATTAAAAGCCATGTAGATGAAGAGCTTTCTATTGGTGATTATATTTTAACAGGTGGTGAGGTTGCTGTTCCTGTTGTTGTGGATGCTGTTTTAAGGCATGTACCAGGTGTATTGGGTAATGCAGAAACCTTGCATGAGGAATCTTTTGATGATGGGTTGTTGGAATATCCGCAGTACACAAGGCCTGCTCAATGGCAAGGAAAAGAAGTGCCAGCAGTGCTCCTTTCAGGCAATCATCAAAAAATTGCACAATGGCGCAAAGAGCAATCTTTAGAGCGTACAAAATTACGCAGGCCAGATTTATGGCAAAAAATAGAAAATTCTTAAATAAATTCTTGCTTTAGCCTTGTTTTTTTAGTATACAGACAACACTTGTGAATACAGGTATGTTTTCTGCCTCTGCTGGCTTACATAGGGTAAGGACAG
This sequence comes from Pseudomonadota bacterium, assembly GCA_018623135.1. Lineage (GTDB taxonomy): Bacteria > Pseudomonadota > Alphaproteobacteria > UBA1280 > JAAZVW01 > JAAZVW01. The sequence continues at coordinate 31,040 of JAAZVW010000006.1, forward strand.
GGCAAGCAGGGAAAATTTATTAAATTATAGGTATTAAGACAATGAATATTATTCAACAACTTAACCAAGAAACAATTCAAAGCCTAGGCAAAAACATTCCAGAATTCGGTGCTGGTGATACTCTACGTGTACACGTAAAAGTAAAAGAAGGTAACCGTGAACGTATTCAGGTTTTTGAAGGCGTATGCATTGCACGTAAAAATGCAGATGTAAACTCTAACTTTACTGTACGTAAACTTTCATTTGGTGAAGGTGTAGAGCGTGTATTCCCTCTATACTCTCCAATTGTTGACCAAATCGAAGTTGTGCGCCGTGGTGCTGTTCGCCGTGCGAAACTTTACTACTTACGTAACCTACGCGGTAAAGCTGCTCGTATTAAAGAAAAAGCATAATTTAAATTTGATGCCAAGTTTAAATGCTTACTTTTTACGAAGTATAAAAAATTAAAAAATAAGTGGTTTAGGCCACTTATTTTTTTATCTCTTAAGCTTAGTGTGCTAAGCTTATTAATATAATCTCAAGTCGTTAAGAAAGGTTTATTTATGGCTGAAAAATTAGCTTTGTTCCCTATTGGTGCTGTTCTTATGCCAGGTGGAGAGCTTATGTTGCGTTTGCACGAGCCTGCTTATTTAAACCTTGCTCGCCAAATGGTTCAAGAAAACAAGGCTGTCGGCTTTGTGTATTCCGATGATGAAGATGAGCTAAGCAACATCGCAAGTATTGGCAGTATTGGTATACCTGTGGAACTGACAGAGTTTGAAGATGAAACAGCAATGATGCGTATCCGCGGTCTTGAACGTTTTGAAATTACAAAAGTAGATGAGAATAATGATATTCTAAAGGCGCAAGTGCGCTATTTTGAAGATCAGGACATTAATGTCGATTACACTGTTTTAGTCAATACAGTGCAAGAAATGTTGGTAAATTATCAGCAAATTGTTGCAGATGTTGACCCTGATATGTTGCATCCAGGGCCGGTTGAACCTTCTTCTTATGAATTTTCTTTTCAGGTACTAGATCAAATTTCTGTAACAGAAGAAGTGCGTTATGAGGCGATGCGTATGACTGAGCAAAAGAAACGTTTGGAGTATTGCCGAGATTTGCTCCGTAAAGAAATTAGTACTCTAAAATTCTTAATGGATGAAGATATGGAAGAAGATTCCATCCATATGGTGAATTAAAAAATGGCAGAATCAGCAACAGCATTACAAGCATTCATGCAAGATTTGCAAGCTTATGGGGTGACAGACCTTGTAGGTGAGGAATTGTTTGTGTCAGTTGCTGACCAGCTTGTCTCTTTTGAGGCGTCATCTTCTGTCCAAGCTTCTAAGCCACGACAAAAACCTAAAGAGGTAGAAGTTTTTGCAACACCAGATTTGCCAGTGGCAGAGCAGGGTAATGCATTGCCTGTCTCACCAATGGTGGGTGCAGATGACGTTGTAGAGCCTCCTAAAACGGAAATTAAAGGTGCGGCAACGAATGCTCAAGAAGTGGCAGATCAACTTGCACGTTTAAAATCAACGCTTTCAACAAAAACACCAGAGCTGAAAAAGGAAGTTGTTGTTGATGAGGCACAATTGCAAAAAGCCTTTAAGTTTTTTGAAGGAGAGCCGAAAGCGGATGTGCTTGTGATTGATTTTGTGGATTATAACTTCCCTAAAGGTAAGCTGATACCAGACCCAGAGCAGTGGGCGCTTTTACAAAACATTGCTAAGGCTGCTCAATGGGATATTGAAAAATCGCATATGTTGTTTGTCTCTCGTCAAAAAGAAGATGGTAGCTTTTATGCGCTTTCAGAGGAAAAGCTGCTTTCTCAACTGCTGCATCAAACGTTAAACACTGTGGAAAAATCTCAGTTGTTTGCATTCGGGCAACAGAGTCTCAAATTACTTTCAACTACCCCTTCTGGGGATGAAAAATCACTTCAATCCACTAAAGAAGGCGCAGAGGCTCAAGTTATTGCATTGCCTGCATTGTTGTCTATGGTAAAACAACCTCTTTTAAAGAAAAATGCGTGGTTTAAAATCTTGTCAGCAATGCAAAAAAACACTAATATCAGCACATCAAACTAAAAGAGATATTTAAGGATTGTGGCAATTATGCGTAACTTCTATTTGGCTTTAGCTTCTGTTTTTGCAGTAACTTGTGCAGATTATGCACAGGCAGCCCCTAAAGTAGAGCAAATTCCAACAGAAACTGTTAAGCCAGAAGTGTTAACAAGCTTAGAAGATATAGCTGTGCTTGCGCCAAAAGATGTGCGTGTTTATAAGCGTTTATTCAAATACCAGCGTCGTTTGCAGCGTGATAAAGTTGTTGCAAATTTAAAATACCTTAATGATAAAGTGCTTTATGGCCATCTTGTGGCGGAGCGTTTAATGCACCCACGTACCCGCGCAAGTTATGAAGATTTGACGCTTTGGTTGAGTCGTTATAATGATCATCATCAAGCAAAAACACTTTATAAACTTGCTAAAAAGCGTAAGCCAAGGTCTTCAGCTGCACCGGTCAAACCAAAGCAATCTACAAAGTCTATGGCTCGTTATTCAGACCCCGATGCAAGGCCTAAGTCATCTAAACCAAAACTGTCAAAATCTCAAGCACGTACTAAAAAATATACGTTACGCCGTTTAAAACGTTATCGTTTACGTGGTGAATTTACACGTGCAGAAACAATTCTGAATAAAGAAAAAACATTGCGTTTATTTGGTGAGGAATTATACGCCTCTGTTAGTTTAAAACTTGCACGTACTATGTTAAATGAAGGCGCTCTTGCAGGTGCACAACGTGTTGCGATTAATGCGGTACAAAAATCAGTTCTACCTCAGCCAGAAGGGTTGTGGATTGCAGGTTTCGCTTCTTACCGATTAAAAGATTTTGAAGAATCTGCCAAAACACTTCGCAAACTTACCTTTACGGTTGATCCAAATTCTAAGTATTATGCCAAAGCTGCTTGGTGGGCGCACCGTGCTTACGAGCAAATTGAGCGTAACTCAATGTCTAATGTGTTCTTAAAAATGGCAGCGCAAGACCCAGCCTCTTTCTATGGTCAACTGGCTACAGCTAAAATGGGTCAGAGCCAGCAATTTTCTTGGGATTGGCCAGAACTTAAAAAATCAGACTTTGAGGTGCTGAAAAAAGACCCTGGCATTCGTCGTGCTATTGCTCTAGCGCAAATGGGTGAAAAAGATTTAGCTCAAAAAGAATTCCGCCATGTGTATCCAAATGTGCCTTATGATATGGATGATGCGCTTTTGGCTTTGGCGCTTATGTTAGACCTTCCAAACACGGCTATGGTGCTTTCATTTAACCTAAAAGAGCGTGAAGATATTTATATGGCAGGTTTGTATCCTGTTTCAAATACGTGGAAGCCGCGTGATGGTTTTAAAATGGATAAGGCCTTAATGAACGCCATTATTCGTCAAGAAAGTGCTTTTAAACCTTCTGTGCGCTCTCGTGCTGGTGCGCGTGGTCTTATGCAGGTTATGCCTCAAACAGCCCGCTATATTAGGCATAAACAAGGTAAACGTATGTATTCTAAAGCGTGGATGACACGCCCTGATGTGAACCTGAGCCTAGGTCAATTTTATATTAATTATTTATCAGAAGAATTTGATAATAATATTGTGCATATGATTGCGGCATATAATGGTGGCCCTGGTAATGCCCGTAAGTGGATTCGTGCGATGCCAGAAGATGTTGATCCAATGCTGTTTATTGAAAGCATCCCATTTGTAGAAACACGAAATTATGTGATTAAGGTTGTTTCTAATCTATGGATCTATCGTCATCGTTTATATGGTGAAGCGCCAAGCTTACAAGCCATGGCATTTGGTCAGTGGCCAACGCAGGTGGCGATGAATAAAGCACCTAAAACAACATTCTAAATGGTTTAATTTGATGTTGGATTATTCTTACGAACAGCAAAAGATTTCAGAAGGCTATGCGGTTATTGCTGGCGTAGATGAGGTTGGTCGCGGCCCTTGGGCTGGGCCTGTTGTTGCAGCAGCTTGTATTTTAGATTACGATAAATTGCCTGCTGAAGTTCGGGATTCTAAAAAACTTTCAGCGAAAAAGAGAGAAGCTCTTGCGCCGCTTATTGAAGAACATATGCAAGTGGCATTAGGTGAGGCTTCCGCTGAAGAAATAGATACACATAATATCTTACAAGCAACTTTTATGGCAATGAGCAGAGCTGTAGATAATTTGCCTCAAAAGCCAGACTTTTTATTTATTGATGGTAATAAAATTCCGCCTCAAATAGATATTCCTGCTGAAACAGTGATAAAAGGTGATGATAAGGTTGCCTCTATTGCTTGTGCATCTATTGTTGCAAAAGTCTATCGTGATAAGCTTATGGCAAAACTAGCTGAAATCTACCCAGAGTATGCTTGGGAAAAAAATGCAGGTTATGGTACAAAAGCGCACCAACAGGGGTTGGCAGAGTATGGTGTTACAGAACACCATAGAAAATCATTTAAGCCAATTGCGGCTCTTATGGCATAAAAAAGGCCTGCATAACATGCAGGTCTTTTTTATGCGTCATTAAAGTCTTTTAATGATTATTTTAGTAAAGTAATTTGTGTAGATTTTTTCAAAACTCAAGTAGGCAGAAAGTAAAACCCAAGCTGAAAATGCAAAAGCTTTTTGTACCCGAATTTCTTCTATAAGTTCGAGTGCAATAAGTTGCTGATGTATTGCCAGTAGGCTGCTAATAACGCCTAAGGAAAAGATTGTGCAAACAGCAGTGCCCAAATCTTCGGCGCTATGGTTGGCGCTGTGTTCGTTGTTGTGTGAATATAAAAAAGTATGTTGTAGTTTGTGAGCTGGTAGTATTTGTGGTGCAATATATGCGAGAAAGCTAAAGCCTAAGCAAAAGAGACTTAAGTATGTAAATAAAGTCATAAAGACTCCGTAAAAGTAAAATTAAAGTATTTTAGGGGGCTAAAATCCTATAATTTTGTATTTAATGCAAGTTGTTTTTGAGTAGGGTTAATGCTTTTTTCATCAGAGTTGGTATCGGCTTGTTTTCATAGTCCCATGGCATTGTGTCAGCAAGCTTAATATGTTTCACATCAAATGTTAGTTTAAAATGTGTAAATACATGGCTGTATGTGCCTATATCTGCCGCTTCATGGTCATATAGTAGCTGCTCTAGTTCCTCAGGTAACTGCTCTTGTTCCCAGCCTGTGCTCGGGAATTGCCACAAATTAGCGAGTAGGCCTTTTTCGGGGCGTTTTTCTTTGTATAAATTCCCCTGAGCATCCTCAAAAATATATAAAATACCTGTTTTATGGGGTTTGGCTTTTTTAGGCTTTTTTTTAGGGTAGTCAAGCATATCGCCTTCTTTGTAGGCTTGGCAAAAGCCAGAAACAGGGCAAACGTCGCATTTAGGGGATTTAGGGGTGCAGATGGTTGCGCCTAAGTCCATAATCGCCTGCGCATAGTGGTCAGGAGTGCTTGAGGAGGTAAGTGCTTGCGCTCTTTCTTTTATAAGAGGCCGTGATTTAGGAAGCTTCTCTTCAATGCGGTATAGGCGGCTTATAATACGCTCTACATTTCCATCTACAACGGTTGCAGGTTCTTTAAAGGCAATGGCGGCAATGGCTGCGGCTGTATAAGGGCCAATGCCTGGTAAGGTTAACAGTTCTTTTTCTGTATTTGGGAAAACGCCTCCACGTTCACATACAATATTCTGAGCACATTTGTGTAGATTGCGTGCACGGCTGTAGTAGCCTAAGCCTTGCCAAAGGTGCAGAACATCCTCTTCATCTGCGGCAGCTAAATCTTGAATTTTAGGGAATTTTTCTAAAAATCTCGCATAGTAATCTTTAACGGTGGCAACGGTCGTTTGCTGAAGCATAATTTCTGCCAGCCAAACAGGGTAGGGGGCAATGTTTTCACGCCATGGTAAAAAACGTCCCTTTAGATGATACCATTCTAAAAGTTGTATTGAAAATAGGTTGAGATTTTTACTAGTTTCATTCATAATGCATATATCTAACATGTAAATACTTTAAAGTAAACGGTGGGGTTATGGCGCGTCTATTAGCACAAAATATCCAAAAACTCATGAAACCAATGGCTCTTAAGCAGGGCTTTGCTGAGGTGCAGTTATTAAGCAATTGGCGTTCTATTATTGGTGACCAAGCTTACCCTTATGTTGGCTTAAAGTCTTTAAAAAACAAAAAATTGTTGCTAGAGGTTTCCGATAGTGCATGGGCGCAAGAGGTGCGTTATATGAGCAGCTTTTTGGCTGAAAAAGTAAATGCTTATTTTGGTTATAAAGCAGTAGAGCGTATTCAGGTGGTTCAATCAGGCTTTAAGCCAAAGTATGAAGCCCCTTTGCCGAAGGAAAATAAGCCGACAGAACGTTCAATATATGAGGCAGAAAAATATACCTGCATTGTAAAAGACCCTGTGCTTAAACAACGTTTGCAAAATTTCGGCGCCTTGTTACACTTAGACCAGAATTAAATAATCAATCGCTTTAACGATAAAAAGAATAAGGTAATCTTAAAAAATGAAAAAAATTGCATTGTTTACATTTTTAATGTCGCTTGTTGCGCTTACAGCTCAGGCCGCTAAACTTGAACTTACAGAACATGATGTTGTTGTGGGCGATAAAGATGCTGATGTTCTTGTTGTTGAATATGCATCTATGACATGCGGTCACTGTGCGAACTTCCATAAAGATGTTTACCCAAAATTAAAAGAAGAGTACATCGATACAGGTAAAGTTGCTTTTGTTTTTAGGCATATGCCATGGGGGAATTTAGCCTTGGCTGTTTCTAAGATTACGGAATGTGCAGGTGAACAAAGTCGTGATAAATTTGTCTCTGCTTTCTTTAATACACAAAATGATTGGTTACGCAGTAAAGATCCACTTGCCTCAATCGCCCAAATTGCTAAATTAGGTGGTATGGATAAAGGTCAAGTAGATACATGTCTGCTAAATGCAGAGCTACATGAGCGTATTATTAAGCAAAAAGAACATGGTATGGGGCAACTTGCAATCGAATCTACACCAACGGTCTTTATTAATGATGAGCGTATCGTGGGCACAAGGTCATACGAAACATATAAAAAGATGATTGAAGAAAAGCTTAAATAATGAGTTTAAAAAAAGAAGGTCCAGACCCTAAAGATTGGTCTGGCTATACAGTAGGTTTAAACTTTGGCATGTCGGCAATTGTTGGCATGCTCTTTGGTTTATGGGCGGATTCTGCTTTTGGTACAAAGCCATGGGGTGTGCTTATTGGTCTGTTTATGGGTATGGTTGCAGGCTTTAGAGTTATGTGGCAAGCAACCATGAGTAATACAGAAGAGTTAGGCGAAAAAAACCAAACCGAGAATGAAGCAAAAAAAACAGACAAAACTGATGTTTAAAGGCTTGCATATAAAGTAAAAATACAGTATCTTGCGCTTGCATAAAAAATCTTAAGGGATAAAAACAATATGTCATTAGATCCGTTGCATCAATTTGAGATCCATAAGGTCTACGATCTTTCACTTATGGGTTACGATATTTCTCTAACAAACCAGTCTATTTGGATGTTGGGTACATCTTTAGTGCTTTGCCTTCTTATGATGGTGGGTTCGCTTAAAACAGCAAAAGTACCTAGCCGTATGCAGGGTTTTGTTGAAGTGACGATTGATTTTATTCAATCAATGGTAAAAGATACCGCAGGTAAAGAAGGTCTTAAACTTTTGCCTTTTGTTGCAACAGTATTTTTGTTTATTGCAGCACTTAACCTTGTTGGTATGATTCCAGGCTCATTTACATCTACATCAAGCCTATACATTAATGGCGCACTTGCTCTTACGGTATTTGTTCTTGTTTGGATTATTGGTCTATTTAAGCATGGCTTTAAATTCTTTGGTATGTTCTGCCCAGCGGGTACGCCAATTTTAATGATGCCACTTATTGTACCTCTTGAAATTATTTCATTCTTTGCACGCCCAGCAACGCTTACTGTACGTTTGGCAGCTAATATGGTTGCAGGCCACGTGCTACTTAAAATTTTCGCATTCTTTTGTATTGCGATGGGCGCATTTTTTGCAGTTCCGTTTATCCCGCTACTTGCGATTACGGCACTGGAAATTTTTGTAGCTCTATTGCAAGCTTATATCTTTACGATATTGACTTGCGTCTACTTAAACGATGCCTTGCATCTGCACTAGATCTAAGGTAAAACTAGTTAAACTTTAAATAAATAAGGATAAGCATAATATGGAACTTGCTGCTCTTAAATTCATCGGTGCTGGTCTAGCGACTCTAGGCATGATCGGTTCAGGTCTTGGTCTAGGTAACCTAGTTGGTAAATATTTCGAAGCTGTTTCACGTCAACCAGCTGTAGAATCTAAAATTAAAGGTTTCTTCTTTATTGGTGCCGCTCTTGTAGAGGCGATCGCTCTATTCGCTTTCGCACTAGGTATCCTTATCTGGAACTCTTAATTTCATAAAAGACTCCTGCTTGTGCCTGCTTTAAGTAGCTAGCGCAAGCTCGGGTCTTTTAATCTTTTAAAAAAGGAGCTGAACATATGTCTGCTAATACGGCTGCACATGTTGCTGAAACAGTAGAAAAAGTGAACCCACTTTTTGATACGACATTTTTACATTCTCAGCTGTTCTGGACAGGTATTGCCTTTGTTCTTATTTTAGCTGTGATGTGGATTTTTGTAATTCCACGTATTACAAAAGCTCTAGATGACCGTGCTGAAGGCATTCGTGAAGATCTAGATAAAGCAGAAGCACTGCGTAAAGATGCTGAACAAGCTCTTGCAACATACGAAAAGCAGCTTAAAGCTGCCCGTCAAGAAGCCTCTTCAATTGTTGAACAAGCAAAAGAAGAAGCCTCTAAAATTGCTTCTCTAAAAACAAAAGAGCTAGAAGAAGAACTTGCACGTAAAGCACAGCAAGCTGCTGAGCAAATTACATCTGCAAAAGATCAAGCTCTGCGTGATGTTCAGTCTCAAGTTGCTGAACTTGCACTTACAGCTGCTGAAAAACTTATTGAAAAAGAAATTGATAAGAAAACAGCAGAAAAAATTACGGAAGATGCGATTAAGCGCCTGAACTAATTTTTGAAGATACAAAAAAGCCCGCCAATTGGTGGGCTTTTTATGTGTCGTGCTATAGGTTATTTTTTGCGTACCAGCAAGGTTTTTTGTTTAACCTTCTGGTCTTGGTTGTCCGTTGCCGTTGTTGCTTCGTATTGGCTACCTTTATTAGAAACAACCAATTGCTCATCTGGTGCCAATGTGAGTTTCAATATCGGGCTGCCAGCTTCAGAATAGAGGCAGTAGCCATCATACTCTTTGGTGAGCAGGCCGTAACAGTCATTGATTTTACAATGAGTGATATGTCGAATGGGTGCTTCAAAGTGAACAGGCTTCAGTGTTACGAGGTTGTTTGCTTCAGGGCAGAAGAAGTCTTTTTCTGGCATCTGCAGCTGTGTTAAGGTTAATTCTACATTACCCCAGAACGATTTTGTCTTTAAAGACACATCCTGTCCCAGTTCGTAATGGTCACCCTTATTATGCAAATGCTGAGCATAAATGCGGGCATGTACATGGGTATCAAGAATATGGATAATCGCCATATAGACTCCTGTTAAACGTGATTTTAGATGGATTTGGTGTTTAGTTGTATACTTTAATGTATAATTATATGCAAGAAGAAAATAAAAAGAACGCTTTAAGCTTGAAATTATTAAAATAATCCATTATGTTAGCTTTTGCGTAAATGTCGGGAAAGATAGAAAGTGGCTGACAATGAAACAAGGAATCCACCCAGACTACCACACAATTAAAGTGGTTATGACTGACGGTACTGAATACGAAACACGTTCTACATACGGTAAAGAAGGCGATGTACTTCGTCTTTCTGTAGACTCTAAGTCTCACCCTGCTTACACTGGTAAGCGCCGTGTGCTAGATACAGCGGGTCGCGTAGAGAAGTTCCAAGCGAAATACGGCATGAAAAAATAATTGAATTTAATTATTGGTTCACGAACCGGTTTCAGTCTTTACTGACAAGAAAAAAATGGGCGATATGCCCATTTTTTTTATGCTCTATGATATAAAATACACAATTTTGCGCATAGATGTAACACCCCCATTATCCCTATTTAAATAATGGCTTTTTAGCACTTGAATGTACTGCTTAAACAAGTCATTATCCCCATAATAAAAAGCAAAGTAGCAACTATAATTCATACTTAAAAAATAAAAATAAAAAATAGATGAATCATGTGGGGGCGCCTTCGTATTTGCAAAAGCAATACCAAAAAGTGTGGTTGGTTATTATTTCTGCCATTACTTTTGCTTGTTTGCTAAGTTATGCACTATGGGGCCAGTATAATCAGTTTTTAAAAACACAAACAACAATGCAACTTGAAAAAGATGCATTGGCTATTGATATGTGGATGACACAACAAGGGCATCAGCTAGAGCGTTTGTCTTATTTACCCCAGCTACAAACATTTTTTAATAAGGCTCAGGGCTTTGAGCAAGCAGCTCAAAATACAGAATCTTTTTCAAAATTAGGCTATAGCCAAACTTATTTTTACAACCCAGAACAAAGGCTTATTTACAGCCAAGCGAATCAATCTGGCTTTCAATCACAACACTTAAACTTAGCGATTAAATCACTTAAAACATCACCTAATGGATTTGCTCTTTTAGCAGAAAAGGGTAGAGGTCTCTTTTTGGTTAAAGCTGTGTATAACCAGAAAATGCCTTATCAGCTATTAGGCTATATTGTTGTAAAAGCCCCTTTAAATATGATGAGTTCGCTGTGGGATCGCACGCAATTGGTACGTCACCATTTAGGGCAGAGTCTAAGTATCTTTACCGCTAAAATGCGTGATGCCAAAGCCTATGGTCAAATGCCAGATGTTGCTTACAATCAGTCTGTGCAAGCGCTTAAAATGCCTAATTGGTATTTACGCACAACATATGAAGGCACAAGTTTATCACCATTTGTCTTTGTCTCTTTTGCGCTTATCTTTTCAGCGGTAAGTTTATTTTGGGGCTTGCGTAAAATGCAAATTTTGCAAGGCGAGCGCACAACTATTATTAAGCCAACATGGCAAAAAGTTGTTGAACGTGTGGTTGATTCAACGCATGACCTTATTGTGGTGACAGACCATAAATACATGATTCAGGCAGCAAGCCCAGCCGTTGAAAGTGTTTTCGGTTATTCAGCAGAAGAGCTTGTCGGTCAATCTATTCGCTTATTGTTTGCTAAAGGCTCTGTGCCTTTATTAGAATCAGATAAAGAAGCTGTTGCCATTATAGATGCTAAAGGCGCAACTTGTGATGTGCAGTATACACAGCGTCAAATTAATTCTCATAGTCTTTTCCACCGTTTTGAAGATGAAAGTGAAAAGTGGCAGTTTGAAGCAGCGCAAAAACAAAATGCCCGTGCCCGTGATTTTTTAGAAGTTTCTTGTGCTTGGCAATGGGAGCTAGATCACTCTGGCCGTATTACTTATCTTTCTGAACATATTTGCACTCTTTTAGGTAAACCCCTTGGTATGCTTATGGAAAAACACTTTGTGGAGCTAACGCTTTTTGCTGATTTTACACATGAATATAAGCAAATTACGACAGCGATACATGATCGAAAAGAAATTAAAGAGATCGCTTTTAGTTTTAAAGATTCATCAGAAGAAATTCGTAAATATAAAATTAGCGGTAAACCAACTTTTGATAACCAGGGTAATTGCCTAGGTTTTAGAGGGGTTGCAATTTTAGATAAACAACCTTATATACCTCCTCATCAATCAGAAATGACAGAAAAAGTTGAGAAGGTAAAAGATTTGGTTCGTTTACAGCTACAGCCTATTATGCCGCTAGATCGCTCGGCACCGCAAATGTATGAAGGGCTTACAGAATTAAGAACAGCATCTGGCAAGCACATTAAACCTGCTGCTTACTTACCTGTTATGGAGAAAAAGGGTGGTCTTGCTAAAGTAGATTACTTAGCACTTAAACACTTATTTAAGCGTGCTGCGCAAAGCCAAGAAATTTTCAGCGTTAACTTATCTGTAGAGAGTTTACAAGATGCCGATTTCTGGAAAAAAGTAACAACATTGCTTGCAGAAACTTCCGCTAAATCAGAACAAATCTTATTTGAAATTGCTCAAAGCTTTATTACCGAACGCTTTAGCGAAACAAAAGATTTTATTATGCGTGCGCGTAAGCATGGCTTTAAAGTAGGTTTAGACCAATGTGTAGAAGAACGTGCGCTTCATGCATTTTTACGCCATTGTCAGGTGGATTATATTAAGATTGACCGTAAACTTATTAAACGTATTTCAGAACTTTCTGTGCGCTCTCAAATTGCAGCGATGATCCGCGAGGGTCATGCACATAATGCGGCGGTTATTGCTTGCGGTGTTGAAACAGCTCAGGACTTTATTTATCTAGAAAGTTTAGGTATAGACCTTGTTCAAGGTTACTATTTGGCAGCGCCACAGCTTGCATCATAAAAAAAGAGGCCTAAGCCTCTTTTTTTGGTTCTTCTTCTAAACAGACACGGTTTCTACCAGAGTTCTTTGCTTTATAAAGCTGTTCATCTGCGCGTCTAATTAAATTATCAGCATTTTCTGCGCTATCTGTTGGGTTTGTCGCGATACCGACAGAAATTGTTACAGGGTAAGGGTTATCCTGAAAGCTCTCCATAACCTTCTGGCGTAAACGCTCTGCAAAAATAAAAGCAGCCTTTAAATCCACCTCAGGTAAAATCACGGCAAATTCTTCGCCGCCATAGCGGGCAGTTGTATCAATACGACGGGCTTGGCGCACTAAAATGTCAGAAATATTTTTAAGGACAATATCACCTTCGCTGTGTCCATAAGTATCATTGATAGATTTAAATTTATCTAAATCAAACATCACAAGGCTTAGCGGGCCACCGTAGCGGAACTGACGCTCTAATTCTTCCTTTAAACGGTGTTTAAAAGAGGTTTGGTCAAATAAACCAGTCAAGCCATCACGTGTAGCCACAGAAGCAAGAGAAGACATCTTAGATTCCTCCACAATGCCTACAGCAGCCATAAGACCAGCGATATTTGTTAAATAATCATGCGCAGCAACACTAATGCCAACATCTCTGTTTAATTTTGTACGTAATGTTTTGCGGTGTTCGGTAATTTCATCCCATAGATGACGTGCTTGCTTAGGCGGAAAAGAACGATGTGTTAAAACAGAAAGAATATCTGAATATAAACCTTCGCCACGTTCATCGTACATGCGTTGTAAAATATCACGTTCACGGGCGTTAAGTGTACGGTCACCTGCTAAAGCAATTACAAAGCGGATATCAAGCTCCGCATTTGCCATAATATCAGCAAGTTCTTCCTGATGCGTTTTTTTTACTGGTTGCATCTTTTGCATGTTCCCCTTGTTCAGACCAACGTTTTTGAGATCAGAAATTTTGTATTTTTCTTATTCTACAGAATTTGGGCTTTTATGAAAAGGGGTATGTGATAATTTTACCCTTATTTATCAGGCAAATTGCGCAATCCAGTCATCTTCTTCTAGGTTAAATGTGTAAAAAGAATCTTGTATCTCAATTGCTTGCCCGTTTTGTATCTCATATATGCTTAAATGCTCAAAGCAGTAGTTTCCAAAATCAAATGCAGACATAAAGGCGCAAAAGCCTAAAACTTCTTCTTCATTTAGGCGTTTTCCTGTTAACCAAGGTATTTCATAGGTCAGTTTTTGGGCTGGACATAACCCTTGTTGATAGAGTTCTTCTAACAAGCTTTCGCGTAGTTTTTCAATATGGTTTGGTAGTATTGCAGCTATAGAAATCCCCCTAATGTTCTGTGCGTATGATCTGTTTATGTTAAAGCCTTTAAGTTTAAGTTCAATATAGGGGGTAACTACTTGCCTTAAACGGTAAAAAACTTTCTGGATATTACAGTCAGGATGTAGCTTAATAAAAGGCATGATTAAGCCAGAATCTAAGGCTTTTTTTGCATTGGGTAGGTTAAGCTGTTGCTGGAGTTTTTGAAGTTGTTGGCATAAAATAGGGTTATCTATACGAATGCCTAGGATGAGCTCAGAATGCATGGATCAATCTCCTTTGCAATTGGCGTTATTTTTATCACTCTTTTATTTTAAAATATATTTACTCAACCGCCTAATAAATAAAAATGTATACACGATGTCAATTAATTGCTTCAAAAAATTAACGCCATACACCATAATTAATACGTGAAGATAAACACCTAATAGAAATAAGGGGACTAACAGGTGATACAACAGCAAATGCCACAGGCACAAATTATAGCAGAAGTTCAGGAAAAGAGACCAGACCAACAAAGTACTCTTTTAGGTGTGCTGTTGTTTGCGTTAAGTTTTGTTGCTGTGGGTGCCTTTATGCTCCACAATAACCAACGCCGAGAAGATTTAATCCAAAAAACAGAATTCCAACCTAAAAAAACTTATCATGCCGCTATGTATGCCCAAGTTTCTGCGCCTAAACAGCAGGTGCAAAAAAGGCTTAGTGTGCAACGTCGCCATGAAGTAAACGGCACCCATGCTATAGATGCCCGTATGGATAGGCTAGAGCAGAAACTCGCTAAAATGGGTCAAGCGGTAGACCAAAACCAAGCACTGAATCAGGTAGGTTACCATATCGCCAGCGGTAATGTTATGGATGCGAAAGAATCAGAGCATCTTCTACGCCAAGCAGGTTATAATCCAACAGCAGAAGAATTACGCCAAGCGGCTTTATATAAACAACAACAAGCACAGCGCGCCCAACAGCATAAATCAATGCAAAAAGATGGTGAATTTGCTAAATCTGTTGTGAGAACAGTGGTCGCAGATGAGGTTGAATCATTCTTTGAGCGTGTGAAACTAGTTGCCGATGTCGGCACTTATGTATATCAGCGCGCAGCTGAATAATATTTAGAGAATATAAGTACAAAATAAAAAAGCTCAGAATTTTCTGAGCTTTTTTATTGAGGGTTCTTTTTAATTTTGTGCAATTTGGTTGAGCCCTTTAGGGTCGGCGTAGTTTTTCTCTTTCCAACCTAAATTAATTTTATCATCCGGTTTGGCAATGTAGAAGCCCTGTACGTAATCTACATCTAAAGTTTTACAAAGCTGCCACACAAATTCGGTTTCAATCTTTTCTACAATAACCGTTAAGCCTTCGCTTTGCGCTTGGCGAATAATATCGCTAAATTCTTGCATTTGTGCAGAGTTTGTTGCCATATCCTGGAACTTAAGGGCACTAATTTTAACATTATTAAAACCAAGCTGTTTCGCGGCATGAATGCTTTTTTCACCACCACCTAAATAGTCAATAGAAAAACGGCAACCCAATCTCTTAAGCTCACGAATGAAAGACATAGAAGCATCGTCAGATATCACCTCTTGAGACTCAACCTCAAACACCAAATATTCAGGATGCACCTGTCCAGAAGATAAACCTTCCATAAACACATTCATAAAACGTTCAGAGCTAAAAGCTCCCTTAGAAAGATTCAAGCAAAGTACCGTACGCTCACCTTGGTTCAGCAACTGAATATGTTTACGAATAGAAGCAACAAGTACAGTATCATCAATTAAATCTAAAAATTGGTACTTTTTAGCAAGCGGGAAAAACTCAGCAGGGGCCATAAGGTTCTTTTGTTCGTCTAATACACGTATAAGCGTTTCGTACATAGCGGCTTTACCACGACGATCCACAATAGGTTGATAAAATAAACGAATACGCTCACGCTTAAGGCTATCTTTAACCATGTTTGTTTTTTGTAACTCTTCAGCAAGCTCACGTGCTTGTTTTTGTTCTTCTGTTTCTTGTGGCTCAGGGATAACATCAATATTTTCAGTAGAAGCTGTTTCTGTGCCATTACCTTGTGCATCCGGGCTTGTTTGTTCACCAGGCTGAGTATTATTGGCTTCATCTGCCATTTTTTGGGTGGCTTCTAATGCTTTTTTCTTCTGTAACTTACGGACTAAAAATTGCAGGCGCTCCAATTGTTGTGCAACAGGCTGTGCTATTTTTTCTGCCTGTCTAAAATGCTTGTCGTTAGATTTAGGGTTATAAAGAATAAAAAGTACATATTCAGCTACCCCAAGTGCAATATAAATAAGCCCTAATAAGCCGAAAATCCATACTTTAGAACTGCGCGCATCAACATTTGCGGCATCTGTTGCTAATTGTGTTGCAATTTGCCAATTCGGGAATCCGCTAGGTTTATCAAGCTGTGCATAAATTGCTTCGCCATTTAAAGCGGTATATACACCAAAGTTTTGACTGCGCTCAAAAAATGGCAATGTTGAGGCAGAATCTTTTAAATAAGTTATTTTGCTAAACTTGAAAGGTAGCGGCCAACGAATCACAATCGGGTTATGTCCCTCAGATTTTCTGGCAATATAGACCTCAATATCAGGGCGGCTTACGCCTGTGCTTTCCATATCAGCAAGGGCATCATTAGCAGCTTTTGTAAAAGAGACGTAGCCGGCAGGCTTATTTTCTTTAATAATTTTAGCCATACCTAAAATGTAAAATTCACCTGCTTTTTCATAAAAATCTAAAGCAGAGGTTTTATCTTGCCTGTAAAAGGTTGCCAGTTGTTGTTTTACAAGTTGGTCAAGGGTTTGCGCACCACGAGATCTCCCCACAAGTCGGTGTTTCTCATCAAATAAATAAGCATTATCTAAGTTATATTTACTTGTGAGTTCATTTAAAAAATTATCAGCAAAAGGGTGAGACCTTAATTTTTCCGATGAAAGTTGCTTCACATCGCTTAAGCTTTGCTCAAGTTTTTTGCTGGCCATAGCACGCTGTAAAGGCTGGTTTTGTATATTGAGCCAAGTTGTAAGCTCTTCAAGCTTAATATCGCTTTCGTGCTTAAGTTGGTCTTGCCATGTTTTTTCTGTTTGTTCTTCTGTTTTTTGAATAGCAGAAAGCGCCCATAAAGTAGCAGCAATAAAGAGACCTAATATAATATTAGTGCCAATTAAAAATTGTTCTTTAGTAATACGACGTGCCTGTACACTCATTTGTTAAAGAACCTTTTCCACATGCTTTTTTTGCTCGTTCGTTCTGCTTTAGCGGTGCGTGACGTGCTTTTAGAGGAGATATATCCATAGCCTGTTTGCCCTTTAATAACAAATAGCAAATCTGTAAAACCAAGGCCACCTAGTAAAATAAATTGTGTTATCCAAAAGGGTTTAGGGTTGATCGCAAGGTCTTGCAAATTAAAATAAACAGACCCTGTAACCATGCCGGCGATACCAAATAAAATAATACGTTGCATGGCAAAGCGCAAAGCATCATAAGAATGAGGTTTATGCCTGCCTTTTTCTATGCCCCAAATAAGCGGGCAAACCATAGAGGCAATAAAAACCCCAACGAAGGGAATAATGGTTGTGCAAAACAATATAAAATGGAGCAACACAAAATAAAAGCGCGAGAGTTTACTGGCACCTTTTAGGCTTAATTTATGTGGGAAAGATAAGAGCAAAATTCTCATAAAATACCTATTTGATTACGCTAGATGTTGCTTTTTATTTAATATACTTCTTAGTTTAGGGTAAAGCAGGGCTTTAGGTCAAATATTTCAGCCGTATTTAGCGTTATTTAAAGCCGTAAAAGGGGCTTTATTCTGGCTGTTCGTGCTTTTTCTGCCACTCTTGCGTTGTATATAAGCTCATACTTAAGGCGTGTAAGCCACCACCAGGTTTAAGCTCATCAGCAAGTAACTGATGTATTTTACGTTGGCGTTGTATTGTTTTTAACCCTTCAAAAGCGCTGCTTACTAAAATAAGCGTCAGATGGCTCCCACCATTTTTAAGGGCTTCAGGGTGGTTTTTGTGGCTTTCTGATTTGTCATAAAGCTTGGTGAAATCTGGTTTAAAAGCTTGAACAAGTTTATTTTCAATTTGCTGTTGCATCTGTTTTGTGTGATCCTTTACGTACTGGTAACACTGTCAATTAACAAACAGGTTTAACTTAATTATGTATTTATTATTATCAGAAATCATTTCATGGCGCGATGTTTTACGCACATTTTTAGAAACATTGCTTAAATATATGTAAATATTTAGTGCCTACAAAAATTAAGAAGCCCTAGCATCCGCTAGGGCTTCAAAAGTTTGAGCTAACTACTTAAGTTTTGTCTCTTTATAAACAACGTGTTTACGAATAGTTGGGTCGTATTTACGAAGTTCTAATTTCTCAGTAGATGTTTTAGGGTTTTTCTTAGTAGTATAATAATGCCCTGTACCTGCTGAAGAAACTAACTTAATGTATTGGCTATTAGTACGTTTTGCCATTTTAAGTATCCTTAATTTCGTTAGCGTCATCCTTTAAGCTCAGGGGTAATTTGGCAAAAAAACCTATAAATGTCAAAGCTTTTTTCATATTTTGTGCACAAATTTACATGATGTTCATATGGCGGTTGTCATATGTCTTGTTTTGTTTGTTCATCATACCTAATCATTGTGATTCATTTTTTTTAAACAGCTAAAACCTTATAAAACCTTACCTTAGTAGCCATATATAGTTATGTATGCGTATTTTTTTTATGTTTGTGAATATTAGTACGTATAAAAAAATGCGTTAGACTTTAAGAATAAAAGTTAAAGGAAGAATAACGTGGCTCAAACACATCGTTTTAATCAGCAGCTAGAAGAGTTTTTAAGGGATCCAGCAAACGATATCCATGATCGTATTGCCCAACCATTGGTTCTTTTAAAGCAGAATTTTTCTGTACTGACTGATTTGCTAGATGCAAATAACCAAATAGAGCCAGAGGTGCTAGAGCAGCTTAAACATTGCCAAGATTGCCTTAACCAATCCATTAAACAATCCCGCTTACTCATAGAAAAATACAGTAATCAGGATGAAATAGAAGAAGGTATTTTGTCAATAAGACCCATAGATATGAGCGATTTGCAAGAATATGCCTCTCACATCTTAAAAATAGAACTGAATATGTCGGGGCAAGGCTTACTCTCTAGCTTACCTCTTATGTGGCAAAGCCTCATTTATACATGGGTGCAAGAACTGATTACCAATGCTGCCAAACATAGTAAAGTCCAAAAGGTGGACATGGTAGTCGAAGAAAAAGACCAAAATTACATCATCATGGTCGCAGATCAAGGCATAGGCTTTAATCAAGAGGGGTTCAGTCAAAATAACAGGCAACACGGGCTCCAATATATGTTGCGTATGATTAAAAGATTTGGCGGTAACTGTGACATTCATAGTGAAACAGGAAAAGGTACAGTAGCGCGTATTACAGTGCCAATAAAAGCAAGTTAAGGAGAAAATTAATGATAACAAAAATTATGATTGTTGATGATCATCAGCTAGTAAGAGAAGGTATTAAACACCTTATAGATCAAGATCGTTTTGAAGTTGTTGGAGAGGCGTCTTCTGCGCAAGATGCGGTACATATGGCCGAGCGTATCCGCCCAGACGTTGTGTTGCTAGATGTGAATATGCCAGGCGGTAGCGGTGTAGATGCGGCACGCCGTATGATGTTTACAAATCCTAATTTACGTATTGTCCTTATTTCTATGATGCCGATGAAACCAGAAACTCTGCGCTCCTTAAAATCATTTGTAAAGGGTTACCTTTCTAAATCGTCAAGCGCCTCAGATTTAAATGATATGCTTATACGTGTCGCGGCAGGAGAATCTATCTTCCCTGAATTTGATGATGGAGATATGGCATTATTAGATAGTTTAACCCCGCGTGAGCAAGATATTTTAAAAGAGCTTGTTCAAGGGCATTCTAATAAAGTTATTGCTAATAATTTAGATGTGGCAGAAGGTACTATTAAAGTTCACATTAAAACAATTCTTAAAAAGCTTCACGTACGCAATCGTACGCAAGCGGCACTCTATGCTTATGAACAGGGGTTTGGCGCTTTAGATATGCACGCTTAAATAACATGTAAAACTTAATTTGCTTACTCATAAAAAAGAGAGCCTGTTGGCTCTCTTTTTACTTCTTAAGTAGAATCAGGCTAATAAATAATCCACCAGCCGCAAGTATGCCAACAGATTTGAGCGCCGTCATATAATCTTGCGAGAAGACAACCATTGCAAACACAATAAAGGCAAGTGGCACAACAGCCAAGTAAAGCCACCAGTACTCTTTAAAATGGTCTTGTAAGTTTAGCATTTCTAAAGATGAAGAGCCTTCTTCTTCCGCTTTATGCCTTAAGTATTTTTGGTAAGCAGAATCAATACGCGCTTTCATGCCTTGTAAGTCATCTTCTAATACCATAGCAATACCATCAAATAAGTCCTGAATTTCATCTAAATTATCAAAACCACCATTTCGAGCTGTGCGTAGTACAAGGTCAGAAGGTAAAATTTCAGGCTCAGTTAAACCGTTCCAAAGCTGGTAATAAGGCTTAAATATATTAGAAGAGGGGCTCCGTGTATTGATAGAAGAAGCCTTGCCCGTCGCCTGTTCAATAAGTTTAGAATAATCAAACTTAATAATGAAAGGTTGAGAAGGTTCCCATTTAGGGGTTTCAGTGAGCTCTTTTTCGGCCTGTTGCAGTTCTGCTAAAGCGTCTTCGTACTTAGAAAGCAGATTGGATTCTTTAAGTACAATGGCATCAGGTATGGCATCTTCTCTATGTAAGTCAGCCACAGGCGTTACTTTACGCGCCCAAATATTCCAATAAATTTCTTCTGAGAGACCATTGTCTTTTAAACTTTGTACTGTTGGACCTTCTTGGTACATGCGTCTTCCGTTTAAGCTGATATTAGAAAGAACAGTATCAAAATGAGGTAAAGAAGCAGCATTTAAAAAGTTTTGTAAATAGCGGCTGCGTACAGTCCAAAAATACTTACCAGCGTTAATAGTTCTACCTTCTGAGGTGAAGTTTTCTTGCAATACATTTACGCAGTTGCTGTACTGAATAAAGGCGTACTGTAAATCTTCTTCAAGTTTTGCAAAAACTTCAAAATCTTTTTTACCATCAATAACATGGTCTAAAATTAAAGGCCTAAATAAAGCAATATAAAGTAAAGCACCACCAATGTTATTGTAAGCAAATTCAATAACGGTTTGACGTTCGTAAGATGTCCACTCTGTTGCAGGTACTTTTGTTAAAAAGAGTAAGCTCTTAAAATGGTAGGCATTATGAGCATTATAACCATCTTTACCCATAAGGCTTTCTGGGCTTAATAGGTAAAATTCACGCATTTTAGGGAGAACTTTTTCAGTGCTATAATGCGCTTCCGACATAATAAAATTGTATCTATATTTATGTAATCGACCTTCATCAATGCCATCACCAAGTAAACAAGCTTTTTTACCTTCTTCTCGTGCTTCAGAAAGATGCTGTGTCATGCCAGAACGCGACATAAAGTAAGCCGTTTGCGATGTAATAAAGCTTACAGCACGGTTATTTGGCGCATCTTTTTTCAAACGATGTAAAATATTAAGGGCATCACCCATACGGTTTGCGCCTATAAAAGCATGTGCTTTATCTAGTTTTTGTACAATAGCCGCCGAACTAGACATAATGCTCATATTATTTTTTAAATAGCGCATTTCTTCGTCAATAAGTGCGTATAGTTCAGCTAAGTGTGGCGCCATACGAGAAAGCTTTACCGCATCTAAGTGTGGGTTGTTTTTAATATTGATTTCTGTCGATATTTCTAACGTACGAATAAAACTATCAATTTCAATAGCCGATGACGATGCAGGTTTTTGTTCCGCCAAGCTTTCTAATTTTTCAATCTCTTGTTCCGATAAGCCTTCTTTTTTAGCGTTATCCAGCATTTGTTTTTTCTGTTGCTGGCGTGTAGCCTCTTCCGATTCTTGTTCACTGCGTGCACGTGGTGTAAAACGTTCAATATCAGCATCAATAACGCTTAAAAGTTGAGCTATTTTGTGTTGGTGGGTTTTAGAAAGCGTATACGTCGGAAACGGAGGCCCCAAATTAATCTGAGGCTTCATCGCAGCACTTTTACTTTCTTGAGAAAGCTCACTTTTAATAACGTTAAGTGTCTGAATAAATTTTTTCATGGCTCTTTTTTATAGTCCCTTAATTGCACTCGAATTTGATGCATTTAGGTTAAATTCAAAATCAATAAAATCTTCAATATCGTTAAAGCTAATACCACCACCAATAAGCACACCATTTACAAAAATAGCAGGGCGAATACTTAGGTTAAGTTGCTTAGCTTCGTATTGTTCATTGTCTAAGTTTTTGTACAGCTCTCGTGCTAGTGGGCGTAGTTGGTACTGAAATAAACGCTCAGAAACACCTAAGTTTAGTAATGTTTGGCGTAAATTTTCTTCCGATGTATCACTTGTTTGCATTAGTTTTTCAAAATAATCCCAGTAAACACCCTCTTTATGTGCAATGCGACCGTAAAAGCTTGCAATATTATTTGTGCTGTAAGGGTCTTCCGCCATATATTTATGCACAAGTTTTATAGGTTGTTTATTTGCTTTATATTTTTTGTAGATATCGTAAATTTTTTGTTGATTTTTACGGCAAGAAGAGCAGCCCAAATCTGTATAATAAACTAAAGTTACATCTGCATTTTCATCACCAATACTTGGTGTTGTTTCAGCAAGAGGTAGAGATTGTCTAGATTGCGTAGCAGCAAAAGTTTTTTTCTTCTTTAAGCTAGGGGCTTTAATGGTTTCGATTTTTTCTTCTAGTTCATCATCTTTAGTTTTAAGAGGTAATCCCAGTAAGCTAGGTACTTTGGCAGCTACACCTTTTTTACTTACATTAAGTGTTGGTGCAACGCCTTTAGGTGCGCTTTCTAGCTCAAATTC
>JAAZVW010000034.1 GCA_018623135.1 Pseudomonadota bacterium
GCATCGTTGCCATCAAATCGCCCTAGTGTAATGTCAGAATTTGCTTTTGCATTATAATCATCTGTTGTGATAACGCTAGGTCTTTGAGATGGGCTTGCTTGCTCGAGGTGGTAGCCGCCGCCAGCTTTATCAATAAGTTTAGCGACGCGTCCGTTTTCGTCGAGTTCGACACCGCTGCTTGAGTTCATGTCATACCAAGCGGCGAGACCAATAAAGTTAATTTCTGTAGGGACCGAGCCAACAATAGATTGGCAGTAAATATCAGGGTTGCCGGAATCTGTAGGGTCACCATTATAGACTTTGCCGAGTTCGGTACACTCTTCAACGCGCGCGCTGATTTGGTCAAGGGTTAAGTTATCCTGAGCAATATCGCGTACTTTTTGGGTGTCTGTTTCTAGCTGAGAACGTGCTTTTTGCCTCATGGCACGTGTTTGGGCGTCATATAAAGAGCGCTCATTTGATGTGCTAAAACCTTCTTGGGCGTTAGCTGTTGTGCTTTGTGTCAATCCTAGACAGGCAACGCTGAGTAGAATTGTGATAAAAGTTTTTCCTAGCATGAAACGTGTACCACTTAATATATTAAACATACTCTATATATTTATAGTTATATTTTGTTTTAAATACTAGTCTCTATTTTTTATCTAGGCACTCTGCTACATATGTAAATGTAGTAAAAACGATATATTCAAAACAAAAAAGCCCCAAAATGGGGCTTTTAAAGGTTTTTTGCCAATTTAAGAGCACATAGCTAGCATAGCTTCGGCTTTTTGTAATTGACGACGCCAGTGTGCTGAATCTGCATCTGTTGCATTTTCCTTGCCTGCAAGGTTGTATTCAGCTTCTTGCTGTAGTTTTTGAGCTGTATCAATATCTGCATCAGCTTTAAGAATAACATCTTCAGCTAATACAGTAACAGATTCTGGGGTTACATCAACAGTGCCGCCGCTTACACCATATAGTATTTCTGCGCCGTTTGTTTCTGTTGAGATAACTCCTGGGCGTAGGGTCGTCATAAAAGGTACGTGACCTTCTAAAACACCGAATTCACCATCTGTACCAGGAGCTGAAACAAAGTCAACTTCTGCTGATACGATAAGCTTTTCTGGAGTTACAATTTCAAATTTCATAAGAAATATCCTTATTCTTGTAATGAAAAGTAAAGGTGAGGCGCACCCCACCTTACTTAAATTACGCTAGGCTTTCAGCCTTTTTAAGTACATCGTCGATACCGCCAACCATGTAGAAGGCAGCTTCAGGTACATCATCATGTTTACCTTCAACAACTTCTTTAAAGCTGCGGATTGTATCTTCAAGTTTCACGTATAGACCAGGAGAACCTGTGAATACTTCTGCTACGTGGAATGGTTGAGATAGGAAACGCTCAATCTTACGTGCACGAGCAACTGTTTTCTTATCATCTTCAGAAAGTTCGTCCATACCAAGAATTGCAATGATATCTTGTAGAGATTTATAACGTTGAAGAATTTCTTGCACTTTAGTTGCAACATAGAAGTGCTCTTCACCAACTACTTGAGGGTCTAGAATACGAGATGTAGAGTCTAGAGGGTCAACCGCTGGATAGATACCTTTTTCTGAAATTGCACGGTTAAGTACAGTTGTTGCATCTAAGTGAGAGAAGGTTGTTGCTGGCGCAGGGTCAGTCAAGTCATCGGCAGGTACGTAAACGGCCTGAACAGATGTAATAGAACCTTTTTTCGTAGATGTAATACGTTCTTGTAGGTTACCCATATCTGTAGATAGAGTTGGTTGATAACCAGCAGCAGATGGAATACGACCTAGTAGGGCTGATACTTCTGCACCTGCTTGTGTGAAACGGAAAATGTTATCTACGAAAAATAGTACGTCTTGGCCTTCTTCATCACGGAAGTACTCTGCTTGTGTAAGACCTGTTAGGGCAACACGGGCACGGGCACCTGGTGTTTCGTTCATCTGACCGTAAACAAGTGTTGCTTTAGATTTAGAAGCATCACCTTTTGTAATTACGTTAGATTCGATCATTTCTTCGTATAGATCGTTACCTTCACGTGTACGCTCACCAACACCTGCGAATACAGAATAACCACCATGACCTTTGGCGATGTTGTTAATAAGCTCCATAATTAGGACTGTTTTACCTACACCGGCACCACCGAATAGACCAATTTTACCACCTTTTGCGTATGGTGCTAAAAGGTCAACCACTTTAATACCTGTTTCTAGAACTTCTACAGATGTAGATTGATCTTCGAATGCAGGGGCATCTTGGTGGATTGAGCGTGTGTGCGTTGTAGAAAGTGGACCAGCTTCATCAATTGGCTCACCAACAACGTTTAGGATACGGCCTAAGTTTTCAGGACCAACAGGTACTGTAATTGCTGTACCTGTATCTGTTACGTCTTGACCACGAACAAGACCATCTGTTGAACCCATTGCGATTGTACGCACTGTGTTTTCACCAAGGTGTTGCGCTACTTCTAGTACAAGGCGCTCACCGTTGTTATCTGTTTCTAGGGCGTTAAGAATTGCTGGGATAGCGCTGTCGAACTGAATATCAACAACTGGGCCCACAATACGGCTAATCTTACCGCCTGTTGCTACTTGTGTATTTGCCATTTTATTTCTCCATATTAGGGCTAAACCGCTTCGGCGCCCGAAATAATTTCAATAAGTTCTTTAGTAATCTGCGCTTGACGTGAACGGTTATAGTCAACAGTAAGGCGTTTGATCATATCGCCTGCGTTACGTGTTGCGCTATCCATTGCTGTCATACGCGCGCCTTGCTCAGAAGAGTATGTTTCGAGCATGGCTGAAAGAATTTGTTGATTCACATTTTTAGGTAGAATTACATCTAAAATTGCTGATTCAGACGGCTCGTATTCACGCGCTGCATCTGTTGTTGTGATGTTTTCTTCTGCTTTAAATGGAATAATAGAGCGAAGAGTAGGGTCTTGCTTCATTACATTTAAGCTAAAGCTATACAGAATAAAAACTTCATCACAAAGTTCAGCTTCAAAATCTTCTACCATGCGTGCACCGATTTGCGCTGCCAATGTATAAGAAATTTCTTTCATCATATCGTTGTATGATTGAACAATTTTTTCTCGGTTGCCAGATTTTAGCAAATCATTAATTTTACGGCCAACAGTTACAATTTGCACTTGTTTGCCTTCTGCTTCCCACGCTTTAATCAGTTGTTCTGCACGACGGGCTAGGTTGGTGTTCATGCCACCACATAAGCCACGGTCAGAACCAAAGGCGATAAGGCGCACAGTTTTTACTTCTTCTCGTCCTTGTAGAAGTAAAGGCGCGTCTTGCCCTGATAGGTTGGCGTTTAAGCCTGCGATAACCTGCCCTAAACGATCTGTATAAGGGCGGGCATTTTCGCAAGCTTCACGCGCACGTACCATTTTAGCGGCAGCCACGGTTTTCATCGTTTTCGTGATCTGCTGCGTATTTTTTACTGATTTAATGCGAAGACGCAGGTCTTTAAGCGACGGCATCTAAACTTTCCTTGCTTTTAGCTTCAGAAGAACCAGAAAATGTCTTTTTAGCATTTTCGATTTCTGTTGCTAGTTTGCTTTCAGTTTCATCAACAAGTTTGCCTGCTTTTTCGATTTCAGCCAATAGATCAGCAGCTGAAGAGCGTAAGTGATCTGTTAGGTGATTCGCAAAATTAACAACATCGTTTTCTGAAACGTCATCTAGGTGACCTTTAACACCAGAGAAGATGTGTGCAACTTGTTCTACTGCTGAAAGTGGTGTGTATTGCTTTTGCTTAAGTAGTTCTGTTAAGCGTGCACCACGGTTTAGTAGTTTTTGAGTTGAAGCATCTAGGTCTGAAGCGAATTGAGAGAAGGCCGCCATTTCGCGGTATTGAGCAAGCTCAAGACGAAGTGTACCAGCAACTTGTTTCATGGCTTTAATTTGAGCAGCACCACCTACACGTGATACAGACAAACCTACGTTAATCGCTGGACGAACACCTGCGTAGAATAGTTCAGATTCTAGGAAGATTTGACCGTCAGTAATAGAGATTACGTTTGTCGGAATGTAGGCAGATACGTCACCTGCTTGTGTTTCGATAATTGGTAGGGCTGTCATAGAACCAGCGCCTAGGTCATCAGAAAGTTTCGCAGCACGCTCTAACAAACGAGAGTGAATGTAAAATACGTCACCAGGGTATGCTTCACGACCAGGAGGACGACGAAGTAGTAGTGACATTTGACGGTAAGCCACAGCTTGCTTTGAAAGATCATCGTAAATAATAAGCGAGTGTTCGCTGTTATCACGGAAGTATTCTGCAATAGCGCAACCAGCATATGGCGCTAGGAATTGCATTGGTGCAGAATCAGAGGCAGTTGCTGCAACAATAGTTGTGTATGCCATTGCGCCGTGCTCTTCTAGAGTACGTACAACTTGTGCAACTGTTGAGCGTTTCTGACCAATTGCCACGTAGATGCAGTGTACAGGTTTACCAGCTTCGTAATCTTTTTTCTGATTTAGAATAGCGTCAATCGCAACCGCTGTTTTACCTGTTTGACGGTCACCAATAATAAGCTCACGCTGGCCACGACCAATCGGCACAAGTGCGTCAATAGCTTTTAGACCTGTTTGCATTGGCTCGTGTACTGATTTACGGGCAATAATACCTGGAGCGATAACTTCTACACGGTTACGAGATGTTGCGTTAAGCGCACCTTTACCATCAATAGGGTTACCTAGAGAATCTACCACACGGCCTGTAAGTTCTGGACCAACTGGAATGTCTACAATAGAACCAAGACGTTTAACTGTATCACCTTCTTGGATACCACGGTCTTCACCGAAGATTACACAACCAACGTGGTCTTCTTCTAGGTTAAGAGCCATACCTTGCACGCCACCAGGGAATTCGATCAATTCACCAGCTTGTACATTATCCAAACCATAAACACGGGCAACACCGTCACCCACACTTAGGACCTGACCTACTTCAGCAGTCGCCGTTTTTTTATCAAAATCTTTGATTTGATCTTTGATAACGCGGCTGATTTCTTCTGCGTTAATTTTCATGTTTTTAGTTCCCTTTCAAGGTCGTACGTAGGCTGTCAAAAGCGCCGCGTACAGTTGCGTCATATTCAATTGAATCAACTCGAACTTTTAGACCAGCTAAAAGATCTGGCTGAACTTCTTCTTCAAATGAAACTTTTTTGATGTCTTTGTGCTTTTTCACAACAAAAGCTTCAATTTCTTTTTTCTGTGCTGCAGACAATTTTTGTGCTGAAGCCACATAAACTTTTTTCTCTCCACGAGACTGCGCAATAAGCGCCAGTGCATCTACCATAATAGCTGGTAATGCTTGATCACGTTTTTTGCGTAGAATGAGTGTAATAAAGTTTTTAAATAGATCAGACGAATCTTTTGTAAGTGTTTCTAGAATGTTAGAAATTTTTTCTGATGGTACTGTCGGATTGCTAAACAAATCCACAAGATCCGCAGATTCTACAAAAGTCTGATGGAGAGATAGAATATCTTTCTCGATAGCCGTTAATTGTTTTTCTTCAACTGCTAACTCATAAAGGGCAGTTGCATAACGACCAGATAAACCTACAACTTGATGCATCTTTTTTTCCTGTAGTTTATATAAAGTCGATTAGCGCTTAAAATAAGCGCAATCAGTTACTTGTTTTTGAAGTTGCCTTACAAATACCATCTAATCATTGTAAAATCAACAGTCTTGTGGATGATTTTTACGTTATTTTACTCTGTATATTGCATGGCAATACGCCTTTAGGAGGGTGTCAGCTATTTTTATCTTTAATAAACTTAGGTTTTTGTTGTGGCACATAAAATATTAACGGTAGATGTTGTTATAATTTGTAAGGTTAAAGTGATTGTTTAATTTCAAGACCCGTAAATCATGATCCTCTTAACTGCAAGTAGCAACTACCATCACCCTAAGCGCGGTTAGCGCTCATACTTAAGGTCGTAAGGTACAACAGCCCCTGAAATATCACAGGGGCTGTTGTTATTGGTGGGCTGTGACTTGCTTTTGCTTAAGAATTTGTGCATGCTAAAGGTAGAATAGATTCATTTATATTATTTTAAGTTATAAAACAAGAGAATATCCGAAGATGTCTGAACCTCAAAAAATAGGTATTTTAATTGCAAATTTAGGTACGCCAGAAAATACAGATTACTTAAGTATGCGTAAGTACTTAAAACAGTTTTTATCTGATAGGCGTGTGATTGAAAACTGCCCATATTACTGGAAGCCGTTATTAAATACTGTTTTATTACAAATAATTCCGCAAAAATCTGGTAAAAACTATCGTAAAATCTGGAATGAGGATTTAGACGAAAGTCCGCTATTGACCTATACACGTGCTCAGGGTGATTTGTTAGCAGAAGCTTTTGATACAGCATATGGTGACCAAGTTATGGTTAAATGGTCTATGCGTTATGGGGAGCCTTCTATTGCAACCCGTGTGCAAGAATTTGCAGACTGGGGATGTACGCATTTAGTGTTTTTACCTTTGTATCCGCAATATTCTGCAACAACGGTTGCTTCTGCCAACGATATGCTTTTTGATGCCCTTAAAAAGGTACGTCGTCAGCCACGCTTACGTATTATTGATCATTTTTATGATCAAAAAGTATATATAGATACTCTTGCAAAGCACGTTAAAAAAGAAGTGAAAAAGCTTTCGTTTATGCCAGATGTTCTTTTGTGTTCATACCACGGATTACCTGTAAAATATGTTGAAAAAGGGGATCCATATCCACAGCATTGTGAAGCGACAACAGAAGCTCTTTCTGAGCGCTTGAAAAAAGAGCTTTATAAAGTGCAAATGAGCTACCAGTCTAAATTTGGTCGTGCAGAATGGTTAGGCCCTGCAACAGATGACCGTTTTGAACAAATGCCCAAAGAGGGCGTGAAGCGTTTGGCGGTTGTTGCTCCTGCGTTTATTTCTGATTGTGTTGAAACATTAGAAGAGCTTAAGCTTTCTGGCTTTAAAGAATTTATTGAAGCAGGCGGAGAAGAATTTGCGATGATTCCTGCTTTGAATGATTCTGATTTAACAATACAAATGCTTAAATCTGTTATCGAAAAAGAAATTGGTGATTGGTTAAATCTTTGCCCCGTTCAACAAAAACATACCTCAAAGAAAGTGTCATAAAAGATGAGAACAACGCTTCTTAAAGATTTTGAAACAGCTTCAGCGCAAATTAAAAGTTTACAAATGGAAATAGCTAAAGCGATTGTAGGGCAAAAACAAGTGGTTGATTTAAGTCTTACAGCTATTTTTGCAGGTGGACATGCTTTGCTTGTTGGTGCGCCTGGTTTGGCAAAAACAAGGTTAGTAAACACATTGGGTACTGTTTTAGGGCTAGGTCATAATCGTATTCAGTGTACACCTGATTTAATGCCATCTGATATTTTGGGGGCAGAAATTTTAGAAGAAGATAGTAAAACGGGTAAACGTGCTTTTAAATTTGTTAAAGGCCCTGTCTTTACTAATTTATTGATGGCGGACGAGATTAACCGTGCGAGCCCTCGTACGCAGTCTGCTCTTTTGCAAGCGATGCAAGAAAAGCAAGTAAGTGTAGCAGGCGATACAATGAAAGTGCCGACACCATTTCATGTGCTTGCAACACAAAACCCGATAGAGCAAGAAGGAACATACCCTTTACCAGAGGCACAGCTTGACCGTTTTTTACTACAGGTAGATGTTGGTTACCCTACCTTTTCTGAAGAGAAAGAATTGGTATTACAAACGACAAGTCAAGAAGATGAAAAATTAAAGAAAATTTTAAGTCTGAAAGAATTAGAAAAGATACAAAATCTTGTACGACAAATGCCTATTACTGATGAGGCGGTAGAAGTTGCTTTAAAGCTTGTACGTGCGACGCGTCCGCAAGAAGATGGTTCTGACTTTGTAAAAGAGTACATTGGTTTTGGTGCAGGCCCGCGTGCGGCACAAGCTCTTGTGAGTACAGCTAAAGCTTATGCCCTTATTCAGGGGCGTGAAGCAGCAGATGTTATGGATGTGCATTTTATGTTAGAGGCTGTACTAAAGCATAGGGTTGGTTTTAATTTTACAGCCAAAGCGCAAGGCGTTGGTTTTGTTGACCTTATGAAAGAACTTGAAAAGGTTGCTTAAGTGCTAAAAACCAATTATGCGGCATTGCCGCCACTTGTTCTTAATTGTATAAAACTTGCAAGCCATGTACAAACTGGTGCCCACAAGCGTTTGTATGCGGGTGCTGGGGATGAGTTTTATCAGTATCGTGCCTACGAGGCGGGTGAATCTGTTGCGCGCATTGATTGGCGTGCATCGGCTAAGCAAAATAAACCCCTTGTGCGCCAGTGGCGTCAGCTACAAACGCAAAAAGTGTATGTATGGTTACAGCAATCTAAGCTTTTAGATGTGATATCTGCAAAAGCTATATGCTCAAAAAAAGAGTATGCAGAGCAAGTTTTTTATAGCTTATGTGCCTTGTTGCTTGAAGGGCAAGAGGAAGTAACTCTGCTGGAATCGGGACAGTTGTTTAAACAGCAACTAGCCCCTCTATATCAGGCACAGCAAGTTTTACCTGCGCAAAATCTACCTGCACTAAGGTTGGTAAAACAGGGGAGCCACTGTTTGTTGTTTGGTGATTTTTTGTCACTAGGAGAAGAGGGTTTAACGAGTATTCAGACGAGCTTTTTTGATACGCAGCTCTTTTTAGTGCAAATTTCAGATCCTGAAGAAGTTTCTTTCCCTTTTAAAGGGGCTGTTGAGTTTAAGGGGCTTTTAGAAGCCTCTCAGCAAGAGGCGTTAAGGGCAGAGGAGTTGAAACACCAATATATGCAAAAGCGTGCACAGCTTAAAAATGCTTACCAAGGCCTATGTCAAAAAAAATCAGGTGCCTTTATTGAGTTGAGTACATCTAAGGCTTTAGAAGAGAGTGTTTTATCTCTTTACAAAGTATTATCTTATTGATTTTTATTTGTGTTTTTGCTGTACAAACATCAGACAACTTACCCGTTATAAATTTTAATTATGATTGTCATTTAAAGAAAGAATAACCATATGAGTGGTGAGGCTTTGACAACGTTGGCGTTTCGTCATAAAGTAGAATCGCTATTTATGTTTTAAGAATAAGGAAGAATAAAAGCATGATCCAGATTCATTCAACACCAGAATTTGTAAAATCAGTTTACGCTAAAATGAACCAACGTTTAGATGTTGTGAAATCACGTCTAAACCGTCCGCTTACACTTGCGGAAAAAATCCTTTATGGTCACTTAGCAGAACCAGAAACAGCTGAGCTAAACCATGGCACAAGCTATATCTTATTAAATCCGGATCGTGTGGCGTTCCAAGATGCAACAGCACAAATGGCTATTTTGCAATTTATGTTAGCAGGTAAGTCTTCTGCTGCTGTTCCTGTAACAGTTCATTGTGATCACCTTATTCGTGCACATACAGGTGCTAAGGTAGACCTTGATACGGCAAATGAAGAAAATAAAGAAGTTTATACATTCCTAGAAACAGCAGCTCAAAAATATGGCTTTGGTTTCTGGAAGCCTGGCGCAGGTATTATTCACCAAGTTGTTCTTGAAAACTATGCATTCCCAGGTCTAATGATGTTAGGTACAGATTCTCATACACCTAATGCAGGTGGTTTGGGTGCGTTCGCTTCTGGTGTTGGTGGCGCAGATGCAGTAGATGTTATGGTTGGTATGCCGTGGGAAGTTTTACACCCGAATGTGCTTGGTGTAAAACTTACAGGTGAGCTTAAAGGCTGGGCAGCACCTAAAGATGTTATTATTAAGCTTTTAGATATTCTGACTGTTAAAGGCGGCACAAACCGTGTTATCGAATACTTTGGCGAAGGTACAAAATCTATTAGTTGTACGGGTAAAGCAACAATTTGTAACATGGGTGCAGAGCTAGGTGCAACAACCTCAGTGTTCCCGTATGATGAACGTATGGATGCATACCTTAAATCAACAGAGCGTGAAAACTTATTACCAATTATTAAAGAAAATGCACATCTTTTAACGGCAGACGCTGAAGTAGAAGCAAACCCTAAAGAATATTACCAAGATGTGATCGAAATTAACCTTTCTGAGCTTGAGCCAATGCTTGTTGGTCCGCATTCGCCAGATCTAGCGGCCTCTGTTTCAGGTATGGAAAAACACATGAAAAATGGCGGTTGGCCAACAAACCTAACTTCTGCGCTTATTGGTAGCTGCACAAACTCTTCTTATGAAGATATGGGTCGTATTGCTCTTATTGCAGAAAAAGCGATTGAAAAGGGCGCTAAACTTAAAATGCCACTATTGGTAACACCAGGTTCTGAACAGGTGCACCAAACAATTATGCGTGATGGCATTATGTCTAAGCTTGAAAAGCTTGGTGCAACAGTACTTTCTAACGCTTGTGGCCCATGTATTGGTATGTGGAGGCGTGACGATATTAAGGAGGGTGAAGAGAACTCTATTATTAGCTCTTACAACCGTAATTTCCCTAAACGTAACGATGGTAACCCGCAAACTTGTTCATTTATTGGTTCTCCTGAAACGGTATTGGCGTATGCCTTCCATGGTCAGCTTGATGTAAACCCGTTTACAACACCAATTAAGCTGGAAGATGGTTCTAGCTTTACATTAGAAGAACTTGCAAAAGAAGTAGATGAAGTACCAGCAGGCGGTTTTGTTAAAGATGAAGACGGCTTGTTATTGCCAACAGAAAACTCTATGGCTTCTACGGATGTAAATGTGTCTCCAGATTCTGAGCGTTTGCAGCTTCTAACACCATTTAAACCACGTGAAGGTGAGCCTTATGCGGATATGCCTTTATTACTTAAAGCAAAAGGTAAGTGTACAACAGACCATATTTCACCTGCTGGGCCTTGGTTACGTTATCGTGGTCATTTAGATAATATTTCTAATAACATGTTCTTAGGTGCTATTAATGCCTTTACGGGGGAAGCTGGTCGCGGACATGATGCTTCTGGTGAAGTAAAAGAATTTAACCAAATTGCTCGTGCTCTTAAAGAGCAAGGTAAAGGTTGGGTTGTTGTTGGTGATGAAAACTATGGTGAAGGCTCATCACGTGAGCATGCTGCAATGTGCCCGCGTAACTTAGGCGCTAAAGCAGTTGTAACACGTTCTTTTGCCCGTATTCATGAAACAAACCTTAAAAAGCAAGGTGTTCTGCCTTTAACTTTTGTAAACCCTGCGGATTACGAGCAAGTTAAAGAAGGTGATGTTATTGACCTTAAAGGGGTTGATGCATTGGCACCTAAATCAGAAGTAACAATGGTACTAAAACACCAAGATGGTAGTACTTATGAATGCGCGCTTAAGCATAGCTTAAACGATGAGCAAATTAACTGGTTTAAGAAAGGTTCTGCCCTCAATACCTTTAGAGCTTAATACCTTTAAAATACTAAGAAAAGCCCTGCTATTACAGCAGGGCTTTTTGCTGTTTGTAACAAGTCTGTACACTTTATATGTATAATGCATACAATAGGGTCTTTAATATTGTTTTATTGTGCTTATTTTGTAATAATGATTTTAGCTTTGAGAGGAAGGAACAAAATAACATGATGCGCCAAGCGCCAAAAAAGAAACTAATTGCGTTTATGGGTGGCCCCTGTACGGGTAAAACAACACTTGCAAAAGCAATGTTAAAGGTTCTTAAAGCCCATGGGGTAAAGGCAGGTTGGTCTCGTGAATTTGTGACTGAAGATATTAAAGTACATGGCCCGCCACCGCGTGAATTTACCATTTATGAACAGTATCGCTTCTTTTTTAACCAACTTAAGTTAGAAGAAGAGGTTTTGGAAAAATCTGAAGTTTTGGTAACAGATTCTCCTATTATGATGGGCTGTGTGTATCCGCTTATGGAGCTAGATGTTTCTCTTTCTGGCCGTCAGCAAGCCTTTGCTGAAGAATTTGTGTCTTTATTTAAAGAATTTTCTCAAAGATACCACCGTATTTATTTTTTAGGACGCGACTTTCCTTTTGAGGATAATGGTATTCGATTCCATTCAGAAAATGAATCGAAAGCTGTGGATGGAAAAATTATAAATATGTTGCGTGCTTTTGCAGTTCCGTATAAAGAGTTACATGGTTCTGTAGAAGAGCGTGTTATGGAAGTCCTTAAAGATTTGAAACAAGAGGGATTAATTTTGAAAGATTATGAGCTTTTGGAAACGCCAGACTTGTTTCAGATTGAAAATTTGATCGACATTGCATCTCTGCAAAAATCTTAAACACTATTAATGGAGAGACCCATGGGTTTTTATAAATTACCTAAAGAACATTTATTGCCTAAACTTATTTGGTTTTACTTACCAATTTTAACACTTATCGTTTTTTACGGCGCACGTGCAATTTCAGAAGAAATCTTTTATTCCGTTGTGTTTAGTGAGTTTGGTATTATCGAAAACTTATCTATTTTATGTACCTTTGTTGGGTTTATTTACGCTTTGCGTATTGTATTTTCTTATGGCGAGCACATTCATAAATCCTTTCGCATTTTAATGTCTTTATTTGCTTTTGGATGTTTGTTTTTATTTGTTGAAGAAACAAGCTTTGGTCAACACTTCTTTGGATGGGTTACACCAGAAG
Organism: Pseudomonadota bacterium; assembly: GCA_018623135.1. Taxonomy (GTDB): domain Bacteria; phylum Pseudomonadota; class Alphaproteobacteria; order UBA1280; family JAAZVW01; genus JAAZVW01. The sequence continues at coordinate 12,611 of JAAZVW010000034.1, forward strand.
GTTTAGCTGCGATTAATAAACAGCAAGAGATTAATTTGCATAACACAACGGATTGGCTAGATAAATATCCTCGTTTGCTTTTAGGTATCGGTATTTTAGTCTTTGGTCTTATTTTACCTATTGTGGCAACTAAGAAACAGAACTATGCAGAAAAAGGGAGTTATGCGGATTACTTTTTCCCAACTGCTGCCTCAATACCTGTTGGGTTAGGCGTTGTTATCCCTCGTCTTATCGAACGTATAGGTGTATGGTTTAATGTAGAGCTTCCTGGCTTCTTAAATGTAAAAACGCATGCCTATCAAGAACTTCAGGAAACTTATATACAAATATTTCTTATGATGTATGCCCTTTCTATTTTCTTGCGATTAAAACAAAGGCATACAGCTTAAGGCTAAAAATAAAGGGGTACACTTTATGAAGGGTATTATTGATATTATCAAAAGTCCGTTGGTTGCAATTAGTGGTACTGTTTCTGCTATTTTTATTGCCGCTGCAATTCAATGGTCCCGTACAGAAGTGCCCCTTACTTATTTAGGTATAGGTTTGGGTATTGTTGCTTTCTTCCTTATTTTTAATATTGTTGTTGTTATGTTGTTCGGTCGTGCAAGTAAACAAGAAGAGCTGGATGAAAAAATTGCAGACCTTAAGCATATTATGCTTGAAAGTAATATGTCTTGGCTTGTAAATGAAAAATATGTAGCAGCAGTAGAGTCTGACTCTTCTGAAACTTGGGTGTTTACGCCTTTTATGAAATCAGCGATGCAACAGCAGGGTGACCTTGAATCTGTAACGCAAGCTAACTTAAATAAAGGCTACAAATACGTTTATTTTACAACAAATCGCCCTCGTAATCGTAAAGCGATATCTGATTTTAAAACACAGTTTAAATATGAACAAGATCAGGTGCAATTTTATATGATCCCGCCTGAAGATTTCTTATTTGTTTCTGAGGTTATTGTTTGTAATGTTGGTTCAACACAAGAACGTGCAATACAGTATTTGCCTGTTGTAAAACTTCCGTATTTTATTGAAATGGATGAATTACATACAGACCGCGTTGTTGGTATTGCGCAAATGTTTATGGATGCACACGAGCCTTTTAGTGAAAGACGGATGAAAGAACAAGCGAAAGAAACCTATAATAGACGTAGGTCGGATAGAGCAGGTGAGCTTTATGCTGAAAAGCTTGACCAAACAGAACCTGATATAGATTAAATAAAAACCGCTTAGTTAAGCGGTTTTTTAGTCTTGGTAATGACTTGCTTCATTGCCGATAGAAGCAGATACACGCCTTTTTTGGTGCAAATAAATTTTAGAAGCTAAAGAGTGTACAGAAAATGGCGGAATAAGCGAGGCTTTCGGATGGCAAAGTTCTTCAGCTGTATCCATAACTTCAGCGGAGCCTATAAGAATAAAAGGGGTGTAATCTGCATCATCTTTTTGGGGTAACATAGGTAAAATATTTAAATCTTCACAACCAGCAGTAAGAGCAATAACAATGATATTAGGGTTGTGGAAATTAAGCGCTTCCATAGACTCAAGAAGGGTTGTTGCCGTAATAACTTCCATATCCGTTGGAAGTTCGGCAAACATTTTTTGATACTGTTCTTGATGATTGCAAATTGCAAGAACCTTAAGACCCATTGAAATACCTTAAATTTTTTATTTTTATGCTAACTATTATTATAGGGGTATTTTACTATAAAAACATTACCCCCTAAGGGGTATTCATACTTATTAATAAATAAAATTTTATATAAGATCAAGCTTTACTTGTTGTCAATCCATCCTTTATTTTTATGATGACTCTCTGTAAACTTAAATAAAAACAAATAAAAGAGGTGTTCTTATGACACAAGCCTTTGAAACATTGGCGATTCATGCCGGACGAGATTCAGATAAAACGCATGGTAGTGTTGTTAATCCACTTTGCCAAACAGCAGGCTATATATTTCCTTCAACGGAAAGTGCGGCTAAGCGTTTTGCATTAGAAGAAGAAGGGCAGATATATAGCCGTGTTTCTAACCCCACAGTTGATGCCTTTGAACACAAAATGACGGCCTTAGATGGCGGTGCTGCGGCTGTGGCAACAGCAAGCGGAATGACAGCTATTACCTATGCGGTTATGAATATTTGTAAAGCAGGAGATAATATCGTCTCTTCACCTAATTTATATGGTGGCGTTAGTAACTTATTTAAAAATATTTTAAAAGACTACGGCATTGAAGTGCGCTTTGTTGAACATGATAATCCTGAAAATTTTAGGCAAGCAGCGGATGATAAAACACGTCTTTTTTGGGGTGAAACAATTCCTAATCCTAAATTAAATGTGTTCCCTATTCATGAGGTGGGTAAAATTGCTAAAGAAATGGGCATACCTTTAATGATAGACAATACCTGTGCCACAGCTGCTTTGTGTAAGCCTTTAGAGCTAGGTGCAGATGTTGTTGTGTATTCTGCTACAAAATACATTGGCGGACATGGTAATGCAATAGGCGGTATTGTTATTGATTCTGGTAAGTTTAATTGGCAAAGCACGAGGTTCCCGATGTTGAATGAACCAGACCCGAGCTATCATGGCATATCATGGACAGACCAATTTAAAGAAAAAGCATTTATCACAAAATTAAGAGCGACAATGTTAAGGGATATGGGTGGTTGTATGGCACCTATGAACGCCTTTTTGTTTAACCAAGGGGTAGAAACACTTTCTTTACGCATGCAAAGGCATTGCGAGAATGCGTTTAAACTTGCTGAATTTTTATCAACACATCCTAAAGTACAAAATGTTGTTTATCCTGGGCTTGCTGGCGGTCATACGCAAAAATGGGCAGAGGAGCTCCTTTCTGGTTATTATGGAGGGATGTTAGGTGTGGATGTAAAAGGCGGTACAGTTGCTGGGCAAAAAGTTGTGGAATCTCTTCACATCTTTAGACATATTGCAAATATAGGCGATACTCGGTCTATGGCTATTCATCCTGCAACAACAACGCATGCACAGGTCCCTAAAAAGGAACGAGAGCAAGGCGGTATAACCGATGGTTATTTACGTGTTTGTGTCGGTATAGAAAATATAGATGATTTGATTGCTGATTTTGATCAGGCACTTAATAAAATATAGTCTATAACTTTATTGAAATAAAAAAGCCAAGCAGGTTGCTTGGCTTTTTATCTGTGTGATTTGGGTATTAAATGCCAGAGATAGAATCAATTTCATCTGAACTAAATACACGTTTAAGATCAATAAGAATAATCATTTCATCGTTATAATGGCTAATACCTTTAATATATTCTGCACCAATAGAGTTGGCTACAAGCGCAGGCGGTGGTGAAACTGTATCATGCGGAATACGTAGTACTTCAGAAACAGAATCTACAATTAAGCCAAGCACATTAGAATGAACTTCAATAACGACAATACGTGTGTTTGAATCTTGTTCATTTGCCTGTAAGCCAAAGCGTTTGCGAAGGTCTACAACAGGAATAATCTGGCCACGTAGGTTAATAACACCTTCGACAAAATTAGGGGCCTGCGGTACAGGTGTAATTTCTGTCATACGGATAATTTCTTGTACATCAAGAATGGGTACGCCAAATTTTTCGCTTAAAAGAGAGAAAGTAACAAGTTGAAGGACAACATCTGTAGAGCGCATCTGGCCTTCATCGCGTGAGTTTGCAGGTGTGTTAGCTTGTTCTGTTGTTTGTAACTCATTCATAACGATTGGGTACCTTATTTAACTTAAATTTATTCTTATTTGCCACAGGCATACTTTATTTATGCGCTATCTTTAGGCTATTTTCAAGTAATTAAGTGTTCTAAGTCTTACAATTTACAGCCTAGTGTGCGTATAATATAACAATATTAATTTTAATTTGTATGATATTTAGGGTAGTGCAAAACCATGTGGGATGCCTTTAAAGAAGCAGAGTCACATATATCTGATGTTAAGTCAGATAAAATATTTGGTAAAGTAGCCAGTATTTCTGGCCTTTTAGTAGAAGCTAAAGGGTTGCCTCAGGCATCTATTGGTAGTCGCTGCCTTATTGAAGACCGTTTTGGTCATAAAAAGCAGGCTGAAGTTGTTGGCTATAAAGAAGAGCGTGCCTTGCTTATGCCCTATGGATCTTTAGAAGGTATTGGCCCAAATTGCCCCGTATATTTAGCCTCGGATCGTGTTTCATTAAAAGTGAATTCAACTTATGTAGGTCGTGTGATTGATGCTTTAGGGCATCCGATAGATGGGCAAGGGCCTTTAGGTTTAGGTGGATTAGATATGCCCCTTAAAGCAAGCCCACCACCTGCGGGGGCGCGCCAGTCTGTTGGGCATAAGATGGATGTAGGAGTTCGCGCGCTTAATACGTTTCTTTCTATTTGCGAAGGGCAACGAATGGGTATTTTTGCTGGTTCAGGTGTTGGTAAATCTACCTTAATGTCTATGGTTGCTAAATATGCCTCTGCCGATGTGAACGTGATTGCACTTGTGGGTGAGCGAGGTCGAGAGGTTAGAGAGTTTATTCTCGAAAGTTTAGGCGAAGAGGGGTTAAAACGCTCTATTATTGTGGTAGCGACATCTGATGAACCACCGCTTATGCGCCGGCAGGCTGCCTATACAGCTATGACAATTGCTGAATATTTTAGAGATGAAGGTAAAAACGTGATGCTGATGATGGACTCTGTCACACGTTTTGCGATGGCACAGCGAGAAATTGGTCTTTCTGCTGGTGAGCCTCCAACAACAAAAGGTTACACACCTTCTGTATTTGCGGAATTACCACGGTTACTAGAACGCGCAGGACCAAGTGTCGATAAAGGTTCTATTACTGCTATTTTCACCGTTTTAGTTGAAGGTGGCGATATGGAAGAGCCTATCGCTGATGCTGTACGTGGTATTTTAGATGGTCATATTTTACTCAGTAGAACACTTGCAGAGAGAGGTCATTTCCCGGCTATTGATGTACTAAAATCTGTTAGCCGCACCATGCCTAAATGTAATACTGAAGCAGAAAATAAGGTGGTAAGAGCTGCACGTGAACTTTATAGCACCTATACAGATATGGAAGAACTTATTAGATTAGGGGCGTATAAAAAAGGTGCAGATCCTTTGGTGGATCAATCTATAGAATATGCACCTAAAATTAAAGAATTTTTGCAACAGTCTGAAGATGAGAAAGCTGAACTTACTGAAGGCTATCAGACGCTTAAAGCGGCATTATCACCTCTTGCAGATGAGGTTGATTTATAATGGCAGAAAGTCTTAAAACCTTGCAAACTCTTGTCAGGCTTAGTGAAAAAGATGTAGAAGATAAGCAGAAAGCCTTGGCTCAAATCCGCTCTAGGCGTGATGATATTGAGCAAGAAAAAGCACAGGCAACACAAAAAATGCAACAAGAACTTACTCAGGCGCATCAAAGTTTGGATCCTCAGCTACAATCAATGGCAACAGCTTATCAAAAGCGTATGTTACAGCAGTTAGAGCAATTAGATGAGCGTTTGTCGGTTGTTGCACATCAAGAACAATTGGCAGCAGATGCTTTACAAGAAGCTTTTGCAGAGCAGAAACGCTATGAAGTCTTGCACGAAAAAGCCGTTAAAGAGGCAAAACGTATTCTCGAGAAAAAAGAGCAAGAGCAGCTCGATGATATGGCTTCGCTCAGGCA
>JAAZVW010000035.1 GCA_018623135.1 Pseudomonadota bacterium
ACCGAATAACGCCCACCAATAAGGGGGTTATGGTCATAAAAAGGGATTTGGTAAGGTGCAAATAGCATTTTAAGCTGCGCATTTTTAGGTTCTGTAATCGCAACAAAATGCTTTTGTACCTGAAGGTTATTTTGCTCTAATAACTGAATAAAATGAATAGACTGCAACAGTGTTTCTATTGTACCGCCAGACTTGGAAATTGCAATAAAGCCTGTTTCTGCAAGGCAAAGCTGTTGCTGTAATTGTTGTATGCTTAAAGGGTCTGCATTATCTACAAAAAACACGGCGCGATCTCCTTGAGCGTATTTACCCATAGCTGATTGGAGCATTTGCCCCCCTAAAGAAGAGCCGCCAACGCCTAAAACAACAATGGTTTTAAACTGTTTAAGATGCGCATAGGCTTGTTGTGTTTTATCGAGTTCTTCTAACGAAAGGCAAGATGAAAAAGCAGGCAAATTGCCTGACTTAAGCTGAGATAGAAGCTGTTTTACCTGAGGTTGCTCTTGCTCTGAAACTGGCAATGTAACCGACAGTAGCTTTGTTAATGCTAAAAGCCTTTGTTGCTGTTCTTGCATATGTCTCTTAATTTTCTTAAATTTACGATAAAATAAAAATAACATAAACAGGCTTTAAACTCGACAAAAAAAGCCCCAATACTGGGGCTTAAATTAAAAACAACTTATAGGTTAGCTGTAGGTGGCACTTGGTCTGCCAAAATGGTAGCCCTGTGCAAAATCAACACCTATTTCTTGCAAGTATTGAATGACATCGTCTCCTTCTACCATTTCTGCAACGGTTTTAATATGCATACTTTGTGCGACTTCTGATAAGGCTTTAACAAAGATTTTATCATCGTCATTTTCTGCTAAATTACGAATAAAAGAACCATCTATTTTAAGGTAATCAAAATCTAAATTTTTGATATAGGTAAAGGTTGAATAGCCAACACCAAAGTCATCTAACGCAAAATTAGCACCGTAGGCCTTAAGTTCTCGAATAAGGCGTTGTGCGCGGCTTAAATCCCTTAGGGCTGCAGTTTCTGTAATCTCAAAAGTAATGGTACCTGCTGGTAAGCCAGATTCTTTTAAGCATAACGAGATATGCTCTAGCGCCTCTTCATCATCAAAAGTCACACCTGAAAGGTTAATAGATAAGCTTAAAGGCTTGCCTTTCGCATATTCTTGCTGTGCTGTTTGAATGGCTTTTGTTGTCATAAACTTATCGATACGAGAGATAAGTCCAAAGTCTTCCGCCGCTTGGATAAATGGCATTGGCAAATGGATTTGACCTTCTTCATCTTCTATGCGCATAAGCACTTCGTAGCGGGCAATTTTAAACTGATCTTTAAGCGATACAATAGGTTGGAAAAAGAGCTTAACGCGATCTTCTTCTAAGGCTTTAAGCACAAAATCTATCATACCCATACGTGATGAAAGTTCGGTACCATCGGAATCATGCTCATCAAACAAATGCAGGCGATTACGGCCTTTTGATTTGGCTTCATACATTGCAATATCAGCCTTAGACATAAGCTCTGCAGGTGTGTGTCCTTGGCCAGGGAATGTGACCAAACCAAGGCTTGCACTTAAGTTAAGCGTACGGCCTTCAAATTCAATTTCTAAATTTTGGATGGCTTTTAGAAGTTCATGTGAACGGCGCACTAAGTCTTCTGCTGAAACTTCTGACATAATAACGGCAAATTCATCGCCACCTAAGCGCGCGATAATATCCGATGCACGCACCTCATGGCTCAGCGCCTCTGCAATTTGGATAAGGATTTTATCACCCACATCGTGGCCATAAGAATCATTTAAAAACTTAAAACGGTCAATATCTAGCAGTGCAATACCACCTTGGCGACCGTAACGTTTAAGTTGACGGATTGTTTGAGCAAGCTCATCCATAAAACGCCCACGGTTAAACAACCCTGTAAGAGGATCATTATTAGCCATGTAATAGATTTGTTCTTGGGTTGCTTTTTCCATAGTCACATCACGGGCAGAACCACGGTAACCGACTAATTGCCCTTGCTCGTTTGTTAAAGGCACGCCTGAAAGAGACCAGCAAACTTTTAGCCCCTGTTTATCGTAGCCCCAAAATTCCCAATCGGAGAAACTTTGGTGGGCTTCGGTAATTTCTAGAAGGGCCGTTTGCAAAGCAGCTCTTTCTTCTGGCATAAAACAACGTGTGAATTCTTTATTTAATTTACAGCGATTACCCAACTGCTGGCGTTTACCTGTTGTGTGGGTTAAAATAAGGTTAGAATCGATCTCCCACACCCAATCGGCAAAGTTTTCCGTCACATCCTTAAGGCGTGACTTAACAGAAAGAAGTTCCCTATTTAAACGATAGGCCTGAAAAACTTGGTCAATCGCAAAAGCCATATGGTCATCGGAAATTTGGTCTTGCATCATGACAGCGACACCGCGTGCCTTCCAATCTTTTAACGTTTGGCAACCATCGGGCGCTAGAATCATAAGTGGGCCATAATGGCCTTTAGAAAGTTCCGCCAAAAGCGGTTCTGGTAGAGTATCAAAAAGGCTGCTTTCTAGAAAAATGCCTTCAAAATGTTCATTCTCTTCAATTGCTTGATACAGCACATCCGTATCGTTTGTCACTTCAATAATTTGCTCAGTTGTATAATTAAGACCTTGCAATATGTGAGCGATTTTTTCAACTGAGTTTGCTTGTGATAAGCACACTAAAATCGGATGTTTCTGATTTTGATAGGCCATGCCTTCTTCCCCTTAGCTTCATACGTATTTGTATAATATAGGAAGCTTTGAGGAGAATTTCTGCCCTTTAAGCGACTTTTTTACACAAAAACGATACAAAATTTACGGTTTCTTAATTTATTTTACTATTTAACAATATAATTTGGGCCTTTAACACGGGCTTCTGCTAGTTTTTGATCCATAACATAAAGCAGGCCTGCCATATCTGATACGGCTGGGTCTTGGCTATCAATAATACCACCGCTGACAGACATATGCACCTTACCGACAGAAAGTTCATATTCTTTATCTACGGCTTGGCGAATACGGTTCGCAAGAATATGAGCACCTTTTGCATCTGTTTCTGGCAATAACACAATAAATGAGCGTTCACCTGTACGACCTGGAGAGTCCGAATCACGGATGAATTTACGTGTTGTGCGTGCCGCTTCTGAAATAAGCAAATCAACATCAGATGTACCTAAGATTGTGCCTTCTGGTACATCAATTTCAAAAGCAATAATAGAAAAGTTAGAGTCATAACGACGTGCACGATGTAGTTCTTTTTCAATTAGATGAAAAACATAACGACGTGAGAACATTTGTGAAACTTCATCGTACGCCATAAGGTCACGCAAGTAAGTAACGGCTGTATCTAGCGCTTTACCAGAACGCTCTAGCGTTGTGATAAGTTCTGCAATTTTTGACATCTCTTCACGAGAAACGGTATAAACGCCATCTGTTAACGACAGGCGCACTTTATTGCTTTTGACACGGTTAATAAAAGATTCCGCCTCTTCTAAAGAAGCTTCAATTTCTCGGATTGTACGAATATCTTGTAAAATGCCTGGCGCGTCGCTCATGAATTTTATTACCTTAAATAATATAGTTAGTTCACGTTACTTAGATCTATTTATTAAATAGAATACAACTTTAATTGTGTCTTTTTTAATAAGACTTATCAACCTTTGTTTTTCTTGATAGGACAAATTGCTTTGTGGGGGCGTTATTTTTATGTCGCAACCTATAAATAACAGCTCTTTTTTAAGTTTTGGCACGATACTTGAAATACTTTTGGCAGTTAAAAAATAAAATTGCAAAGTTGAAGTTGGGGAGAACTTAGAACATGCAGCCAGTATATATTTTAAATTCTAGCAATATTGCACAGCGTAAGCGCCTTGATATGGTGGCTGATAACGTTGCCAATGCCAATACCGCTGGTTTTAAACAACAACAAATGTCTTTTCAGGAAGTTTTAGGTGGGCGCAATGTACCAAGTGCCCAAGTAGGGCGTTTTACACAAGACACTGGACTTACCTATGGCTTTGAACAGGGTAGCTTAAATTCTACCGGTAATCCGTTTGATTTAGCGATAAATGGTGATGCTTTCTTCCCGATTGATGTAAACGGCAACGTACACTATACCCGTAATGGCCATTTTACTATGAATGCCAACGGCGACCTTATTACAGAAACAGGTAACCCTGTACTAGATAACAACGGCGCTGCCATTAACATACCACCCAACACAAAATTTACAGTAACAGGCGATGGTACTGTTGTCACGCCAGACGGCCCTATTGGCCAAGTAGGCATGTTGCAGTTTGCCAATAAAAACAGCCTTGTACGTGCTGGCGCCAACACTTTTACGGTATTAAACGGTGAAGAACCTGTACCCGCGCCCATTGGTGAGGTTTCTGTTTTACAAGGATTTTTAGAAGACTCTAACGTAAATGCGATTAAAGAAAGTGTTAATTTAACAGAAGTTCAACGTGCTTATGTTTCTACTGCAAAATTAATTAAGAATATTGAAGACCTTGAACAGCGTGCGATTAGACAACTTGCACGTAGCCAATAAGCAAATTGGCACGGTATTTGAAATAACAAAAACATGAGTCACAAATTTTAAGGGGAGTTTAAATATGATTAGCTCATTACGCGTAGCCACAACAGGTATGCAAGCCCAGCAAAGTAATATTGATGTACTTTCTAACAACCTTGCAAACCTTAATACAACTGGTTTTAAACGCCAATTGCCAACTTTTATTGATTTAGCATACCGTGACGTTGTTACACCAGGTGCGGAATCTTCTGCAACAGGTAACCTTTACCCAACAGGTAAACAAATTGGTTTAGGTGTGCAACTTGCTTCTGTTTACGAAATTATGGAACAGGGTGACATGGTACAAACAGAATCACCTTTTGATATTGGTATTCAGGGTGCGGGGTTTTTCCGTGTACAAATGCCTGATGGTTCTGTAGGTCATACACGTGATGGCTCTTTCCAAGTTAATGAAACAGGCCAACTTGTTACTAAAGAAGGCTACCCTGTAGAGCCAAATATTACAGTACCTATTGATGCGGAATCTTTTTCTATTGCTGATAATGGTGTTGTTACTATTCTTGTAAATGATGTCACGACAAACCTTGGTCAAATTACAGTTGATACCTTTGTAAACCCAGCAGGCTTACGTAATGTAGGTGGTAACTATTACAAAGAAACTGAAGCATCGGGTGCACCAATTACAGTAAACCCAACAGAAGATGGTGCTGGTGGTTTATTACAAGGCTTTTTAGAAGGTTCTAACGTAAACCCTATTAACGCGGTAACTGACCTTATTACAGCTCAGCGTACCTATGAAATGAACTCTAAAGTTATTTCGACAACTGACGAAATGATGGCAGCGCTTTCACAAATTTAATAATGCTTTAAGGATAATTGGAGGATAAACCTATGCTTGCTTCACTTGCTAAAAAAGGTGCTTTTGCCGTAAGTACAATGGCTGTTGCTTCTACTGCTGCATTTGCAGATGTGTCTCAAGTGCCTGCACTTAAAGAAACAATCCGTAAAGGACATATTATTCAGGCAGAAGATATTACATGGATTAAACCTGCCTTTGACCGTGTGAGCCCTCTTGTGATTACCAATGTAAAAGAACTTATTGGTAAGCAAGCACTACGTACGATTCGTCCTGAGGCACCTGTGTTGCTGCGCTCGGTACGTACGCCGCCTACTGTTGCACGTTCTGAAGAAGTAACTTTACGCCATGTAACAGCAGGCATTAGCTTAGAAATGACTGCCCGTGCACTAGAAGATGGCGCGCTACATGAAAAAATTCGTGTTCTAAACACATCTTCAGGTCGCGTATTACAAGCTGAAATTATCGAGCCTGGCTTGGTTCAGCTTATTAATTAAATAAAAAATAACCTTTGTTTTTGGGGAGAAAAACAATGATACATTCTACTTTTAAAACCCTTGCTATTTTGGCGGCTGCTGTTTCAGTTTCTGCCTGCGTGCAAATGGGTCGACCAGCATTTACACCTATTAACCAACAATTAACACAGGCTGCACAGCAACCACTTGTACCTACGCCTGTGGTAATTACACAGCCACGCGCATCAGCCCCTGGGTCGTTATTCCAGCCTGGTTCTAAAGGATTCTTTAAAGACAGTCGTGCTGCTGAAGTTGGTGATATTATTACTGTAATTGTTAAAGAAAACGCAACTGCTGAAACAGAAGCAAATACAGAAACAGCGCGTACACACACTGGTAACGCTGGTATTTCTAACCTACTTAACCTTGCTGGTACTTTAGCTGAAAGCGGTATTGCTCTAGGTAATAATAACCTATTTGATGGTGCCTCTAACCGTGAATTTGAAGGTGAAGGTAAAACCGACCGTGAAGACAAATTAGAAGCTAAAATTGCCGCTGTTGTCACGCAAAAATTGCCGAATGGTTACCTTGTAATTCAGGGTAAGCGCGAAGTTGTTGTGAATTACGAGATGCAAGAGCTTAACTTACAAGGTATTATTCGCCCTGTTGATATTTCGCCTGACAATACAATTAGCTCGGAAAAAATTGCCGAAGCTCGTATTTCCTACGCAGGTAGAGGTCTTATTGACAGATCTCAGGAACCAAACGTTGGCGTACAGTTCTTTGATCAGGTTTTACCATTTTAAGATAAAACAGATGAAAGAAACATATCTACTTTCTTAAGAGTCTCCCCCTTAGAAAGCGGTTATATTTACTCTCCCCTTTTTTTAATATAACTGCTTTCGACCATAAAAAACCACCCGAGTACGGGTGGTTTTTTTTACGATATATTAAGTTTAAAGTTTTATATAAAGCTTAAACTTAATGTAACCTTAGGCAACTGTAATTACACGGAGTGAGTTTGTTGAACCTGTCATACCAAAAGGAGAACCTGCTGTAAGGACAACTTGACGCCCTACTTCTGCCAAGCCCAACTCTTCTACTTTCGCCATAGCCATTTTAACCATATCGTAAGCATTTTCTGGGTCATCAGATACAACTGGTAGCAAGCCCCAACCAAGCACTAAACGGCGTGCTGTTTGGTGACATGGTGTTACCGCTACAATTTTTTTAGTTGGGCGCTGGCGTGACATACGCATAGCTGTAGAGCCTGATGAGCTGAATGTAACAATAGCGCATGTATCTAGCTCTTCACTTACTTTATGGGCTGCGGCTGTAATCGCATCGCCCACAACTTCTGTTGTTGCAACGTGGTTTGCATCCATAATTTGTTGCCAGCCATCGGCCTGTTCAACGCGTGTAATAATAGCGTTCATCATCGCTACTGCTTCTACTGGGTATTTACCCGCAGCAGATTCAGCTGATAACATAAGCACATCTGCACCATCGTAAGCAGCGGTTGCCACGTCTGAAACTTCTGCACGTGTTGGGCTTGGGTTACCTGTCATAGATTCTAGCATTTGTGTTGCCACAACAACCGGTTTACCTAATTTACGGCATTTTTGCACAAGCATTTTTTGAATTGGTGGCACTTCTTCTGCTGGTACTTCTACACCTAAATCACCACGGGCAACCATAACAGCATCTGTTTCTTTTAAAATATCATCGATACGCTTAACGGCGTTTGGCATTTCAATTTTAGCCATAATCGCACGTTTATCACCAACTAAAGAACGTAGTTCTGCCACATCTTCTGCACGTTGTACAAAGGATAGAGCCACCCAGTCGATATCTTGCGTTAAACCAAATTCTAAGTCTTTTTTATCTTTTTCTGTAAGTGCAGAAAATGGCAAATCAACACCCGGAAGGTTAACACCCTTACGGTCAGAAACCATACCGCCTGCAAGTACTTTACACGTCACAGCACGCCCTTGTTTACGGATAACTTGCATACGCACAACACCATCATTAATGTAGGCAAGATCACCTTCTTTTAGCGTGTCTAAAATTTCTGTATGTGGTAGCTGTACGCGTGTTTTATCGCCTAGCTCTGTGCTGTCATCTAATGTGAATTCTTGATTTGTTTCAAGAAGTGTTGGTTCTTGCATTTTACCAATACGAATTTTAGGGCCTTGTAGGTCTTGTAAAATAGCAATTTTACGACCTGTTTCTTTTTCTACTTCACGGATACGTGCGATACGTTCTGCGTGTTCTGCATGCTCACCGTGTGAGAAATTTAAACGAAATGCGTCTGCACCTGCTTCTACAAGCGCGCGGAGTTGGTCTTTAGATTCTGACGCTGGACCTACAGTCGCCAAAATTTTGGCCTGACGTGTACGGATATTCATAGAGGAAAACACCTTATATTTTATACTTTAGATAATTGTTTATGGGTAACACCCCTTAAAGTGAACTTACGCTTAAGGAGCACAACTTACTAGACTTATAACACAAGGCGCACTAACCTAATAGAGTGAAAAAGGATAAAACTTAAAAAAATTAGGGTTTGTGTAAATGGATGGCTTTTTAACTATTATTTCTTTTGTATGGCGCTACAAGTTTCATCTTTTTGTGCCATTGCTGTTTATTCCGGCCTTGTTTGTTTCTTTTTCTATCAACAAGCCTGAAGTCTTTGAAGCAACAACAACTCTTTTTGTTGAAAACGCTGAGAAAACACCTGTTTTACAAAATCTTTCGGATAAAAACCGCATGCAAATTTTAGAACGTACTTTGAAGCTTTCTGAAGTACTAGAACCTGCTGTTGCCAAGGTAAGTGCGGCTAAATCAAAAGACAATTTATATATGACAGAGTTGCGCCAAGATATTACGATTGAAGCGATTGACCAAAATATTTTGCAACTTACCCTTAAAACAGAAGACAAAACAGATGCGCTTGAGCTTTTAGGCGCTATTACACAATCTTTTATGACAGAAGTGCTCGCGCCTGAGCGCATGCGTACTGACCAAACGCTTAGCTTTTTAGCTGACAAACTTAAAACGCGTAAAACGCTTTTACTTGTTGCTGAACAAGAACTTAAAAAGTTAAACGAGACTTTTGGTGATAAAGAGCAAGATCTTGAACAGCTCAAAGCCTTAGCGGCGAAAGAGTTTGAAGTTCAGCATCTTAAAAGCCAATACGATATTGCCCAAAAAGAGTACCAAAATTACTTAAGTAAAGAGCAAGACCGCCAAATTAAAACAGTGATTCGCTTTGTTGAAGAGCCTACATTACTTGAAAACATGCCACGCTTACTTGTGCATACAAACTTTTTAGGTTTAGGACTTGTTTGTTCTTTTGCTTTATCTTTTATATTTATTATGTTCGCAAAATTGTTTGATAGTAGTTTGCGCTCTGATAAACAGATTAAGAAATTCTTTAACGTAGAACTTTTAGGTCGTATGCCTAAACTAGGTGATATGTCTATTGAAGGTGGTCGTATTCAGGCTTCTGTTAAGCCTATCTTCACGCAAGAAAATGTAAAAGAAAGCTCTTAAAAGAAAATGGCAGCTCCGCAAAAAGGCCCTCTTATTTATGTCGTTGATGACCTTATGGATCAGCGCAGGCTTTGCTTGCTTGCCCTTAAACCTGAAGGATTTCGTTGCCAAGAATTTTCTTCTGCTGAAGAGGCTTTAGGCGCAATCAACAACCCTGATTTAGAAACACCTGATGCCATGCTTTTGGATGTTGCTTTACCTGGCATGTCTGGCCTTGAGTTGCTTGAAATTATTAAAGACAAAAAACCTAATTTACCTGTTGTGATTATGACGGTAAAAGATTCTACCGAAATTGCTGTAGAAGCCGTGCAACTCGGTGCCGCAGACTTTGTAAGCAAACCTTTTGAGCCTGCTCGTTTACCTGTTTCTATTCATAACGCTATTGAAAAATGCAAGCTTAAAGAAGAGCTGATTGAGCTTAAAAATGAAGGACAGAAACAGTCTGAAATTATTGGGCAATCTCAGCCGATGCAAAAGCTTTTTAAGGTAATGCAAAAAGCAGCAGGATCTGACATTAATGCCTTAGTGACGGGTGAATCTGGTACAGGTAAAGAGCTGATAGCCCTTAAAATACACGATGGTTCTAACCGCAAAGGCAAGCCTATGGTGGCTGTAAACTGTGGTGCGATACCTGAGAATTTAGTTGAATCTGTTTTATTTGGGCACGAAAAAGGCTCCTTTACGGGTGCAACTGAAAAACGTACGGGTAAGTTCCAAGAAGCGCACGGCGGCACACTCTTTTTAGATGAAATTGGCGAACTTAAAATGGATGTGCAGGTTAAGTTACTACGTGCACTCCAAGAAAAAGAAGTAGAACCCGTAGGTGCAAGCAGGCCTGAACCTGTGAATATTCGTTTAATTTGCGCCACACACCGAGACCTTGCACAAATGGTTGCAGATGGCACTTTTAGGGAAGATTTATATTACCGTATTAACGTATTTCCGATGCATATTCCGCCACTACGTGAACGCAAAGAAGATATTCCGCTACTCATTAAACACTTTATTAAAAAGACCTGTGAACAAGAAAAAATGCCTGTAAAACGCATTGGTTTACACAGTCTAAAACGTTTAGAAGATTTTCCGTGGCCTGGTAATGTGAGACAACTTGAAAACGCTGTGTATCGTGCTGTTATTTTATCGGATACACAAACGCTTGAGCTGACTGATTTTCCGCTAAATTTAGGTACAGTTAACAAGCCACAATCTGAAAATGTGATGGGCTACGACAAATTTACGAGCATTGAAGAAATGCCTTCTTTAGCTGAAGTAGAAGAATCCCATATTCGTCAGGTGATTGATAAATCTAACGGTAATATGGCGTTGGCTTCTCGGGTATTAGGTATTGGGCGTTCTACCCTTTATCGCCGTGCTAAAGAAATTGGCATTTTATAATATAAGGATACAAAAAGATGTCTAACAAAACACCTGCAACAAAAAGCAATTCACAAGCGCTTCAGCCTACATCTTTTACGGAAATTAACCGTATTCATCGTCATGCTTTAGCTAAGGTGAAAAAAGGTAGCCTTATTTTAACATCGAGCACATCGGGTGAAGGTGTTTCTACCCTAGCGCATACAATGGCTGTGCGTAATGCAGATAATGGTGAGCGTACATTGCTTGTAGATTTAAATATGCGCAATGCCTCTCTTTCTGCCACATTTGGTGCAGAACGTTTGGAGTGGAACTTAAAAGAGCGTGATTTAGAAACATCCCTACTCGATTTATGTGTAGAAGTTGAAGGGGTGAATAATCTATTCTTTTTAGCGGCACCACGTGATGATGATTCGGTACAATTTTTAAGAGATGCCGAACGTGCTCGTAAGTTTTTAGCGAACTTAGAAAAAGAATTTGACCATATTATTGTAGATACAACACCTGTACAGGCTTATAATCGTTATAATGTAGACCCTGTTTTGCTTTCTGCTGCGGCAAGTAAGTGTATTTTAGTATACCTTGCTGGGGACACATCTAAATACAAGGCTTCTAAATCTATTGAGCAATTACAAAGCGCAGGTGCTGAAGTAGAGGGTATGATTGTAAACGATTACAAAAACCCAAACCTACAAGAAGAGCTTTTTAACCTTGCAGAGCGCATTGGTAAATTAAGCCCAAGTTTAGAAAATTGGCTTAAACGTGGCATTCGGAATTCTAAAATATTTTAGACGCTGACGAAATGATTATAAAATAAGGAATTAACCAGCTTCTTTAACCAGCTTAAGGTGTTTGGTTTCTGACTTAAGAGGCGTAGGCTTTAAGGCTTGCGCCTTTTGTGTTTCTGTTGCTTTTTGAAGTGCGCTAAGCGTTGTTTTAAGCTGCGCCATAAAGTCAATAAACTGTTCTGCCCAATGAGATTTAGTAAAGCGTATGAAAAATTCTGGTTCCATAAAACGTTGGTTGGTATCTATCGTTAACAGTAATTGTTTGCGCCAAGCAACCGCTTGTAGCTGTGGTTTAAATACAAAACCAAACATATTTTTATGTGCTGATTTAAGTTTAATTTGGTTCATGAGGCTTAAAAAAGCCATGGTAAACTCATGACTTAAAAGTTGGGCGGCATCTTCTGTATCTAACGCAAAAATTTGGTATTCTGTTTCAAAAGAAGGTTGGTTAACAGATACAGGCTTAAGCCCCTTGAATCGGGCTTGCCATTGTTTAATACCTGCTTTTTCATGGACGTCTTTTTGCAGTAATACAGGCGTAGGCACATCAAAAGGCAATTGTAACATAAGTGCCATGCCTTCAAAGACCTTCTGTTTACGTTTAAACGGCATATTTAGATGATGACGACCAATTTGAATATCAGCCTGTTGATGGGATTTTGCTTTAAGCTTAAACTCTGTTAACTGAAAGCTTAAATCCGCATATTTACCCTGAATCGCGTCTTTTAAATCCACCTCTGTATGAGAAGGTAACAAACCATGTTTATTGGCACGTTCGTATAAGGCTTGCAACCCTTCTGGTTTGTATTGGGCACCAAAAGCACCCACAAAAGGCTTAAGCACCTCTTGCCTTACGGCAGCTTTATAAGTACGCAAATGCCAAAACAACCAAGCAGGAATAATAAGGCTAAACAGCCAAGAAAAGAATAAAAAGCCAATAACAACAACAGGCAGTACAAGGTAGGCTTGCCCCATAAGGCTTTCTCGGCGTTGTTGCATAAGCAAACTAAGCTCTTCAACCTTAGGCTGGAGCTGTTGTTTAAGCGCCGAAACTGTTAAATCTTGCTGATATGTCATACCCACATATTAGCAGATGTTACTTAAAAGTAACAGGGGTTATTTTACTTGTGTATGTGCGTAATTATGCTGCTGTACCTTAAGGCTAGAAGCGATGAAACGCATAAGGGCAAAATCTTCTACCATGTCGCTAATCCAATCCACATCTAGGCTTTTATACATAAGACCTGGCTCAAAATAATCGCCCTTATAATTAAGAGAAAGCAACAGCGTATTACCGCTAAAAAGCATTTGAATATCGCAAGATTTACGACCAATAGACAACCCTGAAGATTTGTTGGCTATTTTAATATCAAAACGTTCTTTTAAGTTAGCAAGAACATCCATAAACAAAGGCGTAAGCACACGTCGTGCTTCTACCTGATCTGTACCATATGCTTGATAAATTTCTTCAAATCTTGGATCTTCTAAAGCAATATGTTGCATGCCTGAGAATTTTTGGGTCATATTCTTTAAAGAATTGAACATACCTTTATCTGTAAGAATAAGCACATCCTCATTCACATGATAAGGTAATTTAAAACGCATAAGTCCGCCATCAAACACTCTTTTAACAGACTTATTTTTACCGCTACCAGATTCATACTTTAAATGTGCTTCTGTAAATTCAAACTCTGTATCTTTAACTTTACCGATAAAGCCATCTTCTACGCCACCACGGTTATATGTGGGTATAATATTCGCTTGTTTGGCTTGTTGTAAAATATCGTAAGAACCTGATGGAATATATTTAAGATCTAACAATTCGGCCATTGGTTTAATGGCTTCTTCTTTAACTTTATGGGTGTATGTATATTGCCTGTAGGTTAAGTATACCCCGCCTAAAGAGCCTAAACCAAATACAAAGAAAATATCAATACCTGTAAGGGCAACAAGTATTAAAACAGCAGCAATGAGCACAGCATGAATAAGTGTATCTTTAAAATACTGCTGTCTAAATTGCTCTACATATTTAAACTTAGGGGCAAGTTCGGCCTGAATTTCAGCAATTTTTTCATCCATTTGTTGCGTGATGCTCATGGAAATTTATCCTTTATAATTTCGCTTTAATTTTTAAATAAAGAAACAGGTTTATAAAACATCTGCCGCATTTACTGCTTTGCGATCTGCCTCTTCTGCTTCATAAAATGGCATCTCTGTAACACCAACAAGCCCTGCAATAACATTACCTGGGAAGATTTGAATGGCATTATGAAGAGCATTTACTGCTGCATTATAGAAACGACGTGCCGCGGCGATATTTTCTTCCACATTTTGGTAGGCGCGTTGAGCTTCTAACATGTTTGTATCTGATTTAAGTTCTGGGTAGTTTTCAACCGCGATCATAAGCTGACCCATTGATTTTTGCAGTTGAGCTTCTGTCATGAAACGCTCTTTAATATGAGCAGCTTCATCTGCATGCGCATCTTGCTGCTGTTTTTGAACCTCTGTACGCAGGCGTGTTACTTCTTCTAGAAGCTCTTTTTCATGTGCCATAAACTTTTTAGCAATTGTGAGCACATTAGGGATGAGATCGGCACGTTTTTTAAGCTGAACATCAATACCTGAAAAAGCCTCTTTCGCTTTATTGCGCTTGGTAATAATGCTGGCATACCAAACATATAAAAGTACAGCTAAGCCAAGTAGAATATAAAGACCGATATTATCCATAAGAAAATCCCCTATCATTTTTTTAATCATTTAAGCTTACCCTTAACCTCAGGGAAACTTCTGATGTAATATTTATACATACAGTCAAAAATTGTACCCCGAAATTAATGACGGCGTGCAAAAATACCAAGAAATAGAGAGATTAAAACAACACTAAGTGGCTTTAAAAACACAGTTTTGCAGAAAATTCATTTCCATTTTTAGCAAATGTAAAGGTCGCACCCATTTCTTTTGCACCCATTTTAAGGGCATATAAAGAAAGACCTGCTCCCACATGCATACTATCTGCAAGTTGACTACGATAATATGGTGTGCCTGCTTCTTCTAGACTTTCTGTTTCTGCTGTCGTGTTTTTAATGTCAAAGCAAGGCATTGCGGATTCTGTTTGTTGCAAGCTTATGTAAACATCGCTTCCTTGCTCGCCGTAAGCAAAGGCGTTATCCAAAAGTTCATAAAAGGCAAAAGTAACAAAATCTATATTATGTTCACAGATAAGAGATTCCGGAATATTTAAAACAGTTTGCATCTGTTTTGCGCTGTGTTTTTGCTCTATCAAACTTAATTGCTTACGTAAAATATCTGCAAAATCTAGTGATTCTTTAGGTAAATCTTGCTCAGTAAACACTTTGGCTTTTACCAATTTATCCACCAAATGCTCAGAGGCTTCTAACCCACGATTGAGCACATCAAAAACCATGGCACGTTGCTCATCATCAAGCTGCGCGTACATTTCTGGCTTTAAAAAATCGACCACAGATTTAATACGCCCCAATGCGTTACGGGTTTGGTGGCCAAATTTACGTATATAAGCAACTGAATTATGATCCATAAAATTACCTTAAATCTTTTTTATTTTTATTAAAAAAAGTATACGCCAAGGCTTGCACAAATAGCAAGAGCCCCTATATTGATCTGCAGACTTATCTTTAATCATTTCTTACCGACAGAGAACAAAATAATATTTTTATTTTGTATGTATTACTGTCGCTTAACCTGACATTAAGGAGGCAACATGCATAAGTTGCTGATTGTTGGTGACGCACAAGGAGGTTTGACCACCATTAACACAGCCATTGAAATGGCTAAAATGGACAGAAACTTGAAAATCATCTGCTTAGGTGATCTTATTGGTGGCAAACAACGCCCCTTAGATCAGCTAGCTATGCTAGATGATTTTATTAGCCTCATGTACGACAACCGCGCGATGATAACAGAGGGAAACCACGACGTAACCTCTCTGCATCGGCTCTACTCAAGGCAAGAGGCTATTTTGCACGCGTTAAAGCGTGGTCTTGATGTGGCATTAACAGAAATTGCTCAGGCGCCTGCCGAAGCAAGATTTGTTAAAAACCTACTAAAAGATTTGAGCTTTTTGCAAAAAGAGCAAGGAGAATCTGCGGTTAAAGCATGGGTGTTAAAGTTTTTTGAAGATACCTTGCCTGAGTACATGAACGCACCGCATCGCTATGTGGCGACCTCTTTTGGTCGTTACAAGTTTAGCCATGCCAACTGGAGCAAAGAGCTACAGCGCCATTTAAAACCCATTAAAGGTTTTAAGGGTTTTTGCGCGGTGAAAGAAGTAGAGTTGCTCCGTCATCCAGATTTGGTCAAAAAAATCATGGGCTTTAAACCTGTGAAAACAAAGGCCGAAGATGTATTGGATGAAGGTGGGGAGCTCTGGTTTTCAGGGCATACCTATAATGGCAATGCGGAACCACTCATTACAACATCGGCCCATAAAGTGCCTTGGCATATTATGTTAGATGTTGGCATGGGTAAAAACAAAAGCGCAAAGCCCTATGCGGGCTTAATAGAACTTGTAAAAGGCAAGGACTGGCAAGTTTCTGTTACAGAGTTAAGCTCTGGCGTAAAACAACCCTTACCGAATTTTTGGTAAGAGTTAACGAATATTTAATTTGGGCGCAATGCGCCCTTTTTTTTTGCGCATAAGAGTGCTAATATCTTTCCACCATGGAAAGCTTACATATTTTACTCATTTGCCCAGAAAGTACTGAGCCTGTTTATGCTAAACAAACAGGTACGCTTGCTTTTGCCCTAAAATCTTGCGGATTAAAGGTTTCTATTTTAGTGGGTGAGCAAAAAGGCTCTCCGCTTGAGGGTATGAGTAAAGACATTAAAGTATACTACACACCTGAACGCCCTAAATATAAATTTTGGGACAAGCCACTAGCAAACAGAATGCAACGCTTACTTATGGAAGATGAAAGCATTGATATTTGCCAACTTATGCAGGTTAAGTTTCCGTACACACAAACAGCCAAAGCAGCGACTAAAATTGGTGTGCCGATTATTGGCAGGATTCAAAAAGCAAAACATATTGATAAAAACGCAGTACCTTATTGGCAGCGTAATTCTTTTATAGAAAGCCTGCATTTATTTAAGCCACTTATTGCCCCTAATAGCGGCATTTTAAGCCAAACACGCTTGAATTCATTAGCGGATGTTGTGCTTATTTCTGATGGTGTTGATACCCAACACTTTAAACCAGTATTAAGCAAACGCCCCTTACGCCGTAACCTTGGCTTACCTGAAAAAGGTACGCTTATTTGTTGCATGGCCAACATTAAAAAGAGCAATGCTCAGATTGAAACGCTTAAACGTTGTTTACCACTATCTGAAAACTTACAGTTATTATTTATTGGTGATGTTGTTGAAAAAGAATACCTTGCCAACTTAGAGCGTGAAGCACAGTTGCAAGATGTAAAAGATTTTGTGCATATTATAACAACACCCAACAACCCTGCTGAGTACATGAAAGCCTCTGACTTATTTATGTTATTAGGCGGTATTGAAAACAGGCATAACACACTTTTAGAGGCGCAAAGTTCTGGTTTACCTATTATTATTTCACCTTGTGAAGATGCCCTTACCCTTACAAATGGTGGGAAAAGTGGCATTGTTTTAGATAATTCGGAAGATGCGAAACGTAAGTTCCGTAAACTACTCACTGACCCTACTTACAGGCAAGGCTTAAGTGTTGAGGCACGCCCTTTTGTGCGTAAAAAATACGATTTTAAAGAGATGGTTCATAACTATATTCGTTTATATGAAAAGCTATAAGAGCGACTTTAAGGCATAAAAAAGAGCGTTTTTTTAACGCTCTTTTTTTATGTTTGTCTGATTTTATCCGATAAAGACATCTGACAAAGGGGGATTTAATCACCCTCGCCTGGCTTTTCTGAAACCAGTTTGTCTTTGCCTTCTTTATTCGCCCAGTCATCTGCATCGGCAGGGGCATCTTTAATTTTTGTAATATTTGGCCAAAGAGCTGAAAACTTCTCGTTAAATTCGTACCATTTTTCTTCACCTGGCATCAGTTCTTCTTCTGACTTAATGGCTTCTACTGGGCATTCTGGTTCGCAGACACCACAATCAATACATTCATCTGGGTTAATAACTAGCATGTTTTCACCTTCGTAAAAACAATCTACAGGGCAAACTTCTACACAGTCTGTATATTTGCATTTAACACATTGTTCTGTTACCAAAAATGTCATGATACTCGCCTTTCAATTCAACGCTTTGTGTCTCTCTTATACAACAAGACAAAGTCTAAGTGCAAGCCTATATATGGGTAAAACTTCTTTTAAATTATAATTACAGGTATCATACATTAGTTATGGTCTAACTTACAAAAGTTGGATTTGGTTAAAAGAGAGAATACTAGGGTAAAAAGAAAGTATGCCTAAAATACTTAAAATAACGCTTACATATTACGCTGTTCTTTGCGCATTTTGCTTAAGTTCTATCGCTAAAGAATTTGAGCTAGAAAGCGCACCTAAAGGCGTTGCACCAACACTTAATGTAAGTAAAAAAGGTGTAGCTGCCAAAGTACCTAGCTTACTGGGATTACCTCTTAAAACTAAAGATGATGAACTAGAAGAAAAAATCGAAACCATTAAAGC